>QHCE01000021.1 GCA_003243955.1 Acidimicrobiales bacterium | reverse complement strand
CTAAGTTTCAAAACACCCTCTGAATGCCAACCCTGTCTAGGTCCGTTTGTCCGCGTGCGGAAACAGGTTGTTGCCGAGTTGATCGGCGAACGTCTTCCATTCAGCCTCCGCGAAGCGCTTGTTGACTTCATCCGGGATTCTTGGGTTGGTGACATGCGCTTGAACTCTCAGTATTAGCAACCCTTGCCCTGGCCCGGATACGTTGTTGAAGAAAGTAAAGTCCACGGTGGAGCCTTCACCATCGAAGTGACCGGGCAGAGCGATAAGGCGAATAACGTGGGATGGGTCGTAAGGCTGGGCCGCTACAGGAGCATCTTGGCAGATGCCGAAGGCGGAGGGCCGCAGCGGAAGGTGCTGGCCAAAAGCTGGGAATTCAGCTGGGGCGCCCGGCACCGGAAAACTGCAGTTGAAGCAACGGTGCAATTCATTGAAGACGTTATCCGGTGAAAAGTACAACGGGGTGTCATTGTGATTTACGAAAAAGTGAAAGTCGTACAGCTCTCGACCAGTCGCCGCCGGTATCTGTGCGGTTTTGGCTGCGCGCTGCACTCCGCTCTGGTGCTGTGGGCCCGCGCTGACGACGTGCGGATCAGCGGCAAAGGCGTTACTCGCTATTCCTAGGGTTAAACTCCCGCCAATGAGCGCTGCCATGGTAAATGACATCCATGATTTCTTCACATCCAGCTCCTTCGTCTTTCCGCGATGTTGGACCTTGCTGCCAAGTCGTTGCCTGCCGCGTCCGCCAGCGCCAGCCCCATGTGCCAATGGGGAATAGGTATTTTAAAGATAAAACGGGCTTTTTACATTTATCGGTAATAACCTACTAGACGGACGGGGAGGGTCAAGCCAGAAGACGTCACATTTTTTCCAGGTGTCTTTACCGCCGCAGCACTGCCTTGCTGCACCCGTGCCTGCCCCGGCCGGGGTGAGCGAAGGAGGTAATGCTGGGATGGTGAGGTGAATACTGTGTCTTCTATGCCTTCCGTGTCCTCTCTGCCTCCTTCCACCGTTGCCCACCGAGATGACCTCCGCAACGTTGCCATCGTCGCTCACGTCGACCACGGTAAGACCACGTTGGTGGATGCCATGCTGTGGCAGTCCGGTGCGCTGCGCACCCACGGCGACGCCGCCGACGACTCCGCCACCAGCCAGGGTGCCGAGCGGGTGATGGACTCCATGGACCTGGAGCGGGAAAAGGGCATCACCATCCTGGCCAAGAACACCGCCGTGCGCCACGGCGACACCACCATCAACATCATCGATACCCCCGGTCACGCCGACTTCGGTGGCGAGGTAGAACGCGGACTGTCCATGGTGGACGGCGTGCTGTTACTGGTCGACGCGGCCGAAGGTCCGCTGCCGCAGACCCGGTTTGTGTTGCGCAAGGCACTACAGCTCAAGCTGCCGATCATCGTGGTGATCAACAAGGTGGACCGGTCAGACTCCCGCATCGCCGAAGTGGTGGACGAGACCTACGAGCTCTTCCTCGACCTTGATGCCACCGAAGAACAGATCGACTTCCCGATCCTCTACGCCAGCGCCCGAGCCGGTCGGGCGAGTCTCACCGCCCCGGCCGACGGCCAGATGCCCGATAGTAAAAACTTGGCGCCACTGTTCGCTACGCTCACCCAGACGATCCCCGCCCCCAGCTATACCACGGGTGCGCCGCTACAGGCGCACGTCACCAACCTGGACGCGTCGCCCTATCTGGGCCGGCTTGCGCTGTGCCGGGTGCGCAATGGCACCATTCGAAAAGGCCAGCAAGCAGCCTGGTGTCGCAAGGACGGCAGCATCACTACGGTGAAAATCACCGACCTGCTGATGACTCAAGCACTCGAGCGGGTGCCGGTCGAGCAGGCAGGCCCTGGCGACATCATCGCGATAGCCGGAATCGCTGAGATCACTATCGGTGAGACCCTCGCCGATCCGGCTGACCCGCGCCCGCTGCCGGTGATCACCGTGGACGAACCCAGCATCTCCATGACGATCGGCATTAACACCTCGCCGATGTCGGGAAGGTCCGGCAAAAAGATCACCGCACGGCTGGTAAAGAATCGCCTTGACGCCGAGACCGTCGGCAACGTCAGCATCCGGGTGCTCGACACCGAGCGCCCCGACGCGTGGGAAGTGCAGGGCCGCGGTGAGCTGCAACTGGCCATCCTGGTGGAGCTGATGCGCCGGGAAAGCTTCGAGCTCACCGTCGGTAAGCCGCAGGTGGTCACCAAGCAGATCGACGGCAAACTCTGTGAACCCATGGAGCGGCTCACCATCGACGCGCCCGAAGAGTACGTCGGCGTGGTCACTCAACTGCTGGGGCTGCGCAAAGGCCGCCTGGAGCAGATGGTGAATCACGGCACCGGCTGGGTGCGGATGGAGTACCTGGTTCCGGCGCGTGGACTGATCGGGTTCCGCACCGAGTTCCTCACCGAAACTCGCGGCACCGGGCTACTCAACCACGTCTTCGAGGGCTACGAACCGTGGGCCGGAACGCTCCGCACTCGGCCCAACGGTTCGCTGGTCGCCGACCGCGCCGGCTCGGTCACCGGCTTCGCGCTGGCTAACCTGCAGGAGCGCGGCACGATGTTCGTGGGTCCGGGCACCGAGGTGTACGAGGGCATGATCGTGGGAGAGAACGCCCGCGCCGACGACATGGACGTCAACGCCACCAAGGAGAAGAAGCTCACCAACATGCGCTCCTCCACCAGCGATGAGCTGGAGCGACTGATCCCGCCGAAGAACCTCAGCCTAGAGCAGGCGCTGGAGTTCTGTCGCGGTGACGAATGCGTGGAGATCACCCCGGACGCGGTCCGGATCCGCAAGGTGCAGCTAGACGCTAAGGACCGGGCCCGCTCGGCTCGCAGTCGCGACTCCTAGGCGCCGGTAATGTCAACCAGCATGACTGGGGACAGCGCGACTTTGGGCAACACGATAGCCGGCGGAACCGTGCCTTGCTCAATGCTGTTTGTGCACGCGCATCCAGATGACGAGACCATCTTCACCGGCGCCACCATGGCGCACTATGCCGCGCTGGGAACTCGAGTAGCGCTGGTCACCTGCACTCTCGGCGAGCAGGGCGATATCTACGTTCCCGAGCTAGCGCACCTAGCCGCCGATCAGGCCGATCAGCTTGGCGGGTACCGGTTCAGCGAGCTGCGTACCGCATGCGGCTTGCTGGGTGTTTCGCAGCTTCGGATGCTGGGCGGCGCGGGGCGGTACCGAGACAGCGGGATGCCGGGAACATCGGGCAACGCCCATCACCGCGCGTTCGGTTACACCGATGTGGCGTCAGCTATCGCCGAGCTGGCCGACATCATCGTCGAACTGAAACCTGAGGTTGTCCTCACCTATGACGAATCCGGGCTGACTGCGCACCCTGATCATGTGCGGACACATCACGTCACGATGGCAGCGATCCGAACCGCGGCGGACCCGGCCCGAATCGACAGATGGGAGGTTCGGGAGGCGTACGCGCCGACGTTCCCGCGCGGCCTGCTAGAGGCCGGTCAGGTGCGGTTCCGCGCATCGAGTGAAAACCCGTTCGCCGACGTCGGCGAGCTCGGTTCGCTGCCGTTCGTCACCGCCGATGGACTGCTGGATGCTCGGGTAGATGGCAGCCCCCATGCGGAAGCCAAACTCGCTGCGCTAGCCGCCCACGCCACCCAGATTCGCCCCGATACCTGGCTGTATGCGTTGGCGACCAATTTGGGAATCGAACCCACTGGGGTCGAGTACTATCGCCGTCTCCCACTGTCTACTCTTGACGTTTTCCCTGAAAGCGTCGCCGCTGGTCCTTAGTGTTTCGCGGATCGTTAAACTGCTGAGGTGGCAGATAAGTGGTTGCGAGTGTGCGCACTAGTAATCGCCTGTGCGGCAGCAGTGGTGCTTGGCCTGGCAGCAGCGTTCTTGGTCCCGCTACGTATTGCTGACGTTCGTGTACCTGTGTGTTTGCTGATTGTGGTGCTGGGTAATCCGGTTACAGTGTGGTTCGCCCACCGGGTGGGCGATTTTGGCTGGGGTGCACTGGCTCCAGCGGTGGCCTGGTTTAGCGTCATGCTTGCACTGGGAACCAGTAGGTCAGAAGGTGATCTGGTGTTGACCAACGATTGGGTCAGTCTCTTCACAGTACTGCTCGGTGGCGCGTCATTTGCCTTTGCTGGCTTTTTTGTCGTCAGGAGAGCCGCGCCGCTGAGTTTCCCTGGGGCGGCTCGGCTTGGGGACCGCTAAATCTCGCAACAGTTCGTAAGGTCATAGTTCATGGAACAGCTCACCTCGGCGCCGCAGAGTGCTGATTACCCCCGTACTTCACGCGTGCCACAGTCTGGCAAGCGTCGTACTTGGCGATCGCTGCGCCCGAGTTGGCCACTGGTCGCAACCGCTGTTGTCGTTGTAGTGGCGATTGTTGCCACTGGGGTCGTCGTGCTCACCGCGGGTGAGGTGCCGCGCGGCACCCGTGTCCTAGGTGTGGACATTGGCGGTCGCAGCAAGGTGGCGGCTGTGG
>QHCE01000067.1 GCA_003243955.1 Acidimicrobiales bacterium | reverse complement strand
AGCTGGGTCGATCGGTCTTATGCGTAGCGTGCGGGTCACTAACGGCTTCGTTCGCCCAATCGGGAAGCATGTTGTGGGCTTCCCGTCCGTAGCGGTTAGATCGTGTGGCTAGGTGCGTTATTCGATCATCTGGCCACGTAATCTCCACCCATCAATTTTCGCATTACAGAAATGAATGCGCAAGTGGCGTGTCGTTGATGGACACCTTCCGCACGTAAAGCCTGAAAGGCATAGCGAGATAGTGCGTTTTAGGGTTTGAGTCCTACGCTTCGTAGGACTGGCTCTGGGTCTGGGGCGTTGTTGTTGGTCGCGGGTTTACCGGGTGGGGTTTTGTGGACTTCGAAGTAGAGGTGGGGCCGCTGAAGTTGCTGCTGCCGATAACTCCTAGGGGCTGTCCACCTTGGACGGTTTGGCCGATGGTGACGCCTGGTGCGCGGAGCATGTGGCGGTAGCGGGTGAGGATGTTAGCGGGGTGTTGAATTTCGACGTACTGGCCCGGCGACGGGACTCCACCTGCGCGAACCGGCCTGCTACCAGGGCGAACATGTCCTAAAAACCCACTCGCCACCGCTCCAGACGATCATCAGCTATCCACAGCGGCGCGGCCATCGAGTTGTCGTTCAGCACATCACACCCGAAGTTGATCACGCGGTGCTAACTCCGTGATCAGACACGCCGACCGAGATCACACACTGCGGCTGCCGCACTAAGAGTGAGGTGGGAGGCGCCCGCTTTAAGTGCGCCTGACCGGGCCAGGTATCTTAACTTGTAGTAATGACCGCGTGCTGGATGCGCGAGCTAGGCTCTTGCCCAGGTTCTGGCCGCGGCAGAAGTTGACGGCGCGAGTGTGCCGCGCGGAGTTTGGCGAGTACGCTCGTCACGGATTAAGCGAAGACTGCGAAAGACAAGGTAAACCCTGTGCGTACGTACACTCCCAAACCGGGTGATATTGAGCATCGTTGGCATGTGATCGACGCTACCGACGTAGTGTTGGGCCAGCTAGCCAGCGCGGCAGCCAAGTTGCTGCGCGGCAAGCACAAAGCCATATTCACCCCGCACCTGGACACCGGTGATTACGTTGTGATCATCAATGCGGGAAAGGTCGCACTCACCGGAAACAAGCGTCGCGACAAGATGGTATACCGCCACTCGGGCTATCCCGGTGGTATCAAGAGCACTCCAATTGGAGTGCTCTTGGATACCCGCCCAGAGCGTGTAGTAGAAAACGCCATCAAGGGAATGCTTCCCAAAAACCGCTTGGGGCGGGCCATATTTTCCAAGCTCAAAGTGTATGCCGGCTCGTCGCATCCGCATACGGCTCAGCAGCCGACGTCGTTTGAGATCATCCAGATGCCACAGATTGACCAAGAGAAGGCCGCAGCGTGACCGTTACCACTGACCCCACGACCACTGTCATGACTAGTACTACAGATAGTACGGCTAGTGGTGCCCCTAGTGTTATGACTAGTGCTAGCAGCATGCCGGCTCCGGCTCCGCGTAGCTTTGTAGGTACGGATCCTGTGCAGACAGTGGGCCGCCGCAAGAAAGCCATCGTTCGAATCAGACTGACCCCCGGCACAGGGAAGTTCAAGCTGGACAAAAAGGATAAGCGTGTATTCGAAACCACGTTTGACAAGGTGCAGCAGCAGCTGATTCTGCGACCATTCCAGCTCACTGACACCCTAAAGTCGTTTGATGTGCGCGCTACCATGTCTGGTGGCGGAACCAGCGGCCAGGCCGGAGCCATGGTTCTTGCTATCGCCCGGGCGCTGATCAAGATAAACGCCGAATGGCGTGGACTTTTGAAAAAAGCTGGCCTGCTTACTCGGGACGCGCGCGCCAAGGAGCGCAAGAAGGCTGGCCTGAAGAAGGCGCGTAAGGCTCCGCAGTACAGCAAGCGTTGAGTCGGCTGTTTGGCACCGACGGGGTACGTGGGCTCGCAAATCGCGAGCTTACTCCGGAGCTTGCGCTGGACCTCAGCAGCGCGGCTGCCCGGGTTTTAGCCGCTCGGGAGCCAAACAAGGCGCCGGTCGCCCTGGTGGGCCGTGATCCGCGGGCAAGCAGTGAAATGCTGGAAGCCGCGGTATGCGCGGGCCTAGCTAGCGCGGGTGCCCATGTCTGGAAACTAGGGGTTATTCCTACCCCAGCCGTTGCATTTTTGGTCTCCGACGGCGGCGCTGATCTCGGGATGATGCTCTCGGCCAGTCACAATCCCATGCCGGACAATGGCATCAAGCTATTTGCTCGAGGTGGTCACAAACTGCCCGATTCAACTGAAGATGCGATCGAAGCCGCCATGGCCGACCCGAATTGGCAGCGGCCGGTCGCTGGCGAAGTCGGTCGAATCACCCAACTCGCGGATGCCAGTGAGCGCTATGTGCATCACCTGTTGACGTGTGTACCACAGCCGCTGCACGGTCTGCGAGTGGTGCTGGACGCTGCTCACGGAGCAGCGGCTGGCCTCGGACCGTCACTGTTTCGTCGTGCTGGCGCGGATGTCATCACGATCGGGGATTCGCCGGATGGCCTGAACATCAACGATGGTGTGGGATCGACCCATCTTGATCCGTTACGTGAAGCGGTTCGCAAACACGCCGCCCACATTGGCCTGGCGCTTGATGGCGATGCTGACCGATGCCTTGCGGTGAGCGCCGACGGTTCCATCGTCGATGGCGATCAGATTTTGGCGATACTCGCCGTTAGCTTGGCAGAGTCTGGGCAGCTGCGTGATCACACGATAGTTGCCACGGTGATGAGCAACCTTGGGCTTCATGTGGCGATGCGTGAGCGCGGCCTCAAGGTGCTCACCACGGCCGTTGGTGACCGCTACGTGCTGGAGGCGCTGCGTGAACGTGGCTTGTCGCTGGGCGGGGAGCAGTCTGGTCACATGGTGATGCCGGAGTTCTCTACGACCGGTGATGGGCTACTGACCGGCTTGTCGATATTGGCGCGGATGGCCGCCACAGGTCAGTCTCTTGCGGAGCTTGCGGCCATCGTGACCCGACTGCCGCAAGTGCTCCGTAACGTGGAGGTGCATGACCGTAGCGCGGTAGCGGCGTCGCCGGCTGTGATGGCCGCTGTTGCGCAAGCTGAAGCTGAGCTGGACCACACCGGCCGAGTGTTGTTGCGGCCTTCGGGTACCGAGCAGCTCGTTCGGGTCATGGTGGAGGCTGGCAGCTACGAGCATGCTGCGCAGATAGCCGAGCGGCTCAGCTGCGTGGTTGCCCAGCACTAGTGCACACACCGTGCCCTGGAGATTTCAACGTTGACCCCTGGTTCGCCGTCGAGCTGGACGCGCTGCAATCACGGTAGTAGCTCCGACGTGAATGGGATGGGATGGGTTGGTACCGAAAACTCGCCCAGGCGGCACTTCCTGACCCGGATGTACGCGTGCCGTGGCGTCCTACCGGTTGCGACGTGACGTGCCTGAGCCGTGATTCGCCGTTGACGGTGTGGTGGCTGCTGCGGATACTTCGATTCTTGGCTTTATCCGTGTGCTTTGCGTTGACTATGGGGCTGGTCGCGCTGGCGCCCAAGTGCGGTCGACTCAGCCGATGTGCGGTGTGGGCTGGATCGCGTTCTGGCCTATTCGTCATGGGGGTTTCGGTACGCTCGCTACCCTTGCTGGGGCACCCAATATCTCGCCCCTCGGCTCGACTGCCAGGAGTGTTAGTCGTCTCCAGACACATGTCGTGGCTAGATATTTTGGTGCTGCAAGCCGTATATGGTCCCATGCGCATGCTCGCGATGAGCGAGTTGGTGACGTGGCCGGTATTGGGCTGGCTCGCTCGACAGGTGGGCACCGTATTTATTGATCGAGATCACCTACTGGCGCTTCCGGCGACGGTCGCTGAGGTCACATCGGCGCTGCGAGCAGGTGAGACGTTTGGCGCATTCCCCGAGGGGGCAACCACATGCGGCCGCCATGCTTTGCCGTGGAGAAGCGCGGTGTTCCAAGCTGCGGTAGATGCTAAGGCCGAGGTGCTGGTGGTGCGGTTAAGCTATTTCGCCGCTGGCCAGCCCACCAGCCACGCGGCCTTGCTGCGTGGGGAAACCGCATGGTCGTCGCTGTGGCGGTTACTGAAGCTGCGCGATGTTGCCGCTGAGCTGGGAGCGGAGTTTTTGCTTTCGCCTAGCTCGCCGTGTACACGCCGTGACCTAGCGGCAGAGGCCGTAACCGTGGCTACAGTGGAGCTGGCGCAGGCGACTGGCGCATTGTAGCCGAGGTTCTTTACTTGCCTGTCAACGTAGCTGTACGGCTGCCGATCAGCTACTCGCGGTCCTGGTCGGTCTGTCGGCTTATCTGGGTCGTTGGTAACCGATGGGTTTCCTCCATCTCCGAGGACGGGAGCTGTAGGTGAATCGCCGGATGTGCCAGGCCTATTCTTCCTGGCCAGTGAGGGATCACTCCGTCAAGGCGTCCTCCACCGAGCAGATGGTCACGCCGAGGCCGGCGAGCTGGTCGAGCGCGGTAGTGTGCTCGACCACGCTGACGCTGGCGGTCGCGTCGAAAACCACCACGACTTCGTAGCCCAATGCGACTGCTGTGGCGGCGGTCGCGGCTATACCGTGCGCGGTGGAGATACCCACGATCACCACTTTGATGACATCGAGCCCGCTCAGGTGTTCGGTGAGATCCGTGTCCTCGAAGGCATCCAGCCCGTTCTTAGAGCGTGTTTTGAAACT
>QHCE01000033.1 GCA_003243955.1 Acidimicrobiales bacterium | reverse complement strand
CAGTTTCAAAACACGCTCTAAGGCTGCTGCCTTCCGGACCGTAAGCAGCACTAAACCCACCGTCCTGGGCTTAGCTCAGCAAGGGATATTCCCTTCGGTGGACTACAAAATGACAGATGAGCAATTAACAACGTTCCGGGCTGTTCTGTGCAATGACACTCCGTGGAATCAGAATCGCTCCTACTGGGAACAGCGATCGCTGCGGTTGGGCCATCAATACCCCATCATGGGATGGTGGCAAGTAGATAACGTATGTGCCTATTGGCACCGACCAAAAATCAACATACTCGTACCCACGGGTCACGGAATTCCACCGGTGCTCATGGTGCAGTCCACGCACGATCCAGCTACTCCCTATGAGGGTGCCCTCGCCGCGCACCGAGCTTTCCATGGTTCTCGAATGGTTACAGTCGAAAACGAAGGCGACCATGTGATCTACAGCCGCAGGAAGAACGCATGCGTGGACCAGATCGTTGACGCTTTTCTTTTACGGGGTGAAATTCCAGTAGAAGACGTCACGTGTCAAGGAGACGGCATACCAGCTCCATGACGGTGGTGAGCAGGCTTATCGGTGGAGTTACGCCTGAATCAACCTAACAGTCTTGCATGAAAATGCATTAGCGTGCATACTTTTACTTATGTCCAAGGTTCTCACTTCCCTGCCCGTGGGCGAGCGCGTCGGAATCGCCTTCTCCGGCGGCCTCGACACCTCAGTAGCCGTCGCGTGGATGAGCGACAAGGGTGCAGTGCCGTGCACCTACACCGCAGACATCGGCCAATACGACGAGCCCGACATCGCCTCGGTGCCGAGGGGCGCCACGGCGTACGGCGCGGAGATCGCCCGACTGGTCGACTGCCGGGCAGCCCTCGTGGAGGAGGGGCTCGCGGCCCTAACCTGCGGGGCATTCCACATCCGGTCCGGTGGCCGCAGCTACTTCAACACCACCCCGCTCGGGCGGGCGGTCACAGGCACCTTGCTGGTGCGCGCAATGCTCTCCGACGACGTGCAGATCTGGGGGGACGGTTCCACCTTCAAGGGCAACGACATCGAGCGGTTCTACCGTTACGGCCTGCTAGCCAACCCCTCCCTGCGGATCTACAAGCCCTGGCTGGACGCCGACTTCGTCAGCGAGCTCGGCGGTCGCAGGGAGATGTCAGAGTGGCTGCTCGCCCGCGGCCTGCCCTATCGGAACAGTGTGGAAAAGGCCTACTCCACCGACGCGAACATCTGGGGTGCGACCCACGAGGCCAAGGCGCTCGAGCACCTCGACGTGAACATCGAGATCGTCGAACCGATCATGGGTGTGCGGTTCTGGGACGCAGGCGTCGAAATAGCCACCGAGGACGTCACAATCGGCTTCGAGCAGGGACGGCCGGTGACGATCGACGGCAAGGAGTTCGCCTCCGCGCTCGACCTGGTGCTAGAGGCCAACGCCATCGGCGGCCGACACGGCATGGGCATGTCCGACCAGATCGAAAACCGCGTCATCGAGGCCAAGAGCCGGGGCATCTACGAAGCGCCTGGGATGGCGTTGCTGCACGCAGCGTATGAACGACTGGTCAACGCCATCCACAACGAGGACACCCTCGCCAGCTACCACAGCCAGGGACGACGACTCGGCAGGCTGATGTATGAAGGCCGCTGGTTCGACCCGCAGGCGCTGATGCTGCGTGAGTCGCTGCAGCGTTGGGTGGGCGCCGCCGTCACCGGCGAGGTAACCCTGCGGCTGCGTCGCGGTGAGGACTACTCCATCCTGAATACTTCTGGACCGGCGTTCAGCTACCATCCGGACAAGCTCTCCATGGAACGGATCGAGGACTCCGCCTTCGGGCCGGCGGATCGGATCGGCCAGCTGACTATGCGCAACCTCGACATCGCCGACTCCCGCGCCAAGCTCGAGCAATACGCCGGGCTCGGCATGCTCGGCAGCTCGCACCCGGCATTGATCGGTGCCGCGCAGGCGGCTTCAACTGGGCTGATCGGCGTCATGCCCGAAGGCGGAGCTGAGGCGATCGCCTCAGCCGGACAGGTCTCCGACAACGAGCCGCTCGATCGTGCCGCGATGGAGCTTGGCACCGACTGATCGACCATGCCGAGTCGGGAGCTCGGCGCACGAGCTAGCCGCAACCACTGGACCGCGCCGTCCACACCGTGGGGTAGAACGGCCGAAACCCAAGCATCGAACGGATAGTACGTGTCGAAACGATGCCTTCCCACGGATCGTCGAGTACCTGAAGAGAACGTTCCTCAGGCATATGCTCTCCGTTCAGCTCGAACAGTTCCGCTGTGGTAACCGGCGCATCGTCGGCCACGTTGAAGGCTCGCCAGCTGCCCACTTCGGATCGTAAAGCAAGAAACACGGCTTGAAACACATCCGCATGGTGCACCATGTGCAGGCGCTTGTGGGCAGGCCAGTTGCGTGCCCACCTCATTGCTTCTCTCAAGTGTGGATCACCGTCGCCGTATACGAATGCAAGGCGCAAAATTCGGAGATCCAACCCGGTCTTTTCGTGGATGTCTTGGAGCGCCCGTTCCGCTTTGAGTTTCGCCGAAGGGTATGAAGCTGATGCCGGTGCCAGCAGTTCGTCGCTCTCGACGGCGGGACGTCCACGTCCGGGCCCGTAGACGAGGTTGGTGCTCGTGAACACGAAACGTCTTACACCTCGAGCCACTGCAGCCTCTGCCAGAGAGACGGTGGAAACGTTATTGATCCGCTCCGCCTCCTCGGGACTCACCCCTCGAAAGGCTGCGCCAAGATGAAGTACCGCCTCAACCCCATCCATCGCAGTTTCCACCGATTCCTGATCGCGAAGATCACCCACAACGAACTCAGCCCCCTGCTCCGCAAGGGCGCTCGCTCGCGTGGAATCTCGTACTAATGCCCGGACAACTACTCCGTTGGCAATCAGTCTCGGAATCAGACGAGAGCCGACTCTGCCGGTTGCTCCCGTTACGAGGACAGTCATAGTAACCTCCATTAGGTATCATTAGTCTGACAATGAAAATATGTTAGCCGACTAACGATAGGCAGACAACTGGCGCATGAACAATTCAGAACAAAGTCGATCGAGCACAGCTCCCGACTTTCAGACCGCTTTTTGGACAACAAAGCGGGCAATGTTCGATGCAGGCGAACGTATCTTCGGTGCTCATGGCGTCCGATCGGGTCAGCAATTCGTCTTACGGTGCCTCTGGGACGAGGACGGGTTGTCGCCCGGCGAGGTCGCCAGGCGACTCAACCTCGCCACTCCAACGGTTACCCGCACTGCTGACCGACTAGCAGTAGCAGGTCTACTTCGGCGGGAACGCCACGACACCGATGCGCGTCTCGTGCGACTTCGATTGACAGTAGAGGGGCGGCGGCTGGAATCGGTTATCGCTCAAGAAATGAAGCGTTTGACTGAAGAAGCGCTGGCCGGATTTTCATCGAAGGAACGTTTCCTCCTCATTGCATCGCTGCAGCGTATACACCAGAACCTTGCACCTACGAGGAATGAGCAATCAGAGCGATACCGCTTACGGCCCGTTTCGGGCTGACCACGGCTACCTCAATGGCAGAGCCTTCGGGAGTGGCCAAAAACTCATATCTCCACCCATGGCTGTTCTGGCAAGCTACTCAGCGTGAAGCTACGCACCCTCCCGCGCAGCCAGCAAGGGAATCCCCCACAACGTAGTGTCCAGCTAGACGCTTTGGACTGGGTCGCGATCATCGTCTTCCTGATCGGCGTGGGTTGCGTAGGCAGCGGGGCACTGTCTTCATCGGACGCGTCCAGCACCGCGCTTCGGGTTACGCCTCTGCTGCTGTTCCTGGGTGCGGTGATCGTCTTCGCCGAGTTGCTCGCCAAGTCGGGCGTTTTCAGCGCTATTGCGGTGCGAATTGCCCGAGCCGCTGGCGGACGTTACCCGTTGCTTTTCCTCTTCTGCGTAGCATTCGCGACGCTGACCACTATATTCCTCAACCTCGACACCACAGCGGTACTCCTTACTCCGATCATGCTCGCCACCGCGCGGCGGATCGACGCACCAGGTATGCCGTTAGCGATGACAACCGTGTGGCTAGCGAACACAGCGAGTCTGCTGTTGCCGGTCTCGAACCTCACCAATCTGCTGGGCATAGGCCGGGTGGGGCTTTCAACAGAGGCTTTCGCGGCCCGCATGATCGTGCCGCAACTCGTGGCGCTCACTCTCACCGCTTGCTTTCTGTGGATATTTCACTGGCGGACCGCTGTCGGCGACGCGCATCGCTACCGCGTTCCTGAACCGCACCGACCCCGTGACATCTGGATTTTCCGACTTGGGGCGGGGTGTACCGTCGCGTTTGTGCTGCTCATCCTGGTCGGCGCCCCGCTCTACGTGGCCTCGTTAAGCGTCGCAGGAGTTATGGTGGTGGCAGTGGCTGTGCGCCGTCCCTACTGGCTGGCGTGGTGCATGATCCCGTGGCGTTTGCTGCTCTTCGTGACTGGGCTTTTTCTGGTGATTCAGACGGTCAGTCAGCTTGGCCTCGGTCACCTGCTAGCCGCCGCTGTCGGCAGCGAGGATGGGGCAACGGGAACGGCCCGTGCCGCTGGGATAGGTGCGCTTCTGGCGAACCTGGTCAATAACCTGCCCAGCTACATCGCTGTCGAGCAAGCCATACCGGCGGGGCACGACAATCAGCTCTTCGGGCTACTGTTCGGCACCAACATCGGACCGCTGATCACGCCTTGGGCCTCGTTGGCGATCCTGCTCTGGCACGAACGGTGCCGCGCAGCTGGCGTCACGATCCAGTGGCGCAAGTTCATGGCCACCGGCGCGGTGACGGCCACCATCACGCTAGCAGCCACGGTGACCACCTACATCCTGGTGGGATAAGAAGCACCTGACCTTCCCACGAAACCCGCTTCTAACAGGAGTTTCCGCCGAGATCGTTGGATTCAGTCTGTTGGAGTAGTTCGTCTGTGTTCCGTTCAGGTGGGATTTCAGGTTGATGGGTCGAAGTGGCAAGGAGACGCAGCGTTTCCTCAGAGCGGGTATTGGTCTCGGCGGCGTAGATGATCAGTCGCTGGTCTGGATCGGCGGGCAGGGTGAGTGATTCATAGTTGAGGGTGAGTTGGCCAACTAGTGGGTGGTGGAAGTGCTTGGTACCGTGGGTGCGTTGATGCACATTATGATCGGCCCACCAGTGGCGGAAGTCCTCGTCAGCGATTGATAACTCGCTGACGAGTTCGGCTAGTTGCTGATCGTGGGGGTAGCGGCCGGCGTCTAGCCGAAGTGACGCGACGATCTCGGAGGCGATGGTGCCCCAGTCTATGTACAGCGAGCGGGCGGCCTCCTCGCAGAATATAAACCGCACCATGTTTCGTTTCCGGTGCGGCAGGATGTCGAAGTCGGTGAGTAGGACGCGCGCCATCCGGTTGGACGCGAGCACGTCCAGTCGCCGCCCTAGCACCATCGCGGGGGTATGTTCGAGGACCCGGAGCAGGTCGCGCAGTCCTGGGCGCACTTGCTGGGGTCGTGCCGGCGGCCGATGGGTGCTGCTTCGGGTGGGCTTGGCGAGCTGGAACAGGTGCGAGCGTTCGGCGGGGTCCAAGCACAGTGCGCGAGCGAGGGCGTCCAACACGTTGTCGGAGACGTTCAACCGGCGTCCACGTTCCAGGTGCACGTAGTAGTCGACGCTCACGCTAGCCAACCGCGCAACCTCTTCCCGACGCAGCCCCGGCACCCGCCGGGCGCCCCCGTTAAGAGGTAAGCCCGCCTGGCGTGGCGTGATCAGGGCCCGTCGGGAGCGCAGGAATTCGCCGAGGTCCGCGTTCCGATCCATGTCGCCACAATAAACCTCGAAAAGCCTCGAAACCACGCCCGACAGCCCCGGATGGGGGGCCTGACAGTACCCGTACCGGCCATCCCTCGTTCGAAGCGGACAACCCAGGAGTCGCTGAGGAGGCAATTCTCGGAATACGATCGACTGTGTCGAGACCAGCATGTGGACAGTCGCAGTCGGTCTCTTGATCACATTGCACGAAGGGAACATTTTGTGTCAGACACCAAGACATTCCTGATCACCGGCGTCAGTACCGGCCTGGGCCGCGCACTCGCTATCGCCGCACTGGCCGCAGACCACCGAGTGGTTGGCACAGTGCGCACGCCTACAGCGGCGCGGGCTTTCGAAAAACTCGCCGGTAACCGCGCGTACGCCCGCATTCTTGACGTGACTAACAACGGCTCGGTCGAGGCGGTCGTGGACGAAGCTGAACGCGTTCTCGGCCCGATCGATGTGCTCGTCGCCAACGCGGGGTACGGCCACGACGGCATTATCGAAGAGTCCTCGATGGACGATCTACGTCACCAGTTCGAGGTGAATGTCTTCGGCACTGTGGCGGTGATCAAGGCAGTGCTGCCTCACATGCGCGCACGTCGGGCGGGTCATATTATCGGCATCACTTCGATGGGCGGTCTGATCGCTTTTCCCGGCCTTGGCTTCTACCACGGCAGCAAGTTCGCTATGGAAGGCATCCTTGAATCACTCGGCAAGGAAGTCGCTGACTTCGGCATCCACGTGACCGCCGTAGAGCCGGGCAAGTTCCGAACCGACTGGGCCGGCCGCTCGATGGTCCGTGCTCCCCGCGCAATTGCCGACTATGACAAGCTCTTCAACCCGTTGCGCGCTCAGCGCGCACACGGAAGCGGGCACCAGCCAGGCGATCCGGACAAAGCCGCGCGAGCGATTCTGCAGATCGTGGCGGCCGACAAACCCCCATCGCGCCTCCTGCTCGGCAGTGACGCGCTCCACCTCGTTAACGCTGGACACGAGGCCTTCGCCCAGGACATCAAGACCTGGGCCGCATTGTCGGCCTCCACCGACTTCGACGACATAAATCCTACGGCCTAGCCTTGGGCACTTCCGAGAGTACTTTCGAAGATAGCTCCGGTTAATCCATTGATCCAAGGAGATCGCATGCGTGAATCAGACGTGTTCGTGTTGGCGGACCGAACCCTCAACGACGTCATACAGCAGATCAAGGATGACCAGTGGACCATGACGATGCCAGCCAGCTTCGCCATGCGCCAGACCGACCACGCTCCCTCCCTGCGCGAAATCGTCAACTACCACGCTTACGACGACGCCTGGGTGCCCGACATGTTAGCCGGCAAGACGATGGATCAGGCCGGTCGCGACAAGTTCGACGGCGATGTGCTCGGAGACGATCCCCGGACCGCCTTCGCATCGATCGTAGACTTAGCGTGCGCGGCGGCGACGCAACTGGCCGATCTCGGCCGGATTGTGCACTGCTCCTTTGGCGACTATCCCGCTCGAGAGTACTTCTGGCAGATCAACGGCTTCCGGGGCCTGCGAGCTCACGATCTCGCGCTGGTGATCGGAGTCGAGCCGCGCCTACCTGACGAACTCGTACGGGCGCTCTGGGAGGAGATCAGCCCGAACGCTGAAGAATGGCTCGCAATCGGAGTGTTCCCCGAGGCAGTGCCCGTGCCAGAAAGCGCCCCGCTGCTGGACCGCCTGTTGGGCATAACCGGAAGACCGCCCACCTCCCCTGACTCGTAAGGGCGTGGAGACAAGCACGGCTGGGCAACTCTGATCCGCCAAGCAGCCTGCTAGCGCCCCTCAAGTCACGTTATTCGGCGGTGACGGTTAGGTGTGCTGTGTGGAGTTGTCCGTGGGTCTGGAACTGGATGAACAACCCGTATTTGCCTTTCTCAGGAAGTTCAGCTGCCAGTTTCAGGTTAGGTCCACCGCTCCCTTTCACTTCACCCTCGGGGTGCAAATGCGAGAACGCGAGGTCGCCTTCGTGAAAGGCGGTGACGTGGGCGTAGGTGTCTAGGTATGGCTGCAAATCGGTGACAGGAGCGCCACTGTTGGTATTAACCCGCAACGTGAGCGGTGTGAGAGCGCCGGCTTTGGGCGCGGTGTCGATCGTCACGGTGTAGCCATCAACCTGGGTGCTCAACGTTGGGGCCGGGAGCAGTGTGGCGGCATCATGTCCGACGCCAGGCACATCCGCCGAGGTGGATAACACGATTTGGCCGTTCTTCGCATCGGCGTGCGGAATGAATTGGGTGAAGATTCGGTACCGCCCCGGTGTAACCGTTTGAGGCCGCACGGACCATTGACCGTTGTGGTCCATGCTGGGGTGCAGATGCTGGAAGCCGGTCAGGTCGGAGCGGATCAAGTAAAAGTGGATGAGTTGGGTCTGTTCACGATCGAATGTGGTGACCGTTTTACCGGCTTTGGCGATGGTGAATGTGATTGGTGTGGCCGCGCCGGCCGCAGGACCGTTTTTGATTGTGAGCTGGTAGCCGTTCATCATGTCCGACAGACCTGTACCGGAGTTCATGTTCATATGCCCGTTGTGGTCTGAATCCATGCCGGGCTCATGCCCTTTGTCGTGGCTCTCCTGAGAGCTATCACCACAACCAGCCACCACGAGGATGCCAGCCATAAGAAGCGCGAGGATAGCAAGGAACTTCTTGTCCATAGGTGTGCCTTTCCATAACTGCGCTTCATGGTGTTTCGCAGGATCTACTCAAAAGCCGAAAAGATCAAGCCTAAAGTCAGAGTAGTACCTCCCGAGCAGAGGATGGGCGCATGGCAGAGCGACACGATCATCTCCGGAATCACGACCACGGACAAAGCCACGATCATGGCGAGAATGCCCGGATTGGGTGGCTGGGCTCGCTGTGGAGTCAGGTGCGCCATGGGATTACCCCGCATAGTCACGACAGTGCTGGCCGATTCGACAGTGCGCTGGAGGCGAGCCAGCGAGGCATGCGCGCGTTAGTGTGGTCGTTCGCGGTGTTATTCGCCACGGCCACGGCACAACTGGGGGTGGTGCTGTTCACCGGCTCAGTGGCGCTGCTAGGAGACACAATCCATAATTTCGCCGACGCGATGACCGCTCTCCCGCTCGGGATCGCGTTCCTACTCGGCCGCCGGGCCGCAACCCGGCGCTACACCTACGGGCTGGGGCGTGCCGAAGACCTCGCCGGGGCCATGGTCGTCCTGATCATTGGAGCCTCTGCCGCCATCGCCGGCTACGAGTCGGTGCTCCGGCTCATCCATCCCAACCCGGTGAATCACCTATGGGCCGTCGCGGCTGCCGGCGTCATGGGATTCGCTGGAAATGAGATCGTCGCCCGCTACCGAATCATCGTTGGCCGGCACATCGGCTCGGCCGCCTTGGTCGCCGACGGGCTACACGCCCGCACCGATGGCTTCGCCTCCCTGGCCGTTGTGCTTAGCGCGGTGGGAGCCGCTCTCGGCTTCCCACTGGCAGATCCGATCATCGGGTTAGGCATCACCGTGATGATCCTGTTCGTGCTGCGTGATGCAGCAAAGCAAGTGTTCCGCCGTTTAATGGACGCTATTGACCCTGCCACCATTGACCTTGTCGAACACACCGCCATCTCTGTTCCCGGAGTCCTCAAGGCCGACGAACTGCGGATGCGGTGGATTGGGCATAGTCTGCGCGCCGAACTCGCCGTCACCGTGGATGCCGCGCTGACCGTGGAGCGGGCTCACCACATCGCCCACGAGGTCGAACATCAGCTCATCCACGCCGTGCCTCGGTTGATGGCCGTCATCGTGCACACTGAACCCGCCACCGGCGCCAGCACCGCCCACGGCATCCTCACCCATCACCACCGGTGAAGATGCCGTGATTCAGCTACGCTCATGTGTCCACGGGAGTCGGCGAGTGGGGTTGTGCTGGCTCAGATAGTCGGTCGCGGCGCTAGGTGCCCGGCCAGCACAGTGGTGGCATCGAGGTCACGTTCGACAAGGTCGCGGGCGACCTCGCTCAGTCGGGCACTGTGGTTGCGAGCATAGGTTCGCAACACGATGAACGCCGCACCCATGTCAAGGTTGCCGACCGTGGCGAGCACCCCCTTGGCCTGCTCGATGATCACCCGGCTGTTCAAGGCGGTCTGCAACTGTTCGACCAAGATTTCCCTGTGATGGATCGCGCGTTCCTGCAGGATGCCGATGGTGGCGGTATCGGCCAGCGCCTGGCCCAGTCGCAGATCCTCTTCCGACAGTGCACCACGTTCACGACCGAACAGGTTCAGCGCTCCGATGGTCTGGGTCCGTAGCCGCAGCGGCAGTGCATGCACCGAGACGAACCCCTCGCGGCTGGCTGCGGCGGCGAATTGCGGCCACCGGTGGCTTTGCGCGGCAATGTCGGCGACCAGCACCGGGGCCTGGGTGTGAAAACACTCCACACAGGGACCCTCTTCGGTTTGTAGCTGGAATAACTCTAGCAGCCTGGCCCCTTCACTTGAGGAGGCCAGCACCTGCAGGCTGCCACGTTGATCGGCCAGCAGCAGCCCGGCCGCGGCGGCATCCAGCAACCGCACGCACTGCTCCGCCAGGGTATGCAGCAGGTCAGCAACGTCATAGTCATCGACCAGCGTGTCGGCCAACTCCACGAACGCCTGGGCGACCCGCCCTTCACGTATGGCCATCACGTTCTCCTTAGGTATACGGGCAAGTCTAGACGTTGCATCTTTCCCTTTATCCCTGGTCTTCAACCAATAGCAGCCGGCGGCCGACTATATCCGCGGCAATGTCGGCCAACGGCCGGTCGTGGCTGAACGCATACGCCCGCATACGCGACAGCGCCTGCCCGGCGGGTAGTTCTAATTGGATGATCAGCACACCGGTGGCCTGGTGCACCTGACGATGCCGCATCGTCGATGATTCTTCCAACCACCGCCCGTCCTCATCCAGCCACGAGTCATCCCCGGCGGCGAGTCCCGACAATGCCAGCGCAGCAATGTCGGCCACCTGCAGTGCCACCGACAACTCCGCCGCGCTCAGCGGCCCGGCTGTTGTTCGGTAGGTGTCTAGGGTGGCCAACCGGATCGTTCCGATCTGCACCGGGAACGTGAACAACGCCCCCACTGGATAGTCAGCCACTTGCGCGGCGAACACCGGCCAGTGCGGCGCAGCGGCCTTGGCCAGATCGGGCACTAGCACCGGGCCACCGGTGGCATAGGCTTGGAAACATGGGCCCTCGCCCAGAGAGAATTGCAACTCCCCCAACGCGACGCTCACCGCGTCACTGGCATAGACCGTTTCCCGATTCTGCGCATCGGACATGATCGACACCGCGGCGCCGTCCACCGGCAACAGTCGCACACACGCTCGACACACACGCCCCACCGCGTCCACGCCAGCGGCTGCATCTGGATCGTCGAGCGCGGCCAACACCGCGGCCCGCAAGGCCTCCAGCTCAGCCATCTCGCATCAGCCCGAAGTGGGGCGCGGAACGCTGCATAACCGAGCTCCTTCGTCGCATTGATGCTGCGCACCGCCATCCACACGGACGTTCCGGTCTGTTGATACTCGCACGCCTCGACCTTGAAGAGCTGGCCCTCGGTGCTCCTGATCTCAATCGCCAGATCCTGCGTGCACTTTGTTGAGAACCGAGGATTACGTCCGACCGTGTTAGAGTAACCCGAGCGCGTCGTCGGCCGCCGGCACCAGAGTCGGTTGCTTGGTAGACGAAAATCCGTGCAGCTTCAACGCCCTAGACCCTGGCGACCCGACGATAACCTCGCCGGGAAAATTTCCGGGGGACACATGGGCGGCTTTACCTCGCTGTACGGCCAGCTGTCGGCAGGTGGCCGTAACAACCATGGCATGCCCCGACAAGCCCGAGGCACCCGGCCTCTCACCGGAGCACGCAGTGATGCTGTGGAAGCTCTGCTCACCAAAGTGGCCGGGGACGATATGGCGGCGTTCGGTGAGCTCTACAACCTGCTCGCTTCACGGGTGCTTGGGCTGGCCTGTCGCCTGATACGCGACAGGGCACAAGCTGAGGAGTTCACCCAGGAGGTGTTCGTGCGAGTGTGGTGTAACGCCAACAGATACCACCCCGGCCAGAGCAGCGGCGTCGGATGGATCTTGAGCACCACCCACTATGCCGCCGTCGACCGGATCCGCACTGAGCAGGACCGGTGCCGCCGAGAAGACGCGGCTGGGCAGCTCATCTGGACCATCCTAGTCGACGACCCCGTCACCGACCAGTTCGACACTCACGCCAAATACACCGAGCTCCGCAGCAGATTGACCTCGCTGCAACGGCATGCGCTGGTGCTGGCTTACTATCACGACTACACCTACGAACAGGTCACCCGCATCCTCAGGATGCCCGGCGACACCGCCAAGACCGGAATCCACGGCAGGCTGATCCGCCTGCGTGACTGCCTCACACCAAACCCGCCCTCTCAGCGCACCGGCGGCGGCGCCATCCGTAAAGCGGTGCTGTCCTACCGCGGCCGGCACCGCCCCACCCAGCTCAAGTGGCTAGGTTGGCGATCCGTACGGTCCTAGTCGACTGGCATCATCCGCGCGGCCGACCGCTCCCTGCCCAATCGCAGCATGCGATGGCTCAGACCACCCCATCCCAAGCTGCATACTCCGGGTCTGTCGCCAGACCAGCCGAGACGGGCCTGGGCAGCATGGCCATAAACTCAGACGTGTCACCATTTTAGGGCTGGGAGCCGTTCCACACTCCGACGCTGCACTACTGCAGATTCGACACTCATAAACGAGGAGGTGCATGAAGTGATGAAAGAAGTACCGCTTGAGACCATCAGAAAAGCGGCACACATGTTAGCAAATAGAGGAGCGCGGTGGCATTTCCATATTCTGACACCCAACTGCGCATTTAACGTTAGACCTCAATATGCTTTTGTATTTGAAGACCTGGAAAATAATAGTAATTTAGTCCACTACTCAGACAAGCTGGAGCACAATCTGGGTCAAGAGCTTGCTCCTTTACTGCACGGCAGTAAAATTTTGCAAAAAGAGCAAATCGATGGAAAGCCTGGTCCTTCGGAAGACACGAAACGGATAGTGGAAAGAGCCAAGGAGCTACGTACTCAGGGTATCGAATGGCATCATCACTTGTTATTTCCCGGCTGCCAGTACAACAAGAACACTCCGCTTTATACGCTTGTCTTTGAAGACCCAGAAGAGAAAACCATGATTCAAAATATAACCGACAAAGAGCCAACGAATGACCTCAAGCTTATTGAAAGGCTTTTCTACGCGCAGCAGTAGTCTTCTACCACATGTGTAGTGTTGTTCGGAGTCCGTGGTGGTCTGTCAGTAGCTGTAGCGCTTACCGACGGCCGAGGGTGCAACCACATCGTCGCCGAACGCCTCAGCTAGGGCCCGGACGGCTCGCCAGCCGGTGCAGTGTGCCGCCGCGATGGACTGCGGAGCATAGCCGCGCATGGCCTGCACGGTCTGGTCGATGTGTTGCTCGTTTGGACCCGAAAGGTGCAGACCTCCCACGACCGCGTGGACTGGGACGTGAGGGAAGCTGGCGCGACAGTGCTCAAGCACATTGATGATCCCGGCGTGGGAACAGCCGCTGAACACAACCAGGCCCTTGTCGGCAACGTGGACCGCAAGCCAACGCTCATCGAGCACCAGCTCGTCTGGTTCCCAATGGCCATCGGTGGTCCTGCGTACCTGACCGGGCATTCCTGGCTCGAACTCCGTCACGCGGGGAATTTCGGCTGATAGATGAAACACGCCATTGAGCAGTGTCTGCGGCTCACCGGTCGACACGACCTCCGCTCCGTTGGCTTGCAGGTCCTGCACGCTTGGCACATCGTCGAACACTTCGAGGGCGCCGCCGGGAAGCTGTAGCGCCCGAGTGCGAAACATCTGCGGATGCATATATACCGGGACGGTGCGACCGGACGCCTGCCGCGCCAAGTTGAGGGCCGTGAAGACAGCACCGCAATGGTCCCAATGCCCGTGTGACAAAACGATTCCCTCAACCGATCCCAGCGGTGCGCCCAACCGGGTCGCATTTCGCTCGAACGCGTACTCCTCAGGCCCGGTATCAAAGAGAACGGTGCGTTCTCGCCCACCGCGGCGCGCCGTTAACAGCAGTGAAAGTCCGTGGACAGCGCAGCACAGCGAGCGACCGCTGACTCGCAGCAAACCACGCCGGACGGCATAGGAAAATTCGCTCTCCACATGTGCGGGAGTCGATGACAAACCGTCGGTGACGTTGTCGACAAGAACGCGGACCTCCAGTCCATCGACGGGCAGCAGCGTCATATCCGGAAGTCTAACCCGTGGCAGTGACTTACTCCAACGCATCGCAGCCGAGGTATGCTATCTCGGTCTCGGATTGCGGGGTCGCCTACAGTCAGGGCGAGGCCGCCTAGCCGCATCTGCTGTTACCTTGGCCGCGGTCTGAGTAGAGGCCTGTTGGTCGAGCCAACCTGGATTCTCGCTGTCGTAGTTTTCCTTTGCTTCAGTGTAAGGAATCCAAATTTCATTACCTTCCTCGAAAACACTCCGGTACCTTTTTTCAAATTCAGGCCGGATAGCTGGGTGATCCTTGAGGTTCAAAATATTAGAAGCAATCAACTTTGCCTCTCGCATCCGCCGGAAAAGATCCCAATGTTCATCCTGCATTACATCTTGGCCGTAAGCAGCTGCCGCTTGTTTATGCCGTTCAGACTTATTGAAGCGGATAGCGTTCACCGCGGTTACCGCAAGATCCGCTTGTGACGGACCTATCATAGTTGAATCAAAATCACACCATATTGGCTCGTCATCTCTAAACAATAAATTTGCTATTTGTGGATCGCCGTGAAGTAATGTAAACATTTTTTCTAGCTGTTGCCGAACAATTCTAATATCTCTTTCAAGCTCATCCATCAACGCGATCAGTTTTTCATATTCCTCTTTAGTTATAAGTTCTTTTGTGAAGCCTTGCCTGATACGGCTTTTACTATCCGCTAGCGGATTTTGCCAGCGAGGCAGAGCTGCCAATTCCGGGACGCTAATATCTATCTCATGAAACGCTTTAAGCGCGGAACCCATATGGCGACCTTTAATCTGATCCTTAGGCCTACGCTCCTCTTCATTCCATATTGTGGCCCAAAGGTCTCCAACGTTAATAGGTTGGGTAAAACCATCAGCCAACCTCACTGTGGGGGCACTGGATTGCCTAAAATACTCCCCAAGTTTTGCTACCCTTTTGGCGCGTCCGGCAGCCAGCGGATTCGGTCGAACATTCCGCATAACTATTCCCAGAGAAGGAATTCGAAATAGGCTGTTCTGATTGTAGTGAAGAAGCTCGGCTTCATTCTTTAAGCTTTCATTTAAGCCTGCTGCCCCAAGTAAAATAGGCAGGTCTCGCCACGCGTCTTCTTCAGTGTAGGAAATCCTTGCTATAGGCATGATCCTCCTTCATCGGAGGTACTAGCCAATCAAGACGGCGGTAGTAGTGAGTTCGTGTACGTGGCGGCAAGATTAATGTTCGCCTTGGCGATCGCGGGATCTGACGACAATACCTTAAGCACCTCGGATGCGCCTTCGGGTGGCATCTTTCCGTCCAGTGAATAGGTCGGCTTAGCTGCACTCAATGCCTTGATGTACAGGTTCTTGTCGGCGCCGACCAAGCTCGCTGGCATCTTGGCGGCAATTTCCGCGGCGCTGTGGGTATTGATCCACTGCAGGGTTTTGACGATCGCTGCGGCCAACTTCTTGGCGATGGCAGCATGCTCTTTGACCCACGACGATGTGGAGTAAAGCACGGCAGCGGGGTACTGCGGAGTTCCGTATATCTTTTGCACGCCGTCAGCCGTTCGCAGGTCATACAGGATTTTCGTGTCAGGCTGTCGTTTGAGGAGTTCAGAGATGGCCGGGTCGATCATGACGGCCGCGTCTACGGTGCCCTGTTCCATCGCCGCGACCGCGGTGCTGCCACTGCCGATCGCCTGGTGACTGACCGCATCCGCGGATAGGCCGGCCCACTTAAGCAGGTAGTTCAAGAAAAAATCAGTCGATGAACCGGGAGCGGTGACGCCGATCTTGGCACCCTTGAGGTCAGAGATGGAGCTGATCTGCTTGTGTTCCTGAGGCGAAATTACTAGGGCAATCCCTGGAAGCTTCAGCATCGTGACGAATGACTCGATCGATTTGCCCTTAGCCTGCGTCTGGATCGTGTGGTCGTAATACCCTGACGTGACATCCACGCTGCCACCGAGCAAGGCGGTGAGCGCCTTCGAACCGGCCTGTAGGTCTTGCAACGTTACTTCGAGGCCCACTTGCTGGTAATAGCCCAGCTGAGCTGCCAAAGTAGTAGGCAGGTAGACGAGCGAGCTCTGGCCGCCGACGCCAATCGTCAACTTGCTGGAATCGCTCTTCGCGCTGCCGCCGCATGCGCTGGTTGCCAGGAGCACCCCGGCTAGCAGGAAAATAAGCGCACGTGTGCGCCACAATTTATGTTTCATGGAGGTATCTTTCGCTCTAGTGGGCTGCGGACAGAATAACGCTTGCTGGTAATTCTGGTCAGCTAAGTCATGTGCTCGTCGAGCTTCCAGCGCAACAATCGGCGCTCGATCCGGTTGACCGCCAGATCGATAACTAGCACCACGAGCGTCAGGATAGTCATGCCCGCGAATACACCGGTGGTGTCAAACGTTCCTTCCGATTGAGCGATGCGGTATCCGACGCCCTGGGACGCACCCAGATACTCACCGACCACGGCACCCACAATCGCGAACCCGACGCTGACGTGCAAACTGGAGAAAATCCAGGTCGCCGTGCTCGGAATGAGGACGTGTCGCAAGACGTGTCGTCTCTTGCCCCCCAGCATTCGCACGTTGTCCACAAGTATCCGGTCAACGTTTCTGACTCCTTGGAAGGTCGAGAAAAACACGATGAAGAAGACCAGAGTGAAGCCGAAAGCCACCTTTGAAGAGATACCCAACCCGAACCAGAGCAAGAAGATCGGCGCGAGCACCACCCGGGGCAGTGCGTTCAGCATCTTGATGTAGGGATCGAATACTTCCGCAAGCAGCCTCACCCGACCGAGCAGAAAGCCCACTGCCCCACCGGCCAGCGATCCCAACACAAAGGCGTAGAACGCCTCCTGCAGTGTGACAGCGAGGTCGTCAAGGATGTACCCGGTTTTGATCCAGTCATAGGCCCGCGCCGCGATATCACTGGGCTTACTAAAGAAAAAACTGTCCACGAAGCCGGTGTTCGAGCCGAGCTGCCAGCCACCGAGAATCACTACGGCGATCGCAACCTGCAGTGAGTGGACAATCCAGCGACGGCGGCGAGCCCTGGCTCGCGCGGTCCGCCGAACGGGTAGGTCAGATTGCTGCATAGGTCTTCATCACTTCCTGGCGCAGCTGGGACCAAACTTTGGTGTAGATCTCGGTGAAACCGGGTTGATCCCGCACAGTCATTAGGTCACGCGGGCGTGGCAGCTCGACGTCGAAGCGTCCAATGATGGAACTGCCTGGGCCCGAGGAGAGTAGAAGTACTTCGTCGGAGAGGGCGATAGCTTCGTCGAGGTCATGGGTGATGAATAGCACCGATGTGTTGGAGTCTTGCCAGAGCTGTAGCAGTTCATTCTCCATAACCTGCCGAGTCTGCACGTCCAGCGCGCTGAACGGTTCGTCCATCAGCAGGACCTCGGGACCGGTGATCAAGGTTTGAGCGATCGAGGCGCGCTTACGCATGCCACCGCTGAGCTGATGCGGATAGCGATCCTCAAAACCTGCCAAACCAACCCGCTTGAGCCAGGACCGAGCGTCACGCTTAGCTGCCTTACTCGATACCCCCCGCATGGTCAGGCCGAGCCGGACGTTGTCCACGATCGTCTTCCATGGCAGCAGCGTTTCCTGCTGAAACATGTAGCCGGTATGTGCGTTCAACCCAGACACCGGCTTACCGAAACTCATCACCTGCCCTTCGGTGGGCGGCAGCAAGCCGGCTACGACGTTGAGAATCGTCGACTTCCCGCAGCCAGTAGGGCCCACGATCGAGACGAACGTGCCGGCTGGAATCACCAGGTTGATGTCGCGCACCGCCGGGTACGTGTCACCGCTCGGCGTGACGAAGTCTCGCCGCACCGATTTTAGTTCCACCGACGGAGTAGTCATGGTGCAACCACCTTCTCAGTCATTTCGTTGCGAGGACCAGCACGCCCTACTAGTCACAGCGGTGCCTTACATCCTAGTAAGGCCGAGTCATCGTGCCGTTGAATAAGCAGGCGAATATGACGGAAGCTGCAACACTGGAAGGTGCTTAGTCATTTCACTATTTCTCATAATATGGGATAGCCGTTTCGCTATGTGGTACGCAAAGTGTAAACAGGATCTATCTAAGAACGCAAGGCGAAGTCGCTATAGATAAGGCCCGGGCTGACGCGGGTGCCGGTAGTCGAGGTCTGTAATGCGCCGCCACCCGGCGCATCTGACCGCGGGATGTCATGGAATTTGGGTAATGCCGTCGAGGAGGTCTCGCAGATCTCAGGCGACGCGTGGCCGCCGATCGAATACACGACGCGATCTACGACGAGACCGGCCGCCGGTGCCGCCGAAGTAGTAGGAAGACACACGGGATGGCGCTGGCCGACAGGCCCAAGTACCAAAGATAATCAACTACTATCAGCAGCTGCAGTGCCGCTGCTGATAAGTCATAAAGACGAGGAGTGCCTCAAATTTTGGTTGGATTGGGTCCAGCAATGCGGCACCGTGTTGCCCGACCGGAGTCGTTGTGATTATGAAACTAGTGCGCGTCATAGTAGTAATTTTTGTGTGCGCCGGATCGTTGATCGGATCGACGCCGGTGATGGCTCATACGAATCTCGAGCACGTAGTGGTTGTCGGCGTGCCGGGATTACGTTGGACTGATGTGTCTCCTTCGGAGACACCTACTTTGGCGGCCCTAGCCGACCACGGCTCAGTAGGGACCCTCTCCGTGCGTTCGGCTCCCGCGGTGACGTGTCCTGCTGAGGGGTGGCTGACCATGGGCGCTGGAACGTATGCGGCGATCAAAAACCCTGACCAGATAAATGCCCAAGCAGGGTGTAGTGAACGGCCGCTTCCGAAGGTAGAGATACGGGCTCCGGGGGCCCATGTGCCCGCGATGCCTGGGATTGTTTCGCTCAACGAGAACCTGCGCTTCGGAGCGAAACCCGGTTGGCTCAGCGCCTCTTTACCATGTGTTTCCGCCATAGGCTCTGGTGCGGCATTAGCCGCCGCCTCCTCTAGCGGAGACGTACGTCAATACGCACCGGCATTTCCTACTGATAGCAGCGAATTCCTGCGGCGTTGCCCAGCAACGATCGTCGCGGCTCAACCCCTTCCCAGCGATGCCGGCACACGCGTAGCCGCGCTGCGCGCAATGGACTCGGTAATAAAACAGGTCCAGGCCGCGTTGCCGATGCGCTCAGCCTTGATGGTTGTCGGTGTTTCTGAAGACAATGCGACCCAGTCACGCTTACACCCTGCGGTCATTACCGGTCCGGGTTTTGGTAAGGGGTGGCTGCGGTCGCCGAGCAGCCGGCGTGTGCCCTATGTACAGCTTTCTGATGTCGCACCAACGGTGCTCGCCGAGCTTGGCCAATCTTTCCCAGATACGGTAGCTGGCCGCCCCATGGAAGGTGAGCAGCACGGGCGCCCTTCCAGCCTTAGCGACACGCTGGATGAACTCATCGCCACAGATAACCAAGCCGTGCAGCAGCACATGGTAATACCGATATTTTTCATCGGTTACGGAATCATATTCGCGTTTGTTATCGTTTCGCTCGGAGCGCTGCTGCGGCGACAAGAACGCGACAAGCACGTCCGCGAGAAAACACTGTTAGCACTACGAGGTGCCGCGCTTGGCCTGGCCACGGTTCCTACCGCTACATTCCTCGCCAATTTGATGCCATGGTGGAGTGCTAAAAGCCCGGAATTGGCGATTTACGGTGCGGTCGCGCTATTCGTCGCCGTCAGCTTAGCGATTGTGAGCATGGCCGGCTACTTCGCTGGAGCCAAGCATCGAATGCGCGTTGAAGTATGCACACTTTCGGCTATCACCTTGGGTGTTTTCTTGGTAGATGTGCTCACCGGCGGCGGCCTGCAGATCGATACTTTACTTGGATATAACCCGCTCGTAGCGGGGCGATTCGTCGGATTGGGTGGTATCGCGTTTTCAGTGTTGGCATCAGCCGTGGTGCTGCTAGCAGCCTTTTTAGCGGTGGGCCGTCCACGGTGGGCAGCTGTCGCTATCGTCGCCGGCGTCGCCGCTCCGGTTCTGTGGCTAGTAGGTTCCCCTTCGGGTGGCGCGAAATTTGGCGGTGTCCTTACGTTAGTTCCCACATTCGTGGTCCTGGGCTTGTTAGTGGCAAAAACGGCGATCAATTGGCGACGCCTGCTACTGGCTGTGTCTGCGGGGTTCCTCTTAGCTGGAGTTATTAGCTGGGCGGACTATCTGCGTCCAGCCAATGAACGCAGCCACTTTGGGCGGTTCGCCGGCTCGGTGTTAAACGGGACCGCGTTTAACACGATCGATCGTAAGATACGGACCAATATAGATCTGCTGCTGATGGGACCGCATACGGTTTTGGCGTTTCTACTTGTTGTCGTCCTGGTCGTGCTCGTATTCCGCCCACCTTCGGTGCTGGTTGGAGCCTTCAAACGCCACGAGGCGTTGCGTCCGGCGCTGCTTGCCGAAGCGACACTAGGCATCATCGGCTTCACCACAAACGATTCCGGGGTAGCGGTTCCGCTCGTAGTTTCACTCACCGTAGTTCCACTAACGTTGGCGATCTGCGCCACCAAAAATGACAGCCCCAGTGCGCCCTGGCGCTTAGGTCAGGGTGATCACGGCCAAACTGACAGTGCCAGCGGCCACGCAGTATAGAGCGAACGGGTTGAGGGTACGTGTCTGGAAGTAGCGGGTCAGGAACTTAAGGGAGATGTAGGCGGCAATGCCGGCGGCAACACTGCCAGCGGCGACTGGGCCCAGGATGCCGTGTCCGGCGGGCCCGGCGAGCTCGGGAAGTTTGAGGACACCGGCGGCGAAGATGACGGGAGTGGCCAGCAGGAATGCGAACCTAGCGGCGTCCTCATGGTTGAGGCCACGTAGCAGCCCGGCGGCTATCGTGGACCCCGACCGGCTGATCCCGGGCAGTAGGGCCAGAATCTGGGCCGCCCCGATCAGGATCGCGTGTTTCCACGACAGCCCGGACAGTCGCTGGTCAGAAGCGGCGGCGTCTGCGGCTTCACTATGCATTGCCGACACACCACCGCTGGTGGAGGCGGCCGAGTGAGCACCCTGGTAGCCGGTGGCGGCGTAAGCGGCGACGGCGGAACCATCGGTGTTGGTGTCCGTACCCAGCAACACCGGCCCGGTGTATGAGGCGGCTGGCTTAGGGGTAACGCGGGCCCGGAGGCGTTCGACTCCGGCCAGAACAACGCCGTTAAGAATGAGGAAGATCGCCGCTGGGGCCGGTTTACCCAGTACGGTGCGCACGGCGTGTTCCAGAACTAGACCGGCCACACCGACGGGGATGGTCGCGGCGATGAGCAGCCAGGCCAGGCGTTGATCGGGAGTACAGATACGGCGGTCACGGATCGAGGTGACCAGCCCGATGGCGATGCGCATCCATTCCCGGCGAAAGAACACCACCAACGCGACGGCGGTGGCCACATGCACGGCGACGAGGAACGTCAAGTAGGGAGAATCTTTCGCGGACATGTTCAGGTCGCGGGCCCAGTTCCCGCCGATGAGGGCCGGAATGAGAATGGAATGCCCAAGGCTAGAAACGGGAAACAGTTCGGTAACTCCTTGCAGCAGACCAACAAGGATTGTCTCAAGGTAGGTCAGGTGCGGATGCAGCATCAGATGATTCCCCAATTCCAGAGGTACGGTCAGACGATGATGTTGAGGAGCAGCTGGTAACAAGTCTGGGAGTAGCGCGCTGACCTGCTGAACACCCAGACGGTAACTACCGAAACACCGCACAGGACGTGGGCGGAAGCTGCGTAGGTGGTGGCTTGTCGTTACTTAACATTGTGCCCTATTTGATCAGCCGGGTAACCGCGCCGCCTGATCTGGGTGCTAGTTGTGCTGTTATGTTCTCCACCTGAAAGGTTTGGCAACTGGCGACTGGGTGGGATAAACGGCTGTATGACCAACACAGATTGGGGTCGCGGAGACAACTCAAGCCAAGCGGCGCGCCGGCAGCGGCCAGTCCCTCGGCGTCCTCGTGACAGTCAGCGACCGAGCAGACAACCAACCGCGAAACGCGCAGCCGCTCCGCCAAACCAGAGGCGCCGTGGTGGTGGCGAGCGGCCGATGCTACGCCGTCGACGCCGTGCGCTCAAAATCATCGGTTTAACTGTGGCCGCATTTCTCGTGATGATCCTGATCGCCGCGGCTGCGATTTACACCAAACTCAACGGCAACATCACGACCGCGGGTGATATCAACAGCCTCCACCACCGACCATCCGCCTCCGGCGGTGCCGCGATCAATGTTTTGATTCTGGGCTCACAAACACGCAATGGACAAACCGGGCACTTCACCGGCACTACGGGCACCGATATTTCTGACACGTCGATGCTGGTGCATGTCACCGCCGATCATCGCCATGCCACTGTCGTCTCCATACCGCGTGACACTCTGGTAGATCGACCCGCGTGTAGGTCTCGAGATGGCTCCCACACCATCCCCGCCGCTCCCCATTCAATGATTGACCTAGCGATGAACGTGGGAGGCCCGCTCTGCTCAGCGGCCACCGTGGAGAAACTCACCCAGATAAGAATCGACCATTTTGTGCGACTGGACTTCAACGGCTTCCGAAAGCTCATCACCGATATAGGCGGAGTCGATGTGTGCGTGCCTCCACCGGGCATTCACGAAAACCAAAACAGCGGCCTCAACATCGATCAAGGTATTCACAATGTCACCGGAGACCAAGCGCTCGCGTTTGTTCGAGACCGCCACGGCATCGGGGACGGTGGCGACCGAGGGCGGATTGAGATGCAGAAAATGTTCGTCTCTTCGCTGATCACCAAACTTCAATCCCAAGGCAACCTCAACGACCCCGTGCAGCTTTACCACCTCGCCGATACCGCTACCTCCTCCCTCACCGTTGACGAGGGCCTAGGCTCGATATCGAAACTGCTGGACTTAACCAAGCAGGTCAAAAACATCCCGACACACAACGTCACCTTCGTGACGATGCCTAACGAGCCAGCACTGTCTGACCCCAACCGGCTAGTGCCAGCCCCCGACGCGAACCTGCTCTGGCAGAGCCTACGCAGCGACAAAAGCTTTGACGCTCCTACCGCCAACGCCCCAACTACACCTGCCACCCCATCCCCGCAAGTGCCCGCTGGCACGAAGGTCTCCGTCTTCAACGGCACCACTACACCCAGCCTCGCTAGCAAAGCAGCCAGCGAACTACAAACCAAAGGCATCAGCGCCGCAATAGGGGGCACACGGCTTGGCGCCCACCCCGTAACCCAGATCCTCTACCCCACCGGCCATCAGGCAACCGCTACCGCCCTAGCCGCGCTGTATCCAGGCGCGCAGCTCACCCCCAGCCCAGGCAACGCCGCAATCCTGACAGTGGTACTCGGCCAAGACTACGCAGCTCACAGCACTTCCAGCACCGCCACGACTCCCACAACACAAGTACCAGTACCTAGCGCAATTCCCAACCTACAAGCCCGCGCCGCAGACCAAAACATCTGCACCGGACTCCCAAAATCCAACGGATAACCAAACCCACCCGAACAGCTACACGGTGCGCGTGCGCCACGAGTCGGCTTGAATACGAACAGCCATAGCCTCACTCGACATCAAAGTAGTCGCTGTGATGAACAACATATATCAGATCCCCTTGACGATACCCCTCAAAGAATCAATTAAGTGGACGATGGTGACATGTCGAACGAGGAGCGCATCGAGGATTATCACTCACAGCACCCGGTGCAGCAGAGCGCTTGAGGGAAGCTACCCGCGCGGCCAGGGCGGCGTATGCACAAGCACGGGCAACTGGGACATGGGGAGATCGTAGGGCCGCTAGAAAGGCTCTAAAAGAGGGGAAGGGAATCGCTCAGGCCCACGGAAAGGGCTTGGGCGAGCACCTGGAGGGAGCGCCGCCGGAGCCGCGCCCGCCGGAGCCGCCCGGGCACGATTCGAGTCCACTTCGCCGACTCCGCCGGAAAAAGTAACTCGCCAGTCGCATTTCGTCCTGTTATCAGCGTCCTTAACGGTGCCCTAGTTCACCGATCGACAAGCCCGGAGAGATAATGGGGGTATGGCCACTCCGGAACCCGCCGAATTCAGTCGCCGTTGGCTCGAGGCATGGAACGCCCACAATCTCGAGGAGGTGCTTGAGCACTTCACCGAAGATGTTGTGTTCACTTCACCTGTCGCTGCGCAGCTTCTCGCCGGCAGCGACGGAATGATCCGCGGCAAGACCGCGCTGCGTAACTACTGGACCAAAGCCTTGCGCCTCATCCCAGATCTTCAGTTTGAACTTCTCGGCGTCTACGAAGGTCTCAGCAGCATCGTCATCAACTACCGCAATCAAAAAGGCGGCCTGGTCAACGAAGTTTTACTGTTCGACCACGGACTAGTGCGCGAAGGACACGGCACCTACCTTGGACCTGGCGCCAACCTCGCCGGCGCCTCCCGCTAGTGCAAATTGACTGCATAAGGGCCACGTAGACCAGCGATTAGCTCGCACCCGTTTTTGTCGTATTTCGGGCAGCTCTCCAACGGCATTGCTAGGCCGGGGAGGCATCGACGCCGGGGTGTGTGGCCGCCGGGGCAGGCAGGCAAATGGTGAACGAGGTACCTCCCTCAGGTGCTCGCCCCGTGGCCAGCCATCGACAGCACTCCAACGGTGGGGATCGCGCTGGTGGGAATGGACGGCTGAGGGGCCGAAGTGGGAACGGGAACCGGGATGGTAGCGGAGGCGGGGGCTTCGGCGGTAGCGGTTGCCGCGGGCAGCAACATCAATACCGCTGCAGCAATCCCAATGAATGCACTAACACGCTTACCCAACATGGAATCCCCAGCTCGTGACGGGCGGCTAATGCCGGCCATCACGAACATTCCCAGCTCTAGTAAAACAATCGATCAAGCCAACGTACGAGGAATGTAAGGATCGAATTTCACGCTCGGGCAAACATGATCGTGCCGCGTGGGGAGCAGGGTTCTAGGGCTCGACTCGTTCCATCGGGCGGCGAGCGAAGGCCGGTGCGTGCTCGGGACGAAAGCCGAGGCCAAGCAGCCGCGCCGGGAAGTACGACAGCCGCGGAAACCTCGTGAACAGCTGGATCATCACCGCGGGCGGCCCGTTGCGCTTGCCGGCCATCACCGGGCGCATCACGGCCCGGTGCAGTACTCGCTGCAGGCCCTGCACCAACCTCGTAGGCAACAGGCGGCGTGACCGAATTTTGGCCAGGTCGGACGAGGTCGGGCGGCCACGGCGAAGCGGCTCTGCCAGCAGCGTCGCAGCGGCTACGGCGTCCTGCACGGCCAGATTGATGCCTACCCCGCCGACCGGCGACATGGCGTGCGCCGCGTCACCAATGCAGAGCAAGCCGTCGATGTGCCACTTACCCAGCAAGTTCAGCCGCACGTCGAGGTACTTGACGTCGTCCATCGTCTTCAGCTCGTGCACCCGGTCGGTGAACTCGGGACAGACCTCGCGCACGTTGGCCCGGAATGCCTCGATGCCTTCCTTGCGGAGGTCGGCGCCCTTCGGCGCGAGGTAGGCGATCTGGAAGTAGCCGGTACGCGGCAGTGGCACGGCGAACCGGCGGTTGCGCATTCGCGGGGTCAGCATGCCTTCGCCTTCGCCGTCGTGGCGCGAAAGGCGGAACCACCAGACGTCGAACGGGCAGTCGTACTCCTTGGGCTCCAGGGCCGTCTCGCGTCGAGCGAGCGACCAGCGGCCGTCGGCGGCGATGACCAGATCCGCGCGCAGCTCGCCCTCGGCGCCCTGAGCCGTGTGATAGCGGATTCCGGCGACCCGGCCGTCTTCGCGGATCAGGCCGGTCATCTCGGTCTCCATCCGCAGTGTGAATGTCTTTTCTTTGCTGGCGCTGTCGGCGAGCAAGCCGAGAAAGTCCCACTGCGGCACCATCGCGATGTAGGAGTGCGGCACCTTCAACCGGGTCATGTCGGCCAGTTTCATCATGCCGCCGTCGTCGGTGGGGAACCCAGCCGAAGTGAGCTCACTGTGCGGCACGGCGTCAAACTTCTCACCCAGCCCCAGCTCGTCGAGCAAGGTCAGCGTCGACGGGTGCACCGTGTCGCCGCGGAAGTCCCGGAGGAAGTCGGGGTGCTTCTCCAGCACTGTCACCTCGACCCCAGCCCTGGCCAGCAACAGCCCTGCCACCATGCCGGCCGGGCCGCCGCCGACGATCGCACAGCCCGTGCGCTCGGTCATCTCGGCCACCTCTTTTTCATCGCTCGTTGAATACATTGAGGATGCCCTTGGACTGGCCGGTGCGTCAAGAACTATGCCGGCGGCCCCTATCGTCCAGCAGGCCGACTGAGGCAGCCGGCACCTCGGCTAATTGTAGGACCGGCGCGACCCTGCCACCGTTGAGCTGTTCGGAGGTGCCGCTACGCCGATTCGCTGGTGCCGGAACCGGTTCGAGGGGATGCCGGCGCAGGTGCATGATCTGGTAGAGCACCAGCAGCACCAGGATCCCGAGCAGCGTCGCGGAGGTGCCCTTGGTGCCCCAGTTCAGCCCACCATGATCAAGCGGTTTGCTTAACGAATCTCCAGCGGTGGCGCCAAGGGGCCGGGTGAGTACGAACGCGATCCAGAACAACAGGGTGCCGTTGATGTTGGTCAAGTAGTGCGCGGCCGCGAGCAGCACCATGATCCCGGCTAGCAGCAGAAAGCCATTGCGGAACCCGATACCAGCATCATCGGCTAGGAAGTCGCCACTGGAGGTGCCCAAGGTGTTGGAGAACAAGATGGCGACCCAGTACAGCAATTCTCCTTTGAAGGTGGCAACGTTTTCCACGTCCAGGGTTTGCCCGCTGCGCCACCAGATCATGAAGATGACCCCTAGGCAGGTAGTCAGGATCAGCGCACCCAGCGTGTAGCCCAACCCGGCGGTGCGGTTCATGAAGTCCGACATCGTGGTCCCGGCGGTACTGGTCGCCACGATCACCGTCCAGAAGATCGCTGGATGAAACCGGCGGGCCCTTAGCTGAAACACCACGCTGACCAGGAACATCGCGAAGAAGATGAGCGTGCTGGTCAGATAACCAATCTTGAGCGTCTGCGCGAGAAGATCACCACCAGTCTCCCCCAGCGTCGTCGCGGCGATCTTCAAAATCCAAAACACCAGTGTCACATGGGGCAGCTTGCGAGTGACGTAGCTGGCCGGGTGCTGCGCCAGCTCCGAACCACCCATTCCGAGCGCTGTTGGCCTGAATGCGGTTTTTTCATTCAATGTTCTTTAATCCAACCCTTCTGCGTCTACAAGCTAAGTGGCGGTCGCAATGCGCGCCCACAACACCCCACGCGTGCGATTTCCTGGCATGAGCAACAGCCAGTGAAGCTGCCTGTCGACGCTCCCCAACCGGAAAGGCATCGGCATCGGGTGAAAACCGGCCTCCCCGAACTTACACGGTTCAACGGTTCGCTTCCCTTAGTCCTTTGGGTGGACATCTCGCGTTTTAGTGTTGAATAATCTGGGCGTGGCGGAGGTGGATGTTTTATCGATCAATACGCGGGGGGTGCAGTTTGGGATCGGTCCTTCGCCGATAGGTATCGAGCCCTGGCGCCTGGATGCATGGCGTGCTCATCACTGATATTCCTTCGCAAGCCGTGACCGTCATGAACACTCACACCTCGGCCAACGCTGATGGCGACTGGTCACCCTCTAAGTGCGCGTCTGGAAACTGGCGAGGCGGTGGCCTGACTTTCAACACACCTGTCGCCGAACTCGACAAAACTGCTGTTTTTCAGCCTGAAATCACGTTTCTGTCGAGTTCGACGACACAACACGCATCCCTATAGCTCACTAACTATTTCCCAGACGCGCTCTAATAGATTTTACCGACTCCATGAAATGCAGTTGGCGCAACTGGCATGTAGAGGTCGCGCCAATAGGGCATCTGCCAAGACCACAGGAGCCGCCGCCTACGAAGGTAGGCAAGGCGACGAGAACACCGGCAGGGACCTATTGGCGCGACCTCTTATCGTGGCCAATCATGCTGCTGTTAGCCAGCGACACTACTGCTCACCGGAGACCTCAACATAGCTTCCGACAGCGACCTATACACACTCTTTTCGGAACCACACTCGGCTGACCGATGCGTTTGAAAATGATCAACGAACCTCATTCCCATCAAGCCGCCGGGGTAATGACCGAGAAAGGCGCACCGAAGGGGTCTGCGAGTGCGGCCATGCGGCCGACTCCCTCGAGGTCCGCGGGCTGCATGAGCGCTTCGCCGCCCTGTTTCGTGGCTGTGGCGACTACAGCGTCGCAGTCGGTCACCTGGAAGTACGGCTGCCACCGTGACTGCATTCCCGCTTTACGCATATCCTCGTTTATTCCCATGACCCCGCCCTGGCTAGCTTCCTGACCGGTATCGGAGGGCCGTACGATGGTGTAGGTAAATCCATCCATCGGCATATCTTCGAAAGCCCAGTTGAATACTGAGCGGTAAAAAGCCTTCGCCGTGGGCGGATCTGTGGTGTGCAGCTCGGTCCAAAACAGCGTGTTGGGTAATGTCACCGCTTCCAGGCCCTGATTCTTTTCGGGCTGCCAGACAGCGAACTGCGCGCCACTAGGGTCAGCGAAGCCGGCCATTCGTCCCTGATCAAACACATCGAACGGTCCGAAACGAACGGCTCCCCCTTCTTTTGCCACGTTCTGCGCGGTGGCCTCGGCGTCACTAGTGTGGAAGTACACAGTCCATGCCGAGTTAGCCCCTTGCTCGGTGAGCGGCCCGATAGCCGCGACGGTCTTGCCATTGAGGACAAACATGCCGTAACCACCGGCATCGGGCCCGGCGGATTGGAACTGCCAGCCAAACAGCGCGCTGTAGAACTCAGCGGCGGCCTCGATGTTAGGAGAGCCGAGGTCAATCCAGTTAGGTTTACCTGGAGCGTAGTCGGTCGTGAGCATGACGTTGATCCTTTCATGTACATTTCGGAAACCGCTCGAGCCGCCGAGAAACGGGCGAGTGAGGCTCTCTGGAGGATTCAGCATGGCTGCAGGGTCTGACATTTCTCCGTCTAGGCCGTACGAGCAAGTAGCTGGCCCAGTAAAGTTTGAGTCGCGCGTGCTGTAAAAGCTAGCTCAGCCGTGCCGTACCCCACGATCAGCGGAGTGTGATGAAGATTGTCCCTGCCAAAACGGCTCCCAGAAGCACCCCGGCGAGGACTTGCGCGGCGGTGTGATCGCGCAGCACGACACGGGACCAGCAAACCGCGGCTACCAGGGGCCACAGCAGGGCAAGCGGCCAGCCGTAAAGGATCTGCATTACAACCACAGCGGCGGCTGAAGCGGCGGCGTGGAGGGAAATCTTCCACCACTGGGTAATCAGCAGACACGACAGGCTGATCGCCAACAACGTGAGCGCCAGTGTGGTAAGTAAACCCGGCGCATGGAAGAAGGCAAGAAGCCCCAGGGCAAGACCGACACTGGCGATGCAAATGAGGAGAGGAACAAAACGGCCCTCACGGTTGCGGACGAATTTCCCCTCCCATAAGCCCTTCTTCGCACCGTAACTAATAAGACCTAAGGGCAGAAAGCTCACACAACCAGCGACGAGAAGCCCCCAACCTATTGCCGATGGCAGGCTTTCAGTGGCGTAGTAAGCGGTGGCTACGGGCAGCGCTATGAGCACAATGTAAGGGGAAAGAATTTCGGAAACGATTTTGGCCGCTCGTTCGGCAGGCGTAGTAGGCTTCCGAACGAGGCCGTCAGAGCTAGTGGTCACGAGTGCTCATTCTCCACCACTGACCTTATAATCACTCTGTGCGCTCCCCCACAGGTTTACCTCTACCCCCAGGAGATATCGCGATGATCGAGACTGTCGAACTAACTAGACAGGACTCGCCACAGACCAGAGAACAGGATCGTTCGCGCTGGGTTGCGCTCTACGTGTTGTGCGTAGGAATGCTGATGATCGTGCTTGATGTCACGGTGGTGAACGTGGCCCTCCCATCCATTCAAGACGATCTTGGCTTCTCCCAATCAAGCCTCGCTTGGGTAGTCAACGCCTACCTCATCGCCTTCGGTGGCCTGCTGTTGCTAGCTGGACGGCTGGGCGATTTGATCGGGCGGCGGAAAATCTTCCTGGTTGGCCTGGGCATTTTCACCGCGGCCTCACTGCTGTGCGGGGTTGCGCAAAGTCAGTGGCTGCTTGTCGGAGCCCGCTTCCTCCAGGGCATTGGCGGTGCGATGACCTCAGCGGTGATTTTGGGCATGATCGTCACGATGTTTCCCGAACCTCGGGAGCAGGCAAAGGCGATCGGTGTGTACGCCTTCGTTGCTTCCGCCGGCGGCTCGGTGGGGCTGTTAGCCGGGGGCGTCTTGACCCAAGCGCTTAACTACCACTGGATCTTTTTCGTCAACATTCCGATCGGTATCGGAACGGCGGTGCTCGCCAGGCGCCTGCTCCCCGCAGACAAAGGCATCGGCATCAGTAAAGGGGCAGACATTCCGGGCGCGGTCCTGATCACTAGCGCCCTGATGCTTGGCGTCTACACAATCGTCAAGCCGGCCGCTGACTACGGCTGGACGGCGGGCCGCACGCTTGGGCTGGGTGCTCTATCGGTCGCTCTACTTGTAGCCTTCGTGGCTCGTGAAGCGACTACGCGGCGACCGTTGATACCGCTGCGAATCTTCCGGTCACGCAACGTCACGGGAGGGAACGCGGTAACGGCGCTGATGGTTTCGGGAATGTTCGGAATGTTTTTCCTCGGTTCGCTGTACCTACAGCGGGTGCTCCGCTACGACGCCCTGGAAATCGGCTTAGCGTTCCTGCCTACCACGATCATGATGGGGCTAATGTCGATCCGTTATTCCGAGCGACTGATCATGCGCTTCAGCGCGAAAGTGGCACTGTTCCCCGGGCTTGTGCTGATCTTGGCGGGGCTCGTCCTGTTCACGCGGGCGCCCGTCGACGGCAGCTACGTGACCCACATCTTGCCGGTGATGATCCTGTTCGGTACCGGCTCCGGCCTCTGTTTCCCGGCACTCATGACGCTGGCAATGTCGGGCGCTACGCCGGGTGACGCGGGACTGGCCTCCGGCTTGATCAACACGACAGCGCAGGTCGGCGCCGCGTTGGGCTTGGCGGTGCTCGCGACGCTGTCAGCCTCCCGGAGCAAGGACCTGATTTCCGACGGACAGTCCATCCCGGTGGCGTTGACGAACGGCTACCATTTGGCGTTCTGGGTCGGGGTTGGATTCGTTGTTGCCGCCATCGCCATCACCCTGACGGTGCTGCAATCCGAGCGTCAGACCAAGAAAGAACCGGAGGTCGAGCCCGAGCCAGCTACAGCGGAACCCGTTTACTCCGAGGCGAGCTAGGCCGGCATCAATGACTCGGAGGCCACTCCTAGCTGGTGCGCGGCCGCGTGAACGGTCTGCTCCATGAGCATCGCAATGGTCATCGGCCCGACGCCGCCTGGAACCGGTGTGATCCAGCTGGCTCGCAACCTGGCGCTCGTAAAGTCGACGTCGCCGACGTTGCCGGGGTTGTAGCCAGCGTCAATGACTACCGCACCCGGCTTGATATCCCCGCCTTGGATGAAATTGGGGCGCCCCACCGCGGCGATCACAAGGTCGGCCTCCCGAACAACCGAGGGAAGATTGCGGGTTCGCGAATGGCAGTAGGTCACTGTGGCGTCGGCGGCAAGCAGCAGCATGCCTACCGGCTTGCCGAGGATCGCGCTTCTGCCTACGACCACAGCGTTCATGCCAGCTACGTTAATGCTGTAGTCCTTGAGCAACCGGATGATGCCACCGGGGGTACACGAGACGAATCCGGGAAGCCCAAAGCTCATGGCAGCGAACGAGGCCAGGGTAACGCCGTCGACATCCTTGTGCGGAGCGATGGCCTCGAACGCGGCGCGTTCATCGATATGGGAACCGACCGGGTGCTGAAGCAAGATGCCATGCACATCCGGGTCAAGCGACAGTTCTGCCACGATCTCCACCAGCTCCGCCGTGGTAGTGGTCGCCGGCACAGGGACATCACGGGATCGGATGCCGTTCTTGCGGCAACGGGATTGCTTCATCCGAACGTAGGTCACCGACGCGGGGTCCTCGCCGACTAGCACCGTCGCAAGGCACGGAACGGTCCCGGTGCTTTCGGTGATAGTCGCCGCGGCAGCGGCGGCGCGCTCGATGATGCGTTGCGCGCAATTGGCGCCGTCCAACAGACGGGCGGTTCTAGTGGCGGTCACGGGCTGCTCCTACGCGTCGTCGCGAGTCGCCCAGGCGCACGGCAGTGACGAAAGTCGTCGGGCCGCTCCCTGATGGTGACCCACCCCAGCGCCAGTCACGGCCTACCATCCAGAGTAACGCACAGGCGGCAACTTGCGACTGTCCCAGCGGGTATCCCGATCAGGGGCAGGCAGTCCACATTTTCAAAAAACGAGCCACAACTTGCGACAGCAGGTACGGTCGGCACAGGTCTATCGAGAGGAAAACAATGCTTAAAGGTGTGATTGTGGTGGCGGTTCTCGCCGCCACCACAGGATTCGCAGCGGTTATGGGTGCAGGCCCAGCGTCAGCCAATCAGCCGGGCGATCGAATCGGCGAATGCGTTTCCTACGGTTCCAATTCTGGTGCCATCCGGACTGGACCGACCAACCGCGATCCGATCCGTGGCTATTGCACTGCAGGCCGTCAGACGCCAGTCCGCTGCTGGGCCGCCGACCTTGATAATCCCGGTGCCGACTGGTTGCTCATTGATGATTTTGGCGACCCCAATGGGTACGGCGCCAGAGGCTACATCAACACTTACTCTACTGCTATCGCCTCCCTGAGGCAGTGCGCACCCGGGGAGCAATGGGGCTAATTCCGCCGCTTGCTATGCACTTACCGTCGCGCGGCTACCTACCCGTCATCAGCGGGTAGGTAGCCGTCTTTTACTGCAGACCGATTCGCCTTCTGTCAGTCTGCCCCGTAGTTTTACAGACATGGTGACACAGCGTGGAGGCAAGAATCGGCGAGCAGCCCCAAAGAGTAGGTGGGCGGCGCACTTGCCTGACGAACTCAAGCCAGCACGTGAGGATTTGGTCAGCGGCGCTGCTCTAGACGGCGTCTACGCCACAGGAAACCTGGGGGGAGAACCGGGCGGAGACATCGTAGAAAATGCTGAACTAACCAATATGCGATGGAACGGCGGCCAGCTGATCGGTCGGCGTTTCCGGCGGCTGCACTGCAGAAATGTCGTGTTCGAGAACTGTGATCTTTCCGGGGTGATCATTGAAGAGAGCAGTCTGAGTCGAGTCGAGTTTCAGGAGTGTCGGATGAGCGGCATGGTCTTTGGCGGCTCGAAGATAGAGGACGTGTTGTTCTCGAGTTGCAAGCTCGACTTAGCGAACCTGCGTATGACCAAAGGGAAGCGACTAGAGTTTCTCGCCTGCGATCTTCGAGAGGCGGATTTCTACGGCGGGGACTTCGCCGATACCCGGATCTATGACAGCAACCTGTCCTCCGCGAACTACACTCAGGCCTCGATGGACGGGCTGCGGTTGCATGGTTCCGTCTTGTGGGATCTCAAGGGGGCGTCCGCACTGGAGGGAGTCGTGATCAGCCAAGATCAATTGATGGACATGTCGGTGGCGCTATTCGCTGACTCAGCTATCAGCATCGATGACGAACGATAGTGATCACTGACGAACCACAGCTCCCTCGGCAAATTTGCGGTCTGGCTAGCACTACCGCATTGCCCAGCTGTTCAACCCCTGTAACTCCGAGTCCGTCCAGCTCACCGGGCGAGGACGTCGAGCAGGCCGGGGAATAGCTCATCGAGGTCGTCGCGGCGCAGTGAGATAAGCCGTAGCGTTCCCTCGGCACGAGTTCGGGTCACACCTGCCTCACGGAGCAGACGCAGGTGGTGCGAACTGGTCGAGGGCGGAAGGCCAAGCGCGCTGGAGAACTCGCTGCACATGCGCGGTCGACCGTCGGCGAGCAAACGGACAATTTCTAGGCGCACCGGGTCGCCCACTGTACGCAGAATCGTGGCCAGATCCAGTGCAGAGACAGGAGGATGAACGATTTTCTCCAGAAAGCTCGCAGTAGGCAACATGCGTGACATGCTATACTTCCAAGATTCCGGAAGTTTCGAAGGACTGCCACATGCCCATGCTCACCGACTCACCACTCCTCTCGGTCGCGACCCGTCGCGCATTGGCACCGAACGTCGCCTACGCTTTGATGGCCAGCGTTATTGGGCTGGCGCTATTCGCCTCCGGAACACCCTCACCGCTCTACAGCATGTATCGGGAGCTCTGGGGATTCTCCCCTCTGGTCCTGACGCTCATATACGCAATATACGCGCTCGGCGTACTCACCAGCCTCATCCTGGCCGGTCGGATTTCCGATGAAGTGGGTCGACGCCCCGTGTTGCTCGTGGCGCTGGGAACCTTAATGGGTACAACAGTCCTTTTCATGCTGGCCGACTCGGTCACGTGGCTGTTTATCGCCCGGGCCTTGCAGGGGTTGGCCACCGGCTTGGCGCTAGGCGCGGCCGGTGCCGCGCTGCTCGACCTGCACCCCCGCCGCGACCCAGCCGGAGTAGGCCTGACCAATGGAGTGGCCAGTGCGGGAGGAATCGGCTTGGGTGTCCTTACGTCAGCGGTATTCCTCGAACTGCTGCCAGCGCCGCTTGTGCTGCCCTATGTCGCGCTGCTCGTACTGTTCGCGATCGCTTTCAGTGGCACACTGCTTATGCCTGAGCCGGTTTCGAATCGATCACGGCTGCGGCTCACCCCGCAGCGGCCCAGCGTACCTCCTAAAACTCGCCGCGCGTTCATGCTCGCAGCACTTGCGATCACTTCCTCGTGGTCGATCGGTGGCCTACTCCTGGCACTTGGTCCGCAGCTCGCCGCAAGCCTGTTCCACACGAACGATCATCTGGTAGCCGGCATCAATATCTTTGCCCTCACTGGAGCCGCCGCAGTGGGGCAGCTCGCATTCCGGCATGCCGCACCCTGGGCAGGTGCCGCCGCCGGCTCCTTAGCCCTCGCCACTGGAATGGTGACGCTCGTCGTTGCCACGGCAGCAGACTCCGGAGCACTGTCCCTAGTCGGCGTACTCATCGGAGGTACAGGCTTTGGGGTGGCATTCCTCGGGGCGTTGCGTGTCCTCTCGGCGGCTATTCCCCCAGAGCGCCGCGGTGCGGTAATGTCCGCTTTCTACATCGTTGGCTATGCGGCCCTGTCGGTGCCTGCTATCCTCGCCGGCGCGCTGGTCACCCCACTCGGCCTACAGCTGACGTTCGAGATCTTCGGCAGTGCAGTGGCTGCGCTCGCGCTGGTCGTCGCCTTCGAGGCGTGGCGCACCCGGCCGTAGGTCGTTTTCAGGGAAAACGTCTGCTAGAAGGGGTTTTACACGCCCTTTTCCCTGAAAAAGTCGCGGAAACTGCGGAGGGAAGCCCGCTGACCACACAAACTACACGGCATTGAGCCTTGAGATCAGAGTCACGGCCACCGCCAAACGGGGCTCAGGCCGCCCGCAACCAACCGCGCTTTAACGTAAGCTTGGCGTAAGCAACTACACCATCGAGAGGAAACCGTCGTGGTGACGCAGAAGGAACGCATGCTCGCCGGCGAGCTCTACCTCCATGCCGACGCCGAACTTGCCGCCGATGAGCTACGTGCTCAGCAGTTGAGCGAGCGTTTCAACGCCTCCAGCGCGGCGGACCCGGCGGAACGACGCAAGATACTGGTTGAACTGCTGGGCAACATAGGGGAGGGCGTGGAGGTGCGTCCCCCGTTACGAGTGGATTACGGCTACCAAATCAGCATCGGGGCCCGAACGTTCATCAACTACGGCGCCGTGTTGGCCGACGTCGGGAGAATCGTCATCGGTGCCGACGTTCAGATCGGCCCCAACGTTCAGCTCCTGACCCCCACTCACCCCATCGAGCCGGAACCGCGCCGTGCCAAGTGGGAGGCTGCGAAACCGATCACCATCGGCGACAACGTCTGGCTGGGCGGTGGCGTCATCGTCTGCCCCGGTGTGACAATCGGTGAGAACACTGTGGTCGGCGCCGGGACCGTCGTTACTCGCGACCTGCCCGCCAACGTCGTCGCCGTAGGCAACCCGGCCCGAATCATCCGCGAGATTTAATCCACGGAGTTACCCCCGCCACCGGCTAAGGGATATGACACCTAAAGCCAGTTGGCATACCCTGCAGGCTCCGTCTCGGGCATGATTAGGAGGTGACGTATGGGGAGCGCGCTACCGCGGTGCCGGGAGCTGTGTTGTGGGAGCGCACGTTAGGGCCAACCCCGGAGCACAAACGAATCTTGCCCGACGGCTGTATGGACATACTGTGGGATGGCCGTCGCTTGTCTGTCGCGGGGCCAGATTCCACGGCCCGCCTATACGCTAGTCGTGCCGATGCGTTCTATGTCGCGCTGCGCTTCTCGGGCGGTCTGGGACCAGCGTTGTTAGGTGTATCGGCGGATGAGCTTCGCGATCAGACCGCAGCCCTGGAAGACCTGTGGCCATCTGTTCAGACACGAGCCCTTACCGATCAAGTCGCGGCGGATTCGGCGGCGGCATTACAGGCGTGGGTTGCCAAGCGCGCGGCCTCTTACCAAATGGATGCCTTCGGACCTCGGGTATTGAAGATGGCGATGGCCGGCACGTCCGTGGCAGCTATGGCCGACCGGCTAGGGGTGAGTTGCCGACAACTGCACAGGCGCTGCCTGCCCATTTTCGGGTACGGTCCCCGACACCTGGCCCGGGTACTGCGCATGGGTCGGGCGCTCGAGGAGACGCGCTGGAGCACCCCGTTGGCACAGGTAGCGGCCGACTGCGGCTATGCCGACCAAGCCCACCTGTCCCGCGAGGTCCGTGCGCTCGCCGGAATGACGCCGACGGGATTACTACAGGAGCTACGCCGAAGCTAACGCGGCGAATAGGTCGATTGGCGTGCCGTCGGGGTCGTACACGACGGCATAACGCATGCCCCAGAACGCATCCCATGGCGGCAGATGGCCCTGATAGCCAGCATTGGTGAGATCAGCCCACGCCTGGTCCACCTCGGCGGGACTATCGCACGCGAACGCGAGAGCGACCCGGTGCCCGGTCCCGGGAGGTGGAGACCAGTCGGGATTAAAGGACCGGATCGTGTCCTCGGTATCGAAAGCCAAGCGCATCCCACCGCCCAACTCGACCTCCACATGAGGCGCGGTGTCGGCCTCTGGGGGCACATCGAGGCCCAAACGGCGGTAGAAAGCCAGTGCGGCAGGCATTTCAGAGACTACGAGTTCGATAACGGCGGGAGTCAGCTTCATGCCGCAAGGATAGGGCCTCAGAATCGGAGTGTCTTGGACGCTTCGGACGTTGCTCTTACGAGGTGCACGATAAAAATTTTTGCACAAGTTCTCTTAACTTGGCAAAACACGCTGCCACTGACCTGGTCGCTTCATCGACGGTGATGGCAGTAGCGTGCAATCGTGCCCCATGTCGTTATATCCGGCAACGGTTGCCTCGCCAACGCCGTCACGCCGGGATGGTCGACTGATCGGCTAACGATCTCAGACCCCTAGGGAGCTGGTGGGATGTTTACGTTGAAACGAAAGAGGTTGCCGGGGTCGTACTGCGCCTTGAGCTTTTGCAGGCGTGCGTAGTTCTCAGCGGTGTAGGCGGTTCGTACCCGTTCCACCGACGTGTTGGCGCCCACTAGGAAGTTCAGACACACGCGCTCATCGGCCCATGGCTTCAAGGCATCCAGCATCTGCTGCTGCGCATTGTCGATGGCGTCCCGTTGTCCGGATTCGAGCAGCGAAGCCACGTACACATTGAACCTAGCCTCCGGAAAGTAACCCACCGCGCTAGGCGAATCGGCCGGACGCGCGAGCGCGCCTCCCAGGTGGCGTACCTCAACGCCGAACACCGCGTTCGCTTCGGGGCCGGCCAGCTTGATGATGGTTTCGATCGCGTCCGGATCGAGCTTCCGGAGCATGAGTGTCTTGCTGAAGCTGGAGACTGGCGACGCTGGGTCGGAATGGATGCTACCGGCCTGCGTGTAAGGGATTGAGGCAACGGTGTCCATGATCACCGGACCGGCTTCTCGCAGCGGCGCGAAGAACCACTCACCCTCGGCTGGCTCTCCCAAATAGGCTAGTCGCAGATGCACCACAAACCGGCCGCGAAGCGGCTCCGGTAGCCCATCAACATCGGGGTACCGTGCCATGAACATCGATGAGGCCACCTCTTCGGGAACCGTGGCAGTCCAGGCAAAGTAGGTGTTCAGCACCTCCCGCGCCGCCTCCCCCGGAAAGAAAAGTCCCCCGCCATATACCCGTTCGACGGGGAACAACCTCACGTCCACGGAGGTGACGATGCCAAGGTTGCCCTTGCTGCCGCGGACTCCCCAGAACAGATCAGGATGTTGGTCGGCGGTGACCTGTAGAAAACGGCCGTCCGCTGTCACTAGGTTAAACCCGAGTATGTGATCGGCGGCCTGGCCATACCGCCGGGAGAGCAGCCCCAGACCTCCACCGAGCAGGTAGGACACGGCTCCGACGAAGGGTGCTGAACCACTCAGTGGCGCCAACGCATGTGCTCCGGCTTCGTGTATCACCTCCTCCCACCGGACACCCGCGTCGATCCGTGTGAATCTTGCGACGGCATCGATGCGGACATCAGTCATCCGCCGAGTGTTGATGAAGACTCCCGTCACTGGTACCGAGGCACCGTGTCCAGTGGCTTGTACCCCAACCGGAAGTTTGCGTTCAGCGGCGAAACGCACCGCCGCGACGACATCGGCAGCTTCCGTGGCGCCGACAATGACAACCGGCCGGTGATCTACCGAAAGTTCGAAGCCGGATCGCTCCTCGTCGTACCCCTCATCCCGCGGCAATAGCACGGGCCCGAACACCTGCTTCTTGAGCTCGCGGACGTCCAAAGCTTGGGGTGAAACAATTGCGTTTGGTTCTCCGCGATCCACTGATTCCATAAGCGATCTCTTTCTGACAGCCAGCCTATGCGGCTCTACTGTTTAGTCGCCCAGGAGCCGTTTGCGTTCGGTAGTGTAATCCCACCAGGGTCGGGCGGGACCACCGTTAGACTGCTCCACCGCAGACATTACAGTGTCAAGCAGACATGGGTCGATTCGCTGTCGATCCGCTCTGCACATATCCTCATATATCTCGACTGCATCCCGGCCGGCGAGCTGGCTGATCCGGGTGATGCCGATACGTTGAAAGTAGCCCAGCATCGCCGGGCCAATGTTGACAAGCTCGGAAAGGTCCGAGCTTGAGCTATCTCTGGTGCTTTCTTGCGAAGTCATGGCGCTATGTCACCATGCTTCGAACGGAATCGTCTTGTCAATTTCGGACATCGGGCTTCGGTGAGCCATAGCCCGGCCAGGCAGCAGGAGGCAACGCGGTTCTAAAACGGCTTGGAGCGCCTCGGAATGTGTGCTACCGCGACCGACGAGTGACCCAGTTGATGACGTCTCGGATTGGCTTGTCGTCCATGATCCCGAAAGTATCAGTGCTCGGGTCGGTCGTTGGATTAAGCGCATGTCCAAGCCCTGGGTAGCGCCGGAGTTGGACGCGGCCAGGGGCCGCGGCCTGAATCAGAAAGGCGTCCCGTGGGGGAACCAACCCGTCGGCGTTGCCGCTCAGTACGAGGGCGTGCAGCGGCGAGGCCCTAAATACGTCATCTATCCGCTGTGCGGGCTCGTTCTTAGGGTCGAGAAAGGGGCTGCCGGTGCGAGTCGGGTCGGCGACGAATGCCTGGAAAAATGGTCGAATCTCCGTCTCGATGGTGAGTTTTCCATCGCGATTTTAGTCGAGCGCAGGGTTGAGCTTCGGAAGCGCGGGAGTCGAGCTCAAGGCCCATAGGTAAGGGCGAAGGAAGAACACTGCCGGGCCTGGTGGCAGCGCGATAAGCTCGGAAATGGAGAGCTGGCCATCGTGGTCGGTGTCCGCGCGCCGTAATGCCGGAAGTCCGTTGGTGATGAGCTGGTAATTCAGAATACTGGACCAGCCGCTACTCGGTGGTCCTTGAAGAATTACGCCAGCGATAGAAGTATCCGCAGCGGCGACGTGCGTGACGACCTGGGCTCCTTGGCTCCACCCATAGAGAAACAGGTGACGGTGGTCTACCTCGGGAAGATTGCGTGCGGTCTTAATGACTACCTGTGCGTCTTGGATGAGCTGGTTGGTGGTGGCCCGCGCGATCTGTGCGGAGTCGTGGCTGCCGTCGCTGCGCACGCCCCGCTTGTTGAACCGCAGCACCGCAATGCCTTTTTGCCCCAAACGCTCGGCTAGCAGTTTGAAGTTGGTTGCCAGCACTGGACCGCCAGGTCGATCGCGGTATGTACTATCTCTGTCCCACGGGCCGGAGCCATGGAAGAGGATGACCGTGGGCCACGGACCACGGCCGGCGGCTGGCGTACTGAGCTGAGCGGCGGAAACGAAATCGCCGAGGTTAATAGCGATGTCGCGGTGCCGCACGCCCGCCGAGGGGCCGAGCTGCCCCGCTCCGCCGACGGTGCCGCTAGCTGCCCGTGCGGGCGAGAGTCCCGTTCCGAAGGAGAGCTCGAGCAGCAGGATGGTCAAGATAAGGAGTGAGCGGCCGATGCGCTTCATATTTCGTGATCCAATCCTGGTGTGAGGGGTTCTAGGCGTGCGGTGTTGCGAAGGTGGCGATGTGCGACAGCGCGGACATGTGCCGCTTAAGGGCCTCACGTCCAGAGTTGGTCAGTCGAAGCCAGGTGCGTGGGCGCCGGCCGACACGACCCTTCTCAACTTCGAGGTATCCGGCCGCCTCCAAAGTCGCGACATGCTTGGACAATGCCGGGTTGGTGATCTCCACCAGGTCGCGGATGAGTCCGAATTCGGCCTTTTCTACTTCTTGGAGGGCGGCCGCGATGGACAGCCGAACGCCATTGGTGAGCAGCTCGTTGAGGTCATGCCGAGGATGCTGGCTGGGCATAGTTATGCTCGCCGCTCCCGCCAGGCGCCGATCAGAAGTGGCAGTGCCACCACGGCGGCGGCAGGCAGCCAGTAGGCCAAATTTCCCAGCAGATCGGGTGTACCGATGACGAGAACCACGGCATACAACAAGCTAGCCGCCGCCCAGTAGGGCATCGCGCGGCGGCGCGCCTTTAGCGCGACAACCCGTTGCCGGGAGGACCAGATAACCATGCCGACCACGAACGGCACCCACAACGCGACCACGATCACCCGCACTGGGGTGGATTCCAGTAACCCGAGCGCAACGGTGATCGCCGCGAAACCCACACCGAACAGGGTGAGGTAACTGGCCATCCAACGAGATCTCGAACGAAGCTGGGTTGCCACATCGGCCGCGCGGGCAAGGTCGTCGGCGGCGCGGGACGGGGTTGGTGATTCAGAACTCATGTTTGCAGTATACGCA
>QHCE01000052.1 GCA_003243955.1 Acidimicrobiales bacterium | reverse complement strand
CTTGCCTTCAGGGGGTGTAAGCAATTTCGGTGTGGTAGGTGTTCCGGTGGGGTGTTCGCCGGGAGGGGCTGTATGAACGGTTCTCGGAGGTTGTTGACGGTTGCGGAGCGGGAGGAGATCGCGCTGGGTGTCGCCTCGGGGGTGTCGGGTGAGCAGATAGCGGCCCGGATTGGGCGGTGTCCGTCGGTGGTATGTCGGGAGATCGCCCGTCATGGTGGCCGAGCCGGGTATCGGGGTCATCGAGCCCAGGACCGTGCCGTGACGGCCCGTTGCCGGCCGAAGGTGCGCCGGTTGGATGCTGATGAGCGGCTGCGGGAGCGGGTGTTAGACCGTATGCGTGTCTCGTGGTCGCCGGGCCAGATCGCGGCTGAGTTGAAGCGTCAGGCCGCGACCGGGCAAGCTGGGATGATGCCGACGGTGTCGCATCAGGCGATCTACGACTGGATCTACGCCCGCCCCAAGGGCGAGTTGCGGGCGCTTGCCGCGCGTCAGATCACGCTACGGTCCGGGCGTACCCGCCGCCGAGGTAGGCGTCTTAATCCGGCGCAGAAGGCGCGGATTGTGGGTATGACCAGCATCGAGCAGCGCCCCGATGAGGTGGCTCACCGGCGGGTTCCCGGTCATTGGGAAGGCGACCTACTCATCGGTAAAGCCGGCCGCACCGCGATGGGCACTTTGGTCGAGCGCACGTCCCGATTCCTGATTCCCGTGGCTTTACCGTTGGGCAAAGACTCCGGTGGGCTTAAAGACGCCCTCATCGACGCCGTCACAGACCTGCCGGCGTGGCTGCGTAAGACGCTGACGTGGGACTGCGGCACCGAAATGGCCCAACACGCCGCCCTGACAGTGGCCACCAACGTCAAGGTCTACTTCGCGCACCCCCACAGCCCGTGGGAGCGGGGAACCAACGAAAACACCAACCGGTGGCTACGCGAGTACTTCCCCAAAGGCACCGACATCCCCACCGACCCGGCCTACCTATGGTCAGTCGCCCGCGAAATCAACGGCAGACCACGACAAATACTAGACTGGCGCAAACCAACAGAAGTCTTCACCGAACTCCTCACCAGCAAAATTGCTTACACCGAATGAAGGCAAGGCTTAATGATCCCGAAACTTTCGCCTGCGCGGGGATAGAGCGCGGCCTACTCGATATCGCATCCAAGTATCTCGTCTCCGACGATCTACACTATTCGCCGTCATTGTTTGGGTCTTACTCCGACGCACGAGATCGGGAAGACTCGCTCCTCGCCCAAATCGAGCAGCGGGGGGACGAACTGCCTCCGCTGTTATTTCTGCAAGGCAAGGACGATTACCGAACCAGCATCGGACAGTCGTGGGCGCCATTCAACGCGCTCCGGTTGCAGGCGAGCGAGACTCCCCACGAACTCCACACGTTCTTCGGGGCGAACCACATGGTGGGTTTTACCGGAGATCCGGAGAAGCGCTGCGCCTACTACTGGACCATGCTCAATTTCATGCACAACCATCTGACCCGTGCGCCCGCGGGTTTCCCGCCGCAAAGCCCCGACGAACTGCGCGCCACCCTCACCCATTCACGGCAGCGAACACCGCCGCCGTGGTCCGGATCAACCGGCGGGGTAAGCACCAGGCGCCTAGCACCCATGACGTATCCGACTGGGGGGAGAACTCGGCGGATGACACCGTAACTACGAGGATTCACTCCCCCTAGCGGCTTTGCCTGTTCTCTCGTCAGGAGGCGGACAAGCTAGCCGCAGACTGCGCCTTTGGCCGCTGTGCCTACGAGCTTGGCGTACTTGGCAAGCACGCCGGTCTCATATTTGGCTGGCTGCGGCTTCCACTCCAGCTTACGGCGAGCCAACTCGTCATCATCCACTGCCAGCTCCAGTGAACGATCTGCGATGCACAGCGTGATTTGGTCACCCTCATGAACCAGAGCAATCGGACCACAATGCGCCGCCTCAGGCGCAATGTGACCGACACATAACCCAGTGGTGCCGCCAGAAAACCGCCCATCGGTCAGCAATAGTACGTCCTTGCCAAGACCCGCGCCTTTGATCGCACCGGTCACCGCGAGCATTTCACGCATCCCCGGGCCGCCCTTGGGGCCCTCATTGCGGATCACCACCACATCTCCGGGCAGCAGGGTGTTCTCGGTAACGGCATCCATCGCGCCTTGCTCGTTCTCGAACACTCGAGCCGGGCCGGTAAACGTGTCGTTGTCAAATCCCGCACTCTTCACCACGGCACCTTCCGGCGCCAACGATCCGCGCAGAATGGTCAGACCGCCAGTACGGTGAATCGGCTGGTTCAGCGCATGAATGATCTGGCCATCGGGATCCGGCGGTGATAGTTCGGCCAAATTCTGCGCTAACGTCGAGCCGGTGACGGTCAGCGCGTCGCCGTGCAGCAGCCCCGCATCCAGCAGCGCACGCATCACTACCGGAACGCCACCAATCTTGTCCACATCGGTCATCACATAACGACCGAACGGCTTCACGTCCGCCAGATGCGGCGTGCGATCACCGATCCGATTGAAGTCATCCAGGCTTAGATCAACCGCGGCTTCGTGGGCAATTGCCATTAAGTGCAGCACAGCGTTGGTAGAACCACCAAGCGCCATCACCACCGCGATAGCGTTTTCAAATGCTTCCTTCGTCAGAATCTGCCGCGAGGTAATACCCCGACGTAGCAGCTCGATCACGGCACGTCCGGAACTAACCGCGTAATCGTCGCGACGTTTGTCCGGCGCGGGTGGGGCCGCCGAACCTGGCAGCGACATGCCCAGCGCCTCGGCGGCGGAGGCCATAGTGTTGGCTGTGAACATGCCGCCACAAGAGCCCTCGGTAGGACAGAACGCACGCTCAATTTCCCCAAGCTGATCGCGAGTAATCAGCCCTCGAGCACAGGCGCCACTGCCTTCGAACGCGTCGATGATGGTGATGTTGTCGCGGTCGCCGACCTTACCTGGGAGCGCGGAACCGCCATACAGAAACACCGAGGCGACGTCGAGCCGCGCCGCGGCCATCAACATGCCCGGTAGCGACTTATCGCAGCCGGCCAGCAGCACACAGCCATCCAGCCGCTCGGCCTGCATCACCGTTTCTACCGAGTCCGCAATCACCTCACGGGACACCAGCGAGTAATGCATACCCTCGTGCCCCATGGAGATACCGTCGGACACCGAGATCGTGCCAAACTCCAACGGATAGCCACCCGCGTGGTGCACACCCTCCTTGGCACGCTTGGCCAGCCGATCCAGCGAGAGGTTGCAGGGCGTGATCTCGTTCCACGACGAGGCAACACCGATCTGTGGTTTAACCCAGTCGTCGTCGCCCATACCGACGGCTCGCAACATCCCGCGTGCGGCGGCGCGATCATCGCCGTCGGTTACTTCATGGCTCCGGGGTTTGAGATTGGGTTGGTTCATGCACACCTCGATGGGTTTAAGCCGTGAACTTAAGAATCTGTCCAGTCTAGGAGGTTTAGTTTTGGTTGCCCCAGCGAGGTCAACATACGTCCAGGTCTAACTCCGGACAGACCCGGGCACCACGCACATGTCCTATAATCAATCTGTGAACATTAGTGCCGCTCAAAAGCTACGTACGGCCATGGAACTGCACGAGGTAGGCGTGCGTATGCAGCGGCAGCGGCTGCAACGAACGCAGCCAGAAGCTAGCGAGGAAATCATCAATGCGCAGCTAGCCGCCTGGCTTCGCCATCGGCCAGGAGCGCAGTACGGAGATTATCCCGGACCTCCCTCACGCCGATTTGAATCCAAATGAACTCGGTAGAAACAGCGCTGCATAGGGTCGCAGCCGACTTACGGCATTGCAGGATTTTATGGGCAGTTGTCGGCGGCTTTGCAGTGTCGTCACGAGCCGAACCCAGATTCACTAGAGATGTGGATGTTGCTGTCACCACTGCCGACGATACGGCAGCGGAAGCTTGTGTTGCATCTCTTTTGGCAAAGGGCTACCAGCTTGCAGCATGTGTAGAGCAGGAAGCAGTCGGCAGGCTAGCCACTGTTCGGTTAACCTTGCCCAACTCCGGAATCGATGGGGTGCTTGTTGATGTGTTATTCGCGAGTTCAGGTATTGAGCCCGAGATCGTTGCTATGGCTGAGCCCTTAGAGGTCCTGCCTGGCTTGATTGTGTCCGTCGCCCAAATAGGACACTTGTTAGCGCTGAAATTACTTGCACGGGATGACAAGTCCCAACCGCAAGACGCCATTGACCTTCGGTCGTTGATTGAAGTGGCCGCAGCCGAAGATTGTGCGATTGCCCGTGCAGCGGTGAACCTTATTATTGAACGCGGATTTCACCGCGATCGAGATCTACAAAGAGACTTATCTGTGCTACTTGGTAGCTGAACTATTTCTCATAAAACCCATCGTGGGAGGGGTGCTTATCACTTCATCACATGCGAGGCAACGGCGCTCATCGCCATTCCACCTGCCAACCAGTCTCCTCGAAACCAGCCATTAGCTCATCGTAGTTCTCAAACCATACGTCGAAGATTTCCGGAGACCAGTTAAAGTCCGAGTACGTGACGATCAGAAAACCACCCGTTCTCTCGCTATCGTCAAGAACCTCTATGACTCGTCCCTTTTCTGGTCCGGCCAAAATCTTCCCCAGGCGGCCTACTGGAACTTTTTTCATTGATTGCCCTATCGCATCAGAGTGCCAGGTGCCCGAAGTTAACGAGTCGTAGGTCGCCGCCCAGCTGTGTCCACAGATTAGTCTCCTCAATAAACAACCACCATGCCGATGAGTGCCTGTGCGATGACGTCTCGTATTCTCAGCAGAGTCACGGTTAGGTTACAACGCCGGCGAATAGTGGCGTTCTTCTAGTGTAATCAGCTCAGCGTGAGGGATGTAGTGAAACGGTCTTGGCTTTTGGTGGGTCTATCGGTATCCCTGCTATGGGTATGGGCCATCCCTGCCTCTAGCGCGGTGCAGCAGTCGGGGTCGGGGTCGGGGTCGGGGTTGCAGCTATCCGGCTACGACCGTGCGGTGCGACCGCAGAATGATCTGTTCCGGTTTGTCAATGGTACGTGGCTGCGTACCATTGAGATCCCGGCTGACCTGTCCCGGTATGGCGCGTTCGACATACTTTCTGAACAAGCCGAGCAGAACCTCCGAAAGATCATCGAGGACAGCGCGAGTCGTAATGCTAAATCCGGCTCTGAGGATCAACAGATCGGAGATTTCTACGCCAGCTTTACAGACACAAAGCGGCGGAACATGCTCGGCGCCGCCCCGCTGACTGATGCGCTCAGTCGTATAGACAAAATCGCCAACCCAGCAGACCTTGTGCGGTATTTCGGCGAGGAGGCAACCATGTCTCTGTCGAGCCCTATCGGGTTGTCCATAGACCAGGACGCCAAAAACGCGAAAGCATACGTGCCTTGGGTTTCCCAGAGCGGACTCACGTTGCCTGATCGGGATTACTACCTCAACTCCGACCCAAAGTTCGCCACGGCGCGGAATCAACTCAAGTCCTACGCAGCGCGTGTCCTGACTCTGGCCGGCGTTGCGGACCCCAATGGTGCCGCTGATAGCGTGCTCACCCTGGAAAAGCACCTCGCGCAGGCCCAGTGGACCGCCACGCACAACCGCGATGCGACCGCGACTTACAACAAGTTCACTCCCGCCACCGCCAGCGCGCAAATGCCCGGGCTGGATTGGAAGGCTTACCTTGATGCGGCGGGAATACACAGCGGCAATTTCGTTATCGCCCAACCTAGCTTCTTTACTGCCCTTGGGGCCGACGTGAAGGCTGTGCCGCTGAATGACTGGAAGCGCTACTTGAAGTTTCAGCTCGTCGACGACCGCGCTTCCTATTTAAGCAACGACTTTGTTACAGCTAGCTTCGAGTTTCATGGCCGTGACCTGGCCGGAAAGCAGCAGATACGCCCGGACTGGAAGCGAGGGGTAGCCGCCGTCAACGGTGCGTTGAGCCAGGCGCTCGGGAAGCGATACGTCCAACAGCACTTTCCGGCAGATGCCAAACAACGGATCGACAATCTGGTCAGCAAGCTGATCAGCTCCTACCGCACGTCAATCGACGGGCTGGAGTGGATGAGCCAAGCAACCAAGGTTGAAGCTAAGAAGAAACTCGACAAAATTGCCGTGAAGATTGGGTACCCGAATACATGGAAGGACTATTCGCGCCTGAAAGTTACTCGCGATGACTTAGTGGGTAATGTGCGGCGTTCAGGCCGGCTTGAGTATCAGCGCGAGTTGAACAAGCTCAGGAAACCAGTGGACCGTACCGAATGGGGTACGACACCGCAAACCGTGAATGCCTACTACAACCCGCAGCTCAACGACATCACATTTCCGGCCGCAATCTTGCAGCCGCCGTTCTTCGACCCTGGCGTTGACGACGCAGCCAACTACGGTGCTATCGGCGCGGTAATCGGGCATGAGATCAGCCACGCTTTCGATGACCAAGGTAGCAAGTATGACGCTGACGGAAATCTCCGTGATTGGTGGACACCAGAGGACCGGCAGCGTTTCACTGCGCGAACTAAAGCTCTGAGCGCACAGTATTCTGCGTATGAGCCGTTGGCTGGTCAACACATTAACGGCGAGCTCACCCTGGGGGAAAACATCGCTGACCTATCCGGCCTCACCGTGGCGATGCGGGCTTACCGACTATCCCTTGCCGGTAAGCCGGCGCCTACCCTGGATGGTTTCACCGGAGAGCAACGCTTTTTCCTGAGCTGGGCGCAGGTGTGGCGTGAGAAGATTCGGGATGAGCAACTACGCTCGCAGCTGCTGAGCGACCCGCATAGCCCGGGAGAGTTCCGTGCCAACGGGGTCGCCAGTAATCTGCCAGAATTTTACGCGGCCTTCGGCGTTAAGGAAGGCGATAAACTGTTCCGGCCACCTGCCCAACGCGTCAAGATCTGGTAAGAGACGTGCCCTTCGCGCTATCGATCGGCGATTCGATGCCCTCTGCCTCGCAAAATTCCGCAGACTTTGCGACCATGTTGACAGCATTACGGTAAAGGATGCTGTCGCTTACGGGTTTCGGTGAACTAAATCTGCCGGATCCGTGTTTGCCCCGCACAATACGACTACTACCCGCTCGCGGGTTTTGGGGACGTAAACACCCGTTAGCAACGCAGCCAGTGCGGCCGCGGCGCCGTTTTCAACTACGATACGCCGCTGATCCCACAGCAGCTGACGGGCGCGTGAAATCGCTTCATCAGGAACGAGAGCAGATGTGACGTCGAGGCGCTGCGCGAGCTCGTATGCCATCTGTGAAGTGCGCCGCGCACCTAGGGAGTCGGCCGCAATGGAGTTTACGGATACGTCTACGGGGCCGCCCGCATCGAGCGCAGTGTTGAAGGCCCGGCAGTTTTCCGGCTCGACGGCCACCACTCTAATCCCAGTGTTCATCACCGCGGCAGCAATACCGGAAAAAAGCCCGCCACCACCGACTGCAACTATGACGGTGTCTATGTTGCCAACTTCTTCGATGATCTCCAGGGCAACGGTTCCAGCTCCGGCGGCAATAAGTGGATGATCATAGGCATGTGAATGCAGTGCCCCGCTAGCGCTCGCATACTTCGTTGACGCATCAAGGGCATGGGCGTACTCAGTACCGACTAAGCGCACATCCGCACCGTATTCGATTAGCTTCGCCACTTTGAATAAAGGAGCCGTGGCTGGAAGGAACACCGTGGCCTTCGTGCTAGTCGCCTTAGCGGCCCATGCACAGGCAAGCCCAGCGTTCCCGCCAGAGGCGATCACAACACCCGCCTCAGGCATCCTGCCTTGATCAAGGTGGTATGTAGCTAAGTTGGCGGCTCCTCGCGCTTTGAAAGAGCCCGTGTGCTGAGTGAATTCGTAGGCGAGGAAAACATCAGCCCTATCGGAGGTAGCGGGATCCACGGATGCGAGGGTGACACGTCGCACCATGCCAGAAATGCGATTAGCGGCGATCCGCACATCAGTACAATCAATCGCCTCATAAGGCGGGATAATCGAAGCCGTTCTGATGCTCATCTGGATCATGCTGTCAGAATCGGCTGGACGCGTCTGGCTCTCAGCCGAATTTGCCCGTCGTCTCAGGCCTTTACTACACATTTCTTTAGTGTTCCAGCGAGAGCACGTCAGCTCGCGCTCAATCGCTCCAGGATCAGCGTGCACACGGTTTGAGCATCAGCCTGGCCTTTGGTGGTCTTCATGACCGCGCCAACTAATGCTCCAGCGGCCGCGACTTTGCCGTCGCGAACCTTTTGAGCCACCTCAGCGTTGGCTGCGATAGCCGCATCTACGGCCGCACCCAGTGTGTCCGTATCGCTAACCACTTCCAGCCCGCGTGCGGCAACAACCTGGCCCGGTTCGCCCTCGCCGGCAAGCACACCTTCTATGGCCTGGCGCGCCAGTTTGTCATTCAGACTGCCGCGATCCACTAACTGCTGTACTTCCGCAACCTGTTTCGGAGTTATCGCCAGCCCCTCCAGCTCCACCCCGTCCGCGTTAGCCCGTCTGGCCAACTCGCCTAGCCACCATTTGCGGGCCACTTCCGCGGTCGCACCCGCGGCGATAGTCGCTGCGATCAGCTGCACCGCGCCCGCTCCAAGTACCGCCGCCATGTCCTTGTCCGTCAATCCCCACTCGGTCTGCAGCCGAGCAAGCTTTTCGGCGGAAAGCTCCGGAAGCCGCTCCCGTAAGCTGTCCACCCACGCCGTCTCCGGGGCCAGCGGCACGAGGTCGGGTTCGGGAAAGTACCGATAATCGGTTGCTTCCTCTTTGCTGCGGCCTGACGTCGTCTGACCGGTATCTTCGTGAAAGTGGCGGGTTTCCTGCACTATTCGTATTCCGGCATCGAGCACGCCAGCCTGACGGCACATCTCACTACGCACCGCACGCTCCACTGAGCGCAGCGAATTGACGTTCTTGGTCTCCGTGCGAGTGCCCCATTCGCTGGCGCCGATCGGCTGTAGCGAGGTATTGACGTCACAGCGCATAGAGCCCTGCTCCATGCGCACATCCGAGACTCCCAGAGCGCGGATTACGTCTCGCAGCTGTGTGGCATAAGCTCGCGCGACCTCTGGGGCGCGCTCACCTGTACCCGTGATGGGCTTGGTCACGATCTCCACCAGCGGAATACCGGCCCGATTGTAATCCACCAACGAGTGCGTGGCGCCGTGAATTCGCCCGGTCGCACCGCCAACGTGCAGCGATTTGCCGGTGTCTTCTTCCATGTGCACGCGTTCGATCTCGATCCGAACCGAACTGGGTTGCTCAACATTCCCATCAATATCAACACTGTCACCTGGAAGCCGCACATCGAGCCATCCGTCGAAACACAAAGGTTCGTCGTACTGGCTGATCTGGAAATTCTTCGGCATATCGGGGTAGAAGTAGTTTTTCCGCGCGAAACGACACCACGAGGCAATCGAACAGTTCAACGCCAACCCGATCAGAATGGCGCTCTCGACCGCCGCGGCATTCGCTACTGGCAAAGCTCCCGGAAGCCCGAGACATACTGGGCAGATATTCGTGTTTGGCTCATCCCCAAACGCCGCGGCGCAACCGCAAAACATTTTGGTGCGAGTGCCCAGCTCAATATGCGTTTCCAGGCCAATTACCGGCTGATAGCTAGCAATCACCTGGTCGAAGCTGCGAGGCGCAATCGGTGCGGTAGCCGCATCGGGCTGCGGCGCAACCGGTGTCATGCTGCTCGGAGGATGCATAATCCACTTCCACTTGATCGGTTGCCGTAAGGGGGCTTCTGCGTAAGGGTGTCAGTCATAAGGGCGTCAAAACTTTAAGCCCTACAGCTGCGGCGCGGCGGCTAAGACAGGGCTATTCAGACTGGCTTCGACCGCCGCGGCTACTCGATAGCAGCGGTCATCTGCCAACACCGGCGCCATAATCTGCAAACCCACTGGCAGGCCATCGGAAAGGCCACACGGAACTGATATCGCTGGCACACCCGCTAGCGACGCCGGAAGGGTACATAGGTCTACCGCGTACATGGCCATCGGGTCCTCAGCCCGAGGGCCCAGCTCGAACGCAACAATAGGAGACGTGGGTGAAACCAAAACGTCACAGCCGCTGAACGCGGTGATGAAATCGCGGCTGATTAAGGTACGAACTTTTTGTGCTTGGCCGTAGTAGGCATCGTAATAGCCTGCCGAAAGCGCATACGTGCCAATTATGATCCGTCGCTTAACCTCAGCTCCGAATCCGGCGTCGCGTGTGCCCGCCATCACCGCTTCCAAACTGGCCTGGCGGTCATCACCTACCCGCAGCCCGTACCGCATCGCGTCAAAGCGGGCGAGGTTCGACGAGCACTCACTTGGTGCGATCAGGTAGTACGCCGCGAGGGCGTAATCGAAGTGCGGACAAGGACATTCGACGACTTTGGCCCCCATCTGCTCCAGCTGCGCCACTGTAGCCGCAATGGCACTGACGACGCCAGGTTCATATCCTTCGCCGGAAAGGTTGCTGACCACACCGATGGTCATCCCGGTCAAGTCTCCAGCGGCACCTATTCGCGCCGCGTCAGCCACGAGGGGCACAGGTAGATCGAGGCTGGTGGAATCGGCCGGATCATGGCCGGCAATCACTTCATGAAGCAGCGCAGCGTCGAGCACAGTGCGCCCAAAGGGGCCGGCTTGATCTAGCGAGGATGCGTAGGCAATCAGGCCGCTGCGACTTACTCCCCCATAGGTGGGCTTATGTCCCACGATGCCGGTGAGCGACGCCGGCTGCCGAATGGAGCCGCCCGTGTCAGTGCCGATGGCCAGCGGCGCCTGATAGGCGGCCACGGCAGCGGAGGAACCACCCGATGAACCACCGGGGGTGCGTGCGAGATCCCAGGGGTTGCGACTTGGACCGAAAGCGGAGTTTTCGGTAGAAGAACCCATCGCGAACTCATCCAGATTGGTCTTACCCAGAGGAACCAGCCCCGCCGCACGTAGCTTGGTCACGATCGTTGCGTCATACGGCGGAATCCAGCCACGCAAGATCTTTGACGCCGCTGTGGTCTCGATGCCGTTGGTGACCACAATGTCTTTCACCGCGATCGGTACACCGGCCAGCGGCGGAAGCTGCTCACCGGCGGCTCGGCGCGCGTCTACCGCGTCAGCGGTAGCCAGCGCACCTTCGGCATCCACGGTGACAAACGCGTTCAGCCGTTCATCAGTACTGGTGATACGGTCCAGATGCGCCTGGGTGATATCGCGAGCGCTGGCAGTGCCGTCTGCTACCAAACCGGCAAGTTCAGCGGCGGAAAGCTTGATGAATTCAGTCATCCCGCCTACTCCTGCGCGTCCAGGATGCGCGGCACTCGGAAACGGCCACCTTCAGCGGCGGGAGCAGCCAGCAGCACAGTGTCGCGGTTGAGCGATGTACCTGGCTCATCCGCGCGCAGCACATTTGTAAGCGGAACGGCGTGCGTAGTGGGTAAAATGTCGTCGGCCGCCACATCGGCGATGCTGGCCACCGAACTCAAAATGACATCAAGCTGCACGGCGAACGTGTCCAGTTCATCGTCGGTAACAGCCAGGCGCGCTAAGTGCGCGAGATGCGCCACCTCGTCGCGGGTGATAGTGGACATGTTGCAGCCTCCGACGCTCCAGCTTGGCGAGGACATGAAATAATCACAGCAGCCAGAGCGCAGCGGTGATGTTTGCCGGCTTTCGCTGGCAGCTTAGTCCTTGAAGATACCACTATATCTGCTTGCCCATTCTCACCACAGCCCCATATACCGTGCTATCACAGCGATTAAGCGGCAGAGCCTCTAAGTCGCTGAGCGGCTACGCTCGACGTTGCGCAAAAACCACTTCCCGTGCTTGCGACCGGAAGCGCCGCACTACAGCCAGGTCTCGCAGCCGTGGCTGCGCCTGGAGTTCCGCGTCTAGCTCACGCAGCTGAGCTAGACAGCGTGGCGATCGGACGATGGATGAGCCGAACGTGTCCGCCGCGGTGGCAAGTGCGCGTTCCAGATCAGACTGCCAGAGGTAGCTGCGAGCAAGCCATAGCCGGTTATATACCGCTTCCCGCGGGAAAGCTGGATCCGATGGCGACGTCCTTGGCTCCAACAGCTCCGCGGCTTGAGCCAGCCAAGCCGCAGGGGGGCCAGAGCTGACCCGCGCTAGGCTAAGCAGCGCATGTCCGCGTTTGACCATGCATTCCGCATCGTCGAACCAGTAAAGCCAGCTCGGCGCAGTGGTGTAGACATCACTGCGCCGCATGAGGTTCGCGGCGCGGTCCGCGGCGGTGGAAAATCCATACGCATTGCCCGACAACGCTTCAGCGTGTGCAAGCAGCATGTCTACTAGTGCCCGCTGTGCGGGCGAAGTATCCTTGGCAGTTTCTACCGCCGCGTGGGCAAGCTCGGTGGCTTCCCGAGATTTGCCGCAGTAGATGGCTTGGTGAGTTAGGTGTGCGAGGGCATGCGCGCCGAAGGCAGTGTCACCCAGCGCCCGCGAAGCGTGCAACGCCGAATAGAAGTACCGTTGGGCCAGACCGTGTAGCTGCGCGTCATACGCCATCCATCCGGCAATTTGACACAACTGCATCCACAGCTCGACCAGTTGATCGGCTACTTGGCTGTTAGCCGCATCTCCGGAATGCACATGTTGACCGATCGCCAGTAAATAACGGTGCGCAAAGCGAATGTTGGCAAGATTACCGCCTTCGTGGTCGTCAAGTTTGCGCAGCCTGTCTACCGTCTCAGCGCAAATGCTCACCATTGACGTGGTGATCGCTCGCCCCCTGCGAGATGGGCGGACTGCCGTGATCCGATCCGAGTCGCCCTCAGGCAAGTTCTCCACGTAGGACCAACCTAGCCCAGCTAACGGAGTACCCCACGTACTTAGAAACCTGCGGCGATCGCAGTCGAACACCTCGTCTCCCCGACTCAACCAATCCGCGATCACCCGCTGGTTATGCTCAGTACCCCAGCCCGCTTCGATCCCGGCTAAGGACGCGACCCAGAGCTGCGAGACGGTGGCTCGGCCCTGCCACAGCTGCGCCAAGCTGATTTGACGGCCCAAGGCTTCAGTGAGTACATGGGCAATGACGGTAGGCAACGGGTCACGGGGGATGCGGGATTGATTCACCCATTCTGAGACTGTTGATCGCCCAACATAGCCGGGACCCATCACCAAGTTGAGCTCTGTGACGAGCCGGCCATGAGACCAGCCGAGCTCGCGCAGTGCGCCGAATAGTGTGGCATTGATGACCATGAACTCATCATGAGCAAGCTGTGCGACAATTTCGCGCAGGCTGAGCCTTCGAGTAAACCCGATCGCAGCCATAACCGACCGTGCAGAGTCGAATCCGTTGCTATTGCACGAAACTCAGAAGCTAGATTCATCTTAAATCGGACAAAGCTCACATCTATTTCAGATGGTCGTTAGCCGTGCTCTCCGCTGTCTGACCGCCACTAAACGTCAACGGCGTGTCACTCCAGCGCAGCGAGCACGTTCTACCGCCGCGCCCAACGCACCCATCAGCGCGTCAATATCGGTAGTGGTCGAGGTGCGCCCCAGCGAGAACCGCAACGATTCCCGTGCGGCTACTGCTCCAACGCCCATGGCGAGCAGCACATGACTCGGCTCAGGTACACCAGAGGTACAGGCCGAGCCGGTCGAGCATTCCACGCCTGCCGCGTCCAACAGCATCAGCAGAGCGTCCCCTTCGCAGCCGGGAAATGAGAAATGCGCGTTTCCCGGTAACCTCCCGTCCCCTAAGTCCCCGTTGAGTACGGTGCCGGGTATCCGAAGAACTCGGGCAATCAGGTCCTCGCGCAGCTGCGTTAGGCGCTTGGATAGCTCGGGCTGCCCAGCGACCGCGAGCTCCACCGCGACGGCAAACGAAGAGATACCAACTACATCCAGCGTGCCGGACCGGACCGAGCGCTCTTGACCTCCACCATGCAGCAGCGGGGTACACGTGACTTCACGCCCGAGCAGCAGTGCGCCGATGCCGGTTGGGCCGCCGAGCTTGTGTCCGGTGAAACTCAGCGCACTCGCGCCCGAGGCGGAGAAATCCACCGGCAGTTGCCCAACGGCTTGTACCGCATCCGTGTGCAGCGGAACCTCATGTTTCGCCGCTACACGCGATAGCTCCGCGACCGGCTCAATTGTGCCAATTTCGTTGTTCACCCACATCACAGTGACCAGGGCAACCCTGCCGGCATACTCGTCGAGTACCGTGGCGAGCTTGGCCGCTGATACCCGGCCGACCTCATCCACTGGTAGCCACACCGGCTCGGCTTGCTCGTGCTCGGCCAGCCAGCTAAGTGCATCCAGCACTGCGTGATGTTCGATCGGTGAGGAGATGATCACTGTGCGGTGCGGATCGGCGTCGCGTCGGGCCCAGTAGATGCCTTTGACCGCTAGGTTGTCAGCCTCGGTGCCGCCGCCGGTAAAAATTACTTCCGATGGTCGACATCCCAGCAGCCGAGCGGTCTTCTCTCGCGACTCCTCCACCAGCCGACGGGCAGCTCGGCCACCAGCATGCAGAGATGAAGGGTTTCGGTGCTCCCCCGCCACGGCGACATAAGTGGCCAGCGCCTCTGGAACCATCGGTGTAGTCGACGCGTGATCAAGGTAGGTGGCCATATCAACTCAAGCTTACGGTGTGCGTCGGTTTTTGCGCGCTTAGCTGCCGGCTCGTTCACGCAGCGCGGTGATTGTCTGTGGCAGCACTTCGTGTAGATCTCCCACGATGCCGAAGTCGGCAATGTCGAAGATCGGGGATGTCGAGTCGGAGTTGATCACCACGATGTTCTTAGCGGTTTGCATGCCGGCTCGATGTTGGATCGCTCCAGAAATTCCGCACGCAATGTAGAGCTGCGGCGAAACGCTCTTGCCAGTTTGGCCAACTTGGAATTGGTGCGGGTACAACCCCCCATCGGTTGCTGCGCGAGACGCGCCTACAGCACCACCCAGCTGATCAGCAAGCTGCTCTAGTAGTTGAAAATCTTCGGCCCGGCCTACACCCCGTCCACCCGCCACTACTACAGAAGCTTCAGTTAGCTCGGGACGGTTACCCTTGGGCTCGACTACCGAATCTAGGATTCGGGATGCCCGCGCTGATGCCGAAAGCAACACCTCGACGGTATGTACTTCGGGTTGGACAGGTACAGCTAGCTGCGAGGTTATCGCGTTTCGCCGTATGGCATAAATGGGCGTGCCGGTGATGATCCGGGAGGCAACGATTGCGCTACCGGCGAAGATTTCCTGAGTTGCCGTCCCATCACCGTGTAACTCGGTGACATCGGTAAGTAGCCCAGATCCGGTGAGCACGGCCAGCCTGCCGGCCACTTCCTTGCCGTCGGCAGAAGCGGTAAGGAGTACGGCGGCTGGTTTCCGCTCGCGCACTAGCTGGGCCAGCGCCTGCACAACAGGGGTCACCAAGTACAAGCCGAATTCCGGAGACCGCGCCAGCACCACGTGCGCTACGCCCAGTTCGCCTAGCTGAGCGCACAACGCATCAACGGTTGCATCACTGGATCCGCCGGAGGCCTCGCCACTGCTGCCACTGACTAACAGCACAACAGCGGGCTCACCCAGTATCCGGGCGGCCGTAATCAGCTCGGCGGTGGTCTTGCTGAGTGTTCCGTCTGTGTGCTCGGCTAGTACTAATACCTCGGTTGCCACGTTGTCGCTGCTCATGGGTACTCCCTTCACACCAGTTTGCGACTGGCGAGAAATTCAACGAGCTTGGCACCGGCATCGGCGCCGGCATCGATCACGACGCCAGCGCCTCGTGGCGGCCGAGGCACCACCGAGGTCACTACGCTCGTCGCACCGAAAAAACCAACCTCAGCGGCATCAATGCCTAGATCGGCGAGGCGCAGCGTGGATACAGGTTTGGATTTTGCGGCCATGATGTCGCGAAACGTCGGGTAGTGGGGTTCGTTGATGGTGTCCCACACGCTGACCACAGCCGGCAGGCTAGCTTGAATAGTTTGGTATCCGGTCTCGGTTTGTCGCTGGATGGTGCCGACGCGCTCCCCCGTCGAGTCAGCATCAGCGATCGTAAGTTGCCGCGCGCCGGTGAGCGCGGCGACGTCGAGCCGTTGCGCCAACATTGCTGGAATAACGCACAGCTGTCCATCGGTCGACTCTGCGCCACAGAGCACGAGATCCCATTGCAGAGTTCCAAGTGCGGCGGCTAACACCTCAGATGTCTTCACCGCGCAGCTACCCGCCAACGCCGCGTCCGTGACATGCACCGCAGCGTCGGCGCCCATCTGCAACGCTTTGCGGATAGACGTCACGGCTTGTTCGGGGCCCATCGTCAGCAAAGCGACTGTGCCGCCGTGCTCGCCTTTTAACCGCAGCGCTTCCTCGATGGCGTACTCGTCCATCTCGTTGACAACTGAGTCACTGGCCTCTCGGTCGACTGTGAAATTCGATTCCCGCAGCACGCGATCGGCGCCAGAGTCAGGTACCTGCTTAACTAAAACGACGAGGTCGAGGGGTTTTCCCATCAGCTACACGCCCTTTCTTGTACCTGAGGAACCAGCCGGCTCTATGCTACCCGCGAGTAACCAATCGGCGTGTCAAGCTCTTGGGCAGGTTCGACGCCAATTTCAACTGACCCACTTCCTAGGTGCGACCACTCCGCCAACCGCCTCCGGAGCTGCTGATGGGTCGGCATAGAGCTTAATGCGCCTGGGCTTTCCGCAGCCAGCCCACCAGCGGTGCACGCACCGCGGATCGCGGTGGCGGGTTCGTATCCGGCAGCTTGATACAACGCGAGCGTGGCGACGAACGCATCTCCGGCGCCGACGGAGTCTTGCACGGCGACCGGAAGGCCCGGGTGGTGGTTCAGCTGCCCCGCGTACCAGTAAGAACAACCTGCGGCTCCTCGGGTGACACACACAAGATCGATGCCGTGGCGACCCGCGAAGGTGCTCATATCCGCAAATTCGTCCGGTAATTGTTTCGAATATCCAAAAAGGGTGTGAGCCTCGCGCTCATTTACCACCAACGCGGTTACCCCGGAAAAATTAGCATCCGCTGTCTCGATCGCAGACCGACAGGGAGCGGCGTTCAATACAACTTTTTTCTGGTATTTATGAGCCGCCTGTAATATGGAGCTAATCGTTGTTAGCGGAAGCTCGAACGTCAAAATAATTACATCCGCTTCGGCGATCAAAACTTCTGATTCCTGAGCCTGCTTAACGGAAACCTGCAGTTCCTCGGCAATACTCCAGGTGATTGATTTTTTGCCGCGCTGACCATTAAACACCAGACACACTGGAGTCGCCGATGTTGGTTTAACGTAAACGCCTGAAGTGTCGACCTGATTAGACCGCAAGTGATCCATAATATCTGCGCCTACCGCATCCCCGCCTATGACCCCGACCGCCGAAACTTGAGCGCCCATGCGGGCAAGCGCGACCGCTTGGTTGGCAGCCTTGCCGCCCGGATTGATCACGATGGATTGCGCACGAATATCGTCGTCCCACGAGGGTAGGGTCGCGGTTTGAATAGCGCAATCAGCTACGTAACTACCGAATACGACACACCGAATATCCGCAAACCGCCGCAGTTCAGTCATGTGGGTACTCCCAGGCGTGGCCAATACCGCGATACTCCGCGACTGGAATCGGCTCGACACCTGCGGCCATGCGGTCGGTGTACAGCCTTCCTTCCAGATGGTCAATCTCATGCGACACCAGCCGGGCAATCGAATTCTCAAATATCGTAAAGCGCTTTTCTTCTTGCAAACTGGTGTGCTCCACATGAATTCTCAATGGACGCGGCACTTCGCCGCGGACGTCGAAGAAACTCAAACAGCCTTCATACTGCTTGTCGGACTCAGCAGATTCCTCGACAACGCGCGGGTTGAGCAGCGTGATAACTTCGCCCTCTCGAGTGATCACAATCGCGGCAGCTCGGTCAATACCTATCTGGGGTGCAGCGATGCCCATGCCTTTACTGAAATCATGAAGGCGTCGCACCCTTTCTGTCGCTACAAGAAGCTGCGCAAGGCAACGCTCCGCGTCCTCGTGCTCCATGGGCAGCGTGAATGGCTGCGCAGGCTTGTAAAGTATCGGTTTTCCGCGCTGCACAATGCCTGCCTCCGCCATGCGTACGCTCGGAAGTGGCGGTTCGGTAGCGTCCGATGCGACCTTAAGGCGACGAGCCCTCGGGGTACGCTCGCGCCACTGAAAGCGATATCTCGCGTTTAGCTCTGGCCGGTCGGTAAACCATCTGAAAATCCGCAGCTGATCCTCCTCTTCAAGCTCAATTCCATTACGAATCGCCACAGTATCAGCCGTCATGGAGGTCTCAGTCCCCCAAACCGTCGGGTCATTAGCTCGTGGAAGTTTCAAGACAACGGCCAGTCGATGAGTAGGCACCTTAATCGCCCGCTCAAACCAGCTTCCCCACTTGGCATCGCTCACTACAAAGGAATAGACGATTTCACTGGTTTTACCAGGGTAAATGGGAAACTTGGTAGTTGAGTTTCCGAACAAAAGCCACACTTCCTTGGCCGCGTCGCGGTCGTGATCTACCTTCCACGTCATTCGCTCTAAGCCGCAATACGCAGAAAGTTGCAGCTCATCGAAGGTCAGAGGATTGGCCCGATAAAACTCATTGGACTTTTGTTGATCCTCGGGATAGCGGTCGACTGCTATCCGGATCAAAAATCGAGTGACAGGCTCGCTGCCCACATTGTGTAACCGCCTACGGATGGTTACCCGGTACTCTCGACCGTCATAGTGAAGCTCCGCGTGCTCATTCTCCACAATCAGGCCAGCAGCCTGAGCCCGCTCCCAGCGCCGAGAAGCAAGACCCAACAGCTCGCCGGGGATTCGCAGTCCATCAGCAAGACGCTCTATCAGGTCCAGCGAAGCCAATCGATCCCGCCCGCTCATAACTCGACTCACGCGGCCCTGAGTCAGACCCTCAACCACAGAGGCAATGCGCTCTTGGCTCGCTCCATCGTATTGACGCATCAGCCTAAACGCAGTCTGAAAATCACGCCTGCATAAAGCATCCCGCATCTGGGGTCGCTGCAATAAGCTGGGCGAGACAGTGTACAAGGTGGAAGCCTGCGACATGCCTAGATCGGTCCTAGCTATATAGGTGGAATAGCACTGCTTAGCGCAGGCGCTTACCCGGAACATACCCCTGGTATGCCAACCTCATATATACGATTGACATTCTTTTCCGCGCCAGTGGCAAGGATTATTCTTTACAGCTGGTCCCGGCCGTGCTGAGACGCTCCGCGGCGGGGATAGCGCCCCCGAGGCTCGAAGGGGAGCACAGCGCTCCCCTTCACCTTGGTGCATCCCACGAAAATGCGGCTGAGTAAGGAATCACGATCGTGCACCCAATACAACATCGCTGCCATATTGAGACAGCATCGTATTTCTACTGGTCAGAGCATGGTTATGTAGGCTATGACACTGACTCTTCATCGGATCGACAGCTAGCTGCTAGCTATCCACGGAAAGCTTCTGCGGTGCTTTATGTTTCCCAGGAGCTGGCCAGCTCCCTCAAAACTAGCCAGGTATGCCCATGGAACGACACTGGTGGCGTAACACAATAGGCAGCTAACAAGGTAAAATTACGGATGAAGGGAATTCTCTTCATCCAGCGGCTCTAACCGGAGACATCGTCAGGTGCGAGCGCTGTCAGAGCTCATCCGTCAAGCCTGCGCGGAGCGGCCAATCTTATTTCCTAGCGAACTGCCGCGAATAAATCCCACCTTGTATGATGCGGGTATGGATTTGCGGCAAAGGCTGGAAGGGCTACCTGAGACGTTCACTCGAGCTGAGGCAATCTCAGCTGGTGTCTCTACCCGGACGCTTTATCGGTGGCGAGATGCGCGTTTAGTGTATGAGATCAGCCGGGGGATCTTTCGACAATCTGACTCCCCGGAGACCGCATATTTGGATGTGTTAGCGGCTTGTAAACGTGCTCCCCGAGCAGTGGTGTGTCTGATCTCGGCGCTGGCCTTGCATGAACTCACGGATGAGATCCCTGTAGCGGTGCATTTAGCGGTGCCTCGCGGCGTAGCGCTACCCAAAATCGACTATCCATCCGTGAAGGTTTCACGATTCCATGCCCAAACCTTCACGCTAGGGATAGAGCAGTTCACGGTCAGCGAAGGCGAACGCGTACCCACCTACAACGCTACGCGTAGTGTGGTAGATGTAATGCGCATGCGACGCCAAATCGGCGACACCATTGCCTATGCGGCCTTACATGCCTACCTTGCACACTACGGCAGCCCGGCCCAGCTATCGCGATACGCGGCAACGCTAGGTGTAGCAGGTCCAATCCGCCAAGCCCTCCAAGTGGTATTGAGCACGTGATGGCTCGAATTCCCGATCGTAGTACCACTGGTGGTCGCGTGTTCAACGATCTACGCAACCTCGCTCGTAGGCAGAGGCGTAATACACAAGGACTCCTAGTCACCTACACACTTGAACGATGGCTCTACCGACTGTCACTTTCAACCTGTGCGAATACGTTCCTCCTCAAAGGGGGATGCTTCTTGCGGCACTCGGTGCGCGCCGGGCTACCCGCGATGCCGATTTGCTTATCCGCCGATACCAAGGCTGACCAGGCAACCATCACCCGTTATGTCCTCGATGTAGCCACGATCACCATAGATGATGGCGTCAGCTTCGACAGCAATAGCGTGCGGGTCACCACCATCCGCGAGGGCGAGCACTACACCGGAACTCGGCTGGTCGTCACAGCATCAATCGCGCAAGCGGTCACACAGCTGTCTCTAGACATCAGCCTTGGTGACCCGGTTACCCCTGGCGCTGTGGTGACGGCATATCCGCAGGCTCTCGCTGATGAGACGTTCTCACTATATGCTTATCCCATTGAAACAGTTCTGGCCGAAAAGATCACTACCGCCATCGACCTAGGCGCCGAAAACACCCGTGAGCGCGATTACGCCGATGTATGGCGTTTGACCGAACAGCATCGCCTTGACAGCCAGAAGGTCAAAGCAGCATTTGCGCAAACGGCCTCCTGGCGGGGTGTAGCGTCTAGATCAATAACTGAACTCGTTGAAGAACTTGGCCGCCGTCGACAAACCGCCTATACCGCGTGGCTGAACCGTCAGACAGCTGACCGCGACAACTATCCAACTACTTATCGCGATGTTGCGAAGGAAGTCGCCGCCTTCGCCGAGCCCATTATCAACAACACGGCCAGTGGTAATTGGAATCCCAAGACGAGGCGCTGGGACCCTAACGACCCAGAACGCCTGTAAAGCCACCGTCTGCACGTTCTGACCAGTTCCCCTGCAGCTCTGGCCGCAAAACAACTTCTAGAAAGTCGCGATCAGTCAGATCGCTCGGGCGAAGATGCGGCTTTCGTCATAGCGCACAGTCAATGGCACGCCGAACGTAGCCGACAGTTGCTCGCCCGTGATCACCTCCGACAGCTTGCCGGCCGCAATTATCCGACCACCACGCAGGAGCAGACCGTGCGTGATACCTGGCGGAATTTCTTCCACGTGATGTGTGACCAGGACTTGCGCCGGCGAGTCGGGATCAGCGGCTAGCGCGGCGAGCCGCCGCACCAGATCTTCCCGTGCCCCAAGGTCAAGCCCGGCAGCAGGCTCGTCAAGCAGCAGCACCTCAGGGTCGGTCATCAAAGCCCTAGCGATCTGAGTGCGCTTGCGCTCCCCCTCGCTCAGCGTGCCGTAGCGGCGTTGCGCTAAATGGGCGATGCCAAGCTGTGTTAACAGCGCACGCCCCCGCCACTCATCCACCGCCTCATACTGCTCGGAGAAGCGCCCAACCACTGAGTAGGCCGAGGTGAGCACCACGTCAGCAACAGTCTCCTCGGCGGGGATGCGGTCGGCCAGCGATGCGGAACTCAGCCCCAGCCGTGGGCGTAGCTCGAACACATCTACCGCGCCCAACCGCTCACCAAGCAAGTGCACGATTCCGCGGCTCGGGTACAACCGACCGGCCATGATCGAGAGCAGAGTGGTCTTTCCGGCCCCATTAGGGCCGAGTACAACCCAACGTTCGTCAGCTCTGACCGACCAGCTCACGTCAGACAGCAGATCCACACCATCTCGGGTGAGCGTGACCGAATCCAGGTGGATAACAGCCTCGTGGGGTGGGGTATTAACAACATTGACCGGATCGACAAGCACGACACCTATGCTGCCGTATCGACTCATCGGGGTATTGAACTGGGGCGCAGCACAGCAATTGTCATACCGGTCTCTTACGGTACAAACATGCCCACACTCCAAGATCGGTTCTACCAGCCGGCCTTCGATGAGCTGCCAAGCTCCCGTCCGCTGGCGGATGTGACATTCGTGGTCGTGGATTTGGAAACTACTGGCGGGGTTCCGGCGCAATGCCAGATCACCGAGATCGGCGCCGTGAAAGTGCAGGGCGGTCAGGTGCTCGGCGAGTTTGCCACCCTGGTCAATCCTGGTGGCCCTATTCCGCCATTCATTACCGCACTCACCGGCATTACCGAAGCTATGGTGGCGCTGGCGCCACGGATCAGCTCGGTGCTGCCGAGCTTTTTGGAATTCGCTCGAGGCAGTGTGCTGGTCGCCCATAACGCCAGCTTTGACGTTGGTTTTCTCACGTTCGCGAGCAAAGAGCTCGGTATAGCATGGCCAGGTTTCCCCGTGGTGGACACTGTGACACTTGCGCGTCGAGTCCTGGAACGGGACGAGGTAGCTAACTGCAAGCTCGGAACGCTAGCCAAACTATTCCGCACCGAGACCGCACCCTCGCACCGCGCACTTGACGATGCCCGTGCGACAGTCGACGTGCTTCACGGGCTCATCGCCCGCCTAGGCACCCAAGGAGTGCACAGCCTCGAAGAGCTCCAGGCCTACACGCGCCTGGTCAGCCAGGCGCAGCGCAGCAAGCGACACTTAGCCCGCGGCCTTCCGCACGCGCCTGGCGTCTACATTTTTCGGGCGGCCGATGAGCGCCCACTATACGTAGGCACCAGTCGTGATCTGCGGAGCCGGGTACAGCAATACTTTTTAACTTCCGAGACACGCAGCCGCATGGGCGAAATGATTGCCGCAGCACAGCGAGTAGAAGCAGTGACATGTGCGCATGCGCTAGAGGCACAGATTCGTGAGCTCCGACTGATCGCTACCCACAAGCCTCCGTATAACCGGCGGTCCCGATACCCCGAACGCAGTTGGTGGCTGAGCGTAACCTGTGAACCATACCCACGGCTGTCATTGGTTCGCCAGCCACCGACCGATCGCACACGTGGTCTGGGACCATTTCGCTCCAAAAGCGCGGCACAACAGGCACGCGAGGCGTTGTATGCGGCCCTTCCGATCAGACAATGCACGGCCCGACTGTCTGTAAGGCAGCCTAGCTCGGCCTGTGTGCTTGCCGAGCTAGGCCGCTGTGGAGCACCGTGCGAGCACCGGGAAAGCGCGGCGGAGTATCAAAAACACGTAGACGTCGCGCTGGGCTCTTTTACCAACGATCCCAGTGGTGTGGTCGAATCGGTACTGCGCCGCATAGAGCAGCTAGCTTGCGCACTGCGATACGAACAGGCGGCGGAGCTGCGCGACCTCCTCGCCCAGTTAGTGCGTGTGCTTGTAGGCGCACAGCGCACTCAAGCTCTAGCGGACGTGCGGCAGCTAATGGCCGCAGCCCCGGTTGAGCAAGGCTGGGAGCTCGCCCTGATCCGGTATGGAAAGCTAGCGGCAGCAGCTAACAGCGCTACCGTGCATCAAGTACTGCCTACGTTTGAGATGCTGACTGCCACAGCGGAAACTGTGGGTCCCGAGCAGAGCGCCTACCGCAGCAATGAAACAGCCCACCTGCTGCGCTGGCTTCAACAGCCGCACATCCGTCTCGTGCACATCGATGGAATCTGGAGCTGCCCGGTACGGGGGGCAGGCCGCTGGGAACAGCTTTTGGGCAAACTATCTGGGCAGACAAACTATTGAGTTAATCAAAACGCCTGTGCCACCCAGTCAGCCGGTATGACTAGTCTCACCATATGACGCTGCGCCCAGTTTGGCTCCGATCCCGTATCTATGCGCTGTTCTACCGGCTGCCTAAAGTGCTGCGCGGTCACCTTGTGCGATGGCTCACCCCCAACTACACGGTGGGGGCGGTAGTGCTGTTGCGGGACGCCGATGACCGGTTGCTGTTAGTACGCCAGCCCCGGGCACACCGATGGTCCCTGCCCGGTGGGCTGGCAGCGCGCCGGGAAGATCCGGCCCACACAGCCGCGCGAGAGTTAGCCGAAGAAGTGGGCGTGCGGCTTGAGGCCTCTGAGCTTACTCCAGCTCATCCCAACGCGAGAGTGAACGCGCACTCTCAGCAGGTGGATATGGTTTTCACTGCCAGAGTCTCCCCGGATGCGGTCCTGACTACCGACCCGGCGGAAATAAGCGAGGCGCGCTGGTACCACCCCCAGCAGCTACCACCACTTACAGCACCCACACGGCAACTGCTGGCCCTCTATAGACTGACGCCCTCAGCCTAAGCGAAAGCTCCAATGCCTCTGTTACTGCAATTTGGGATATTCTCATCAGTCAGGAGGTTGACCATGTCCACTCACACCTACACCGTGGTCGTGCAACGCGAGGATGATCAGTACGTTGCGCTAGCGCTGGAAGTTGACGTAGCCAGTCAAGGAGATACTCCGGAGGATGCGCTAGCCAATCTACGGGAAGCCCTTGAGTTGTATCTTGAAGATAACCAGACCAGTGCATTACCTCATCCCTGGATTACATCCCTGGACGTAGCCGCCGCATGAGGTTCGCACTACCAGAAATGTCCGGCCGGCAAGTGGTTAAAGTGCTTGAGAGAGCTGGATTTTCGATCATTTCAATCAAAGGAAGCCACGCCAAACTCCGGCATGACCGTATGGGCCAGACAGCGATTGTTCCACTGCACAAAAGCCTCAAGCGAGGCACACGTGCATCGATACTGCGGCAAGCAGGAATGGATGCACAATCGTTTGTGAAGCTTTTGTGACTGTGCTCGGGCCCTCGATGTCAGTTCATTCATCACCTCTGTCCATGTGCGCAGTAATACTTGCAGCCGGTGAAGGAAAGCGCTTGCGCCCACTGACCGATCGGCAGCCCAAGCCACTTTTATGGGTTGGGGATCAAACCCTGCTTGACCGCGCATTGGCTAACGCTGCTGCACTTGGTCTCAACGGAGCGCAGCAGGTGGCAGTGAACGTGCACCATCTGGCGGAGCAGATCGTCAGCGCGGTCGGCTCGCGGGCACACATTCTGCGCGAGCCACGGCTGTTGGGTACCGCGGGCACGGTTGCCGCGCTTGCGGAGTGGGTCGATGGGCGGGATCTCGCTATCTTCAACGCCGATGCCTACCGCAGCGACGGCTCGATTGCTCCGTTGCTGGCTGGGTGGAGCGGCGCACATCCCCGGCTGTTGGTGATCGACGACCCAGCTCGCGCCGATTTCGACGGACACTGGCGCTTTGCAGGGGTGTCTCTGCTACCCAATCGCTATGTTGTCGAGCTCGTCCGGGCCCTGCCACGCCTCTCCGAAGGCACAACACCTGGACTCTATGAGCACGTATGGCGCCCGACGCACGAACGCGGAGAGTTAGAACTAGTGCCCTATCCGGGCATCTTTATTGATTGCGGTACACCCGCCGACTACGCAGCCGCGCAGTGTCATGCTGCACAATAAGGCCCCCGCCCATTGGTCTTCTGGCCGATAACGGCAGCGATCATATATTTCTGCCGCCCCACGCTTGACCAAGCAGCTCTAAGTTAGTTAAATCTGGATTGGCAAGATTCGGGTTCTGTCCGCCGGGGTAACGCTGCATATGACGCCGCAGTAGCTGCCGCACGACCACTTGGTTCAACGCTTCATGAACTGTTGCTCGCTTACTGGTAGTGCCCAACAGGGAAGCCGCAGTAGACAGCAGCTCCTCGTCGAGATTAATAACCGTACGTGACATACATGGTCTCCCAGTATTCTTGAATGCATACAACTAAGCACATACTTATGCCAGCTAATTAAAGCCTATGTGCCTCAAGTACCCATTGGTTCAGCACGTGCACTGCTTCGGAAACCATCTGAGGATCGACTGCTCCTAGTCGTTTCCAGAAACGCTCGACCGACACCGCGCGAACCTGTTCGCACAAGATCCAGCTGGGTTTGGTGAGACTGTTTTCCGCGCTGGGGGCCACCGAAACGTGGGTGGGCCATCCTCGGTCGCGGCTAGTAAGCGGCATGACTAGCTTGATTCGCGTACTGCTGGCGTTGAAGCGTTCACCCGAGACAACAAGTGCGGGGCGAACGCCGGCCTGTTCGCTCCCAGCTTGAGGATTGAATTGCACCAGCCACAGGTCTCCGGTGGAGGCGTTCATCGCCAAAACTTTTCCTCGGGCTCACGTGCCATGTCGCCAGCGGCGTCCCGCATCCATGATTCATTCTCGCGAAGATAATCGGTCTCGCCTTCGGCTCCATCGAAGGTGCGCGCTGAGGCTTGCGCGAGCTGTCGGTAGAAGAGTTCTTCCTCGGCTCGCTGGACGGCACCGGCAATAACAGCCCCGATACTCTCACCCGTTTGCCGCGCCAATCGCGAGGCTGATTCTCTGGTCTGTACCGGTATGCGCATCGACACCGTCTTGCTTTGGGGCGCCACTTCTTTGAGAGCCACGGTACCCCCTGTGCTCAATGAATGTGGCAATATTTTACCACACTATTTACACTGAGTTTTGAGTCGGCTGCGGCACGCGATTAGGCCCATAATAGTTTCCGGGAAAAATAGTAGAAGACTTGCGATCGGCCGAGGAGGAGCAGTCAGAAAGGCCATGGAGACCACAGGTGAATCCAGGGGGCCCTCAGCATCCACCTGATCAAACGCCGGGGAACAATTCCTCTTCAGGCCACCACCGCTAGTTCTTGAATTGTTCCTACTCGAAACGCTTAGCACGCTTGCTAGGGTGAAGTCATGGAGCACAGCTCGCGGCTAAAAATAAAGGCTGCGGCGATAGCCGCCGGCCTGATCGCAGTTCCGGCGGCTGTACAGGCGGCTCACATAACCCATCTCCGGGAAGCCCTTCGCACGAGCGTCGCTTATGAGGGCCCTCCTGCCGTCGACGGCATATATGGCGAACAGTATTCCGGTGACCCCGTTAACCTTGTAGGGACAGGTGACTCGCTACTCGCCGGATTATGGGCAGGAAATCGCACATCAATGCAGTGGGTAGCCCTCCTACTAGCCAATGAGATCCAGCGCCCGGTTGAGCTGTTCAATGTGGCAGTTACAGGTGCCAAGGTCTCCGACTTGGACGGACAGCTGCAAAAAGCTGATGGGCGACTGAAGGGCCGCCAACCGGACGTAGTTCTTCTCAGCGTGGGCGCGACCGACATTCAAGATCGAAATAAATTTGGGAAAGTGAGGGGTCACATGCGAGATATTTTGGACGAATGGAATCGCCGAGGTGGCCAGGTGGTGGTGGCAACGCCACCACCGATGGATGCTCCAACTCCGCTCAATGGCAATGTGGGTGGTAAGTACATAGGTGGGAAAGCTGCTCAATGGAGCGAGGAAGAGAAGGAATTTGTTAGGGAATTCGCCAATCACGGCCACGGTGTAACACTTGCGGATTTTGGTGAGCTCATGGGGGTGTTCTATGGCAATCCCCGATTATTCGCTAGCGGCGACCCAACCCATCCCCAACCCGATGACTTCCATCCTGGAAGGCTCGGGCAAGAAATAGCGGCAGGACTTGTTATCCCCAGCGTTTTAGAAGCGTACAGAAAATCACGCGATGCAGCGGGAAATCGTCTCCCGGCCCATCCTGCGCAAAAGATTTCGACAGATACGGCAATCCCATACCTCGCCAGGTGCGGGACCCTGTCTTCTCTGCCGCCACATACCCGTCGGGTTCCGCGCGTAATTGGTACCTCACAGGTTCGCCGACGGCTGGATCCAATCCCACAGGTCGCCGGGCTTAAGCGCACCACACTACAACGCGGTTACTCCGAAGTGCTGTGCGCCGAATCGCGGGGCTCGCTACTTGCCGGCGGCAGTGCGGCGTGGCCGTCGTCTTCGATCGATCGGAAGAAGCCGGGTGGAGATTGACCACCCACGCCAAGCTTATTCATCTTCTTCGGCACTGGAATCTGCTGATACTCCTCTTCCACATCCACGTGGCCATGCCCATCAACATGGACATCCGCGTTCTCGCCCGCGTGGTCCCCGTGACCGTTGCTGGACTCCAGCTGGCCAGCCATGTGACTCCGCCCAGAGGGCAGCGGCTGGTGCACCTCGATGAACTCACCGTGGGGCAGTCGCCGGATCATGCCCGTCTCCACACCGTGAGCCAAAATTTGACGATCGTGCTGCTGTAAGCCCAGACAGATACGATGCGTAATGAAATAGGCTAACGGCGGTAACAAGATCAGCCCGATGCGACCGGCCCACGTCATCGCGTTGAGACTGATGTCGAACTTCTCGGCAATCACATCGTTGCCACCAGAGATGATCAACACCATCAAAAACGTAATGGCCATGACGCCCAGCGCCGTCCGCCACGGCACATCGCGGGGCCGTTGCAGCACATTGTGGTGAGCGTGATCCTTACGGAAACGCGCCTCAAGAAATGGCCACAGCGCGGCGATGGTGAACACCGCTCCAGGCAGCACCACGGTCGGCCAAAATACCGCCGGAACGGTGTAGCCGAAGGCATGAATCTCCCACGCTGGCCATAGCCGGGTCGAGCCATCCAGCCAACCGATATAAAAGTCTGGCTGCGAACCCGCGGACACCACCCCAGCCTCATAGGGGCCAAACAGCCAAATCGGGTTGATCTGAAACCAGCCACCTAGCAACGCCAGCACCGCGAACACGATCATGAAGAAACCGCCGGCTTTCGCGGCAAAACCTGGCACCATGCGGTGGCCAACCACATTTTTCTCCGTGTGACCACGCCCCGGCAGTTGGGTGTGCTTCTGCTTCACCAGCAACGCCATATGCGCCGAAATCAGCGCGACCAACAAGCCCGGAATGATCAGCACGTGCGCTATGTAGAGCCGCGGCAAGATGACGTCACCGGGAAATTCACCACCGAAAATCGCGAATGTCACCCAGCTCCCGATCAAGGGGATCGAGAGCATGATGGCGCTAGCGATCCGCAGTCCCGTACCCGAGAGCGCATCGTCAGGCAGCGAGTAGCCGGCAAAACCCTCAACCATGCCGAGGATCAAAAGGCCGATCCCGATGAGCCAGTTCATCTCGCGGGGGCGCCGAAAAGCTCCGGTGAAGAACACCCGAAACATGTGCACCAGAATCGATGCCATGAACAGTAGCGCAGCCCAATGGTGGATTTGCCGCATGATCAAGCCACCACGCACGTCGAACGAGAGGTTCAACGACGAGGCATATGCCTGCGACACCTTTATGCCGTGCAACGGGGTATAGCTGCCGTTATAGGTAACCTCAGTCATCGATGGGTCGAAGAACAAGGTCAAAAATGTTCCGGTGAGCAGCAGCACCACGAAGGAATACAGCGCGATCTCGCCCAACAGGAAAGACCAATGGTCAGGGAAAACCTTGTTCATCAGTCGTCGGAGCGGGCCGGCGGCCGCAAGCCGATCATCGGCCCAAACCGCACCTTTAACGGGCAGCTCAGCGGGCTTGATCTTAGGCAGCTTCACGGCCGCTCCCAACTGTATGACC
>QHCE01000040.1 GCA_003243955.1 Acidimicrobiales bacterium | reverse complement strand
TCGCTCTTGCGGGCGATCTTGTCGATCTCATCAATGTAAATGATGCCCTTTTCGGCGCGCTTCACGTCAAAATCGGCGGCTTGGATCAGTTTGAGCAGAATGTTTTCCACATCCTCGCCCACATAGCCAGCCTCGGTGAGTGAGGTAGCGTCGGCAATGGCAAACGGGACGTTAAGCATTCGGGCCAAAGTCTGTGCTAGATGGGTCTTACCGCAGCCAGTAGGTCCGACGAGCAAAATATTGGACTTAGCGATCTCCACCGAGCTTTCGGACTTTTTGCCGGCCGGCTCGCTATCTTGGGACTGCACCCGCTTGTAGTGGTTGTACACAGCAACGGCCAACGCCTTCTTCGCCGTGTCCTGCCCCACCACATACTCGTCCAGAAATCGACAAATCTGCACCGGCTTGGGTAGCTCTTTGAGGTTGGTCTGCGCCGTCTCAGCGAGCTCTTCGACGATGATCTCGTTGCATAGTTCAATGCACTCATCGCAGATGTACACACCGGGGCCAGCAATGAGCTTTTTTACCTGCCGCTGCGATTTTCCACAGAACGAACACTTCAGTAGGTCCCCGCCTTCACCAAGCCGTGCCACTGGTGACCATCTCCCCCGAGTACAGCTAGGCGACTAGTTAGCCGCGACCGCGGTCTTCTTCCGACTGACCAGAACATCGTCGATGAGTCCGTACACCTTGGCTTCGGCAGCGGTGAGGAACTTGTCACGTTCGATGTCTTTACGAATCTGCTCGACCTTCTGCTTGGTGTGTTTAGCGAGCATCTCTTCTAGTTGGGAACGGATTCGCAGAATTTCACGGGCCTGAATTTCGATGTCGCTACCAGCACCATGGCCGCCTTCCACCGACGGTTGGTGGATCAGAATGCGGGCGTTTGGCAGCGCCATCCGCTTACCGGGCGTTCCCGCGGAAAGCAGCACCGCGGCAGCCGACGCCGCCTGACCCATACACACCGTCTGGACGTCTGGCCGGATGTACTGCATGGTGTCATAAATCGCGGTCAGCGCGGTAAACGAGCCGCCCGGTGAGTTGATGTAAATGGTGATGTCACGATCCGGATCAGCAGACTCCAAGCAGATCAGCTGGGACATCACATCGTTAGCGGAGGCATCGTCAATCTGTACGCCCAGAAAGATAATTCGTTCTTCAAATAGCTTGTTGTACGGGTTGGACTCTTTGACGCCATAGGATGTGCGCTCAATGAAGGACGGCAGTATGTAACGGTTCTGCGGAGTAAGTCTAGGTTGAGCCACGAGATCGGCCATGAGTTCTCCTTGCGGTGCGGTGGCGGTTGCGGCGGCTACCCAACTCATCGAGCCCACCTCAGCCCTTCACCGCGTCAACAATACGCGCGGTATTTTCCACAACTTTGTCGATCAAGCCGTAGTCTTTAGCTTCTTGGGCGATGAACCAGCGGTCTCGATCCGAATCGGACTCGATCTGCTCAATCGACTGACCGGTGTGGAACGCGATCCGCTCCTGCATCATTTTTTTGGTGTAGAGCATCTGCTCGGCCTGAATGGCGATATCACTGGCCGAACCTCCGATGCCACCGGAAGGCTGGTGCATCATGACCCGGGTGTGCGGCAGCGCGATGCGCTTACCCGGCGTACCAGCGCACAAAATGAACTGGCCCATGGACGCCGCGAGGCCAAGCCCGACCGTGGCCACGTCGTTACCGATGTACTGCATGGTGTCGTAAATGGCCATGCCGGCCGAGACCGAACCACCCGGCGAGTTCACGTACAAAAACACATCCGACTTGGGGTCTTCGGCATTGAGCAGCAGCAGCTGCGCGCAGACCCGGTTGGCCATTTCATCATCGAACTGCTGCCCGAGGAAGATGATGCGTTCCTTGAGGAGGCGGTTGAACACCGACTCGTCAAAGTTCATCCCCTGGCTACCGGATGCGGCACTGGTATGTGGAATAGCTATAGATTGACTGGCGCCGTGGGACGCGGAAATAAGAGGCACCCTTGAGACCTTAACGGGCCCGTGCGCAAACGTGACGCTTCACCACGCCTTGTTCGCTCTAAGCGCTAGGAACGCAGAAGTTAGGAGCGCAGATATTAAGGTGCCGGGACGGTTGCCGGTGCGGCGTCGGCTTCAGTTGTCAGCGCAGCCGAAATATCGACAGTTGCTCCTGAGCCATCACGGATCGACGCCTGCTCTACTACCAGCGATAGCGCCTTCTCTCGACGTACATCAGCGGCAACCAACGCCAACTGCCGGCTGCGTACCAAGTGATCAGCGAATTGCTGCGGGTCAACCTGGGCAAGCTGAGCTCGGCGAACGACCTCAGTGGTGATCTCGGTGTCGGTGATACCAAGTTCTTCGGCCTCAACCAGCGCGTCTAGCACAAGTTGGGTTCGCACCGACTTTTCCGCATCTGAGCGCAGCGAGTCGTCAAATTCAGCTTCAGACTTGCCTTGGCTACTGAGATAGCTCTCGATGCCTAGGCCCAGCCGCTCCAAATAACCAGCGAGCTGCTTCTTGTTGTTCTCCATTTCACGAGCGACTACGCGCTGTGGCAACGGAATCTCCACGCCTTCCAACAGCGCATCCACCGCTCGCTCGCGGGCCTGGTTCACTTGTCGCAGCTGACCAGTTTTGCGCAGCTGCTCGTCGAGCTGTTCGCGCAGTTGCGCGATGGTGTCGAATTCGCTTGTCGACTGCGCGAATTCATCGTCTAACTCCGGAAGCTCCTGCTCCTTCACCGAGCGCACGTTCACTGTCACATCGGCAACCCGACCAGCATGTTCACCTCCGACCAGCTTGGTTGAAAATGTTTTCTCGTCCCCGGCGGAGCTGCCGGTGACCGCTTCATCGAGGCCATCGAGCAGGTCGCCGCTTCCAACCTTGTAGGTAACACTCTTTGCCTCGTCAATGTCTTCCCCATCGGCCGTGGCATGTAGATCCAGCCCTAGGTAGTCACCCGCGGCAGCGGGGCGCTGCACAGCTTTCAGCGTCGCGAAGCGCTCTTGCAGCTTAGCTAGCTCGGCATTTACCGCCCCAGCATCCATGTTTACCTCATCGACGCTGATCTCCAGCGCCGACACATCCGGCAGCTTAATTTCAGGGCGTACCTCAACGTCGGCCTTCAATATGATCTTCTCGCCGTCCTCGAGTTCAGTGAGGTCAACGTCTGGAGGCCCTAGCACTCGCAGCTTGTGCTCATCCACGGCTTTGGCCACCAAGCCGGGAACGGCGTTATTGATGCCTTCTTGCAGCACGGTCGCCCGGCCCACTCGGCGGTCAACGAGGCGAGGCGGCACTTTGCCTTTCCGAAAGCCCGGAACGTTGATCTCGCGCGCGATACTGCGGTACGCCTCGTCGATGCTGGAGGCAAGCTCAGCAAACGGCACTTCAATATCGAGCCGCACCTGCGTCGGGCTCACGGTTTCGACGGTGCTCTTCACTCGCGTAAACTCCTTGAAACGTCTGGGGTGGCTTAGCTTGGCCGAAGTAGGTGATGGGTTGTTGGACTTGGTTATCGGGCCTAGCAGTGGTAAAGCTGCTCAACACCGAACGGTACCCGGCCACAACTTGGCACTAGTTGTCAGGGATCTAGACTCACAGCACAGCGACAACTTGGCACAAGTTGCCGGAAAGGCTTAGGGCGCTGGAGCTTGAGCTAGGAGGGCTAGGAAGACATAGGAAGACTAGGAAGATAAGGCCGCGATGAACGCTTCCTGTGGGACCTCCACTCGGCCCACCATTTTCATCCGTTTCTTGCCTTCTTTTTGCTTCTCTAACAGCTTACGTTTACGCGTAATATCGCCGCCATAGCACTTAGCGAGCACATCTTTACGGATCGCGCGGATGTTTTCCCGAGCGATGATCCGGGCCCCGATCGCAGCCTGAATGGGCACCTCGAACTGTTGGCGTGGGATGAGCTCACGCAGCTTCTGAGTAATCCGAACCCCGTAGGCATACGCCTTATCTTTATGCACAATCGCTGAGAACGCGTCCACCGCTTCCCCTTGCAGCAGAATGTCCACCTTCACCAGCTCGGCATCCTGCTCACCAGTGGGCTCATAGTCCAGCGACGCGTACCCCTTAGTGCGGCTCTTGAGCTGGTCAAAGAAATCGTAGATTATCTCGGCCAGCGGCAACGTGTATCGCAGCTCTACCCGTTCCTTCGACAAATAATCCATGCCCAATAGCGTGCCGCGGCGCGACTGACACAACTCCATGATCGCCCCGACATATTCACTCGGCGCGATCACTGTTGCCCGGACCACCGGCTCATATACCGCGCTAATTTTGCCGTCGGGGTACTCGCTGGGATTGGTAACTGTGTGTGAGGTGCCGTCCTCGGCCTCGACTCGATACACCACGTTAGGCGTGGTTGTGATCAGTTCCAGCTTAAATTCGCGGGAGAGCCGCTCCCGAATGATCTCCAGGTGGAGCAGGCCCAAGAAACCACAGCGGAAACCGAAACCCAGCGCAACCGACGTCTCTGGTTCATACACCAAAGAAGCGTCATTGAGCTGCAGTTTATCCAACGCATCGCGCAGCTCCGGATAGTCCGAGCCATCCATCGGGTACAGGCCGGAGAAGACCATCGGCCGCGGATCGTCATAGCCGCCCAGCGCGGTGGCAGCCGGCCTGGCCGCGAGCGTCACCGTGTCCCCCACCTTGGATTGGCGAACATCCTTCACTCCGGTGATCAGGTAGCCGACCTCGCCAACCCCGATCGCTGGGGCCGAGACTGGCTCAGGCGAGATAACGCCCAACTCCAACAACTCGTGGGTGGCCTTGGTCGATAGCATCAACACCTTCTCGCGCGCCGCGAACCGGCCGTCGATAACCCGGATGTAGGTCACCACACCGCGGTAGCTGTCGTACACCGAGTCGAAGATCATCGCCCGTGCCGGAGCGTCCGGATCGCCGCTCGGCGCCGGCACTTGCCGCACGATCTCATCCAGCAGCGCCTCCACGCCAGCACCGGTTTTTCCCGAGACCCGCAAGCAATCCTCGGGTTGACATCCAATCAGATGCGCGAGCTCTTCAGCGTACTTCTCCGGCTGCGCTGCGGGGAGGTCAATCTTATTCAGCACCGGAATCACGGCGAGGTCGTTGTCCAACGCCAGGTACAGATTCGCCAGAGTCTGCGCCTCGATGCCTTGTGCGGCATCGACCAGCAGCACCGCACCCTCGCAAGCGGCCAGCGAGCGGCTTACCTCATAGCTGAAGTCAACATGGCCTGGAGTATCGATCATGTTCAGCACGAACGTTTCCGCGGCGCGCACTGCTCCGTCGGGCACGGCCGGCGTCCAGGGCATCCGCACCGCCTGCGACTTGATGGTGATGCCGCGTTCCCGCTCAATGTCCATGCGGTCCAGATACTGCGCCCGCATGTTGCGAGCCTCAACCACACCGGTGCTTTGCAGCATCCGATCAGCAAGCGTGGACTTGCCGTGATCAATGTGGGCAATGATGCAGAAGTTGCGGATCAGCGCGGGCGCGGTTGCGCCCGGCGCTGGCGCTGGCGCTGCGGGCAAGGAATTCACGTAGGTCGAAACTCCGAAATAGGCGTTACTGAGCAGATTAAACGGCGCATCCGCTCCATGTTCCCATGGCTGCCCTTGACGACACTCGGCGACAATGGCGTAAACGCATGCGTGCCGCGATTGCGTGAGGGCACACACGCAATGGGTCATGGCCTCAACGGCGCAAAGCTGGGCACGTCGACGACTAAGCTCAGTTGTTCACCTGATAAGCTCAGCGACCGTACGTAACGCACTGTGCGTGATGACATCCTGATGCCCTAACCCAAGGTAGACGCGTGGCAAATATCAAGTCCCAGATCAAGCGGAACAAGCAAAACGAGAAGCGCCGGATGCGCAACAAGTCGGTGCGCTCCGAGCTCAGAACCGCCATCCGCAAATTTCGTGAGGCCGTGGGTACGAGTGACACCGAGGCTACCGAGAGCGCACTCCGCGCCGCCTCTCGCAAGCTTGATCAAGCGGTGAGCAAAGGCGTTATTCACAAGAACCAGGCCGCTAACCGCAAGTCGGGAATGGCCGGGGCCATACAGCGCGCCACCGCTTCCTCTGCGGCCTAGTTTCCGAGGCTTGGTCTCCGCCATCTAGCCGGGCTGCTTAGGGCGTTTTCCCTGAAACAGCCCTATCTAGGCTGGTTTTTGGGGCGTTTTCAGGGAAAACGCCAATATTGAGCTATGCTCACTCCCGCAGTTTTCCGGCCACATAGTCATTAAGCTTCACCATCGCGGCCACGGTGGCCGGGACCACGATCACGGCCCACCAGCTCACCAGCTCGGCAAAAGCCAGCAGTACCGCCAGCCCAACCGAGCCTTCAAAGAAGACAAAGCACGCAAAGCCACTCGGCCTCAGATGCCGTAGTCGCAGTATCCGCGCATAGTACGGTGCCTTACCAATTTCAGGCGTTGGCATTTCAGTCATTGCGCACCGCGATCATCTCCATCACCGCACGCTCCAGTGCATACACCCGATCCTCGGCGCCACCCTTCACCGCGCTATTAACTACTGCCGCATGCCGGGCGGCCGCTCCCAGCGCCGCCTGCGACCAACCCCGGGATTGACGTTGCACTCGCTCCACCTTCCATGGGGGCATCCCTAACGCGCCAGCCAGCTGGTATGCGTTCCCTCGCCCGGCCGCACTAACTTTGGCCACGGAGCGCACCCCTTCGGCCAAGGCATCGGCAACCAGAATCGGGTCCACACCAACCGATACTGCCCATCGTAGCGATTCCAGCGCTGTGGCAACATCGCCAACCATTACCGCGTCGGCCACGGAAAATCCCGTTACATCGGCCTTACCAGAGTAATAGCGCCGCACTGTTTGCGAGTTAATATCCCCTGTAGTATCGGCAATCAGTTGCTGACATGCCGACGACAGCTCCCGCAAGCCGGCACCAACACTATCTAGCAGCAGGCCCGCGACATCGCCAGAAACCCGCCGGGAATCACCGAACCGTTCGAGCTCCGAACGCACAAAAGCAAGCCGGTCTCGATACGAGCTCAGCTTGGCGCAGCTAATAACCTGGGCACCGGCGGCACGCGCAGCATTGACCACGGCCTTCCCCCGATTGCCACCAGCGTGACAGACAACGACCACCAGATGCGGCGGCAGTTTCGCCAGCCAGCCCAGTAGCGCATCCGCAGTCTCCTTGGCGGCCTCCTGCGCCTGCCGTACCACGAGCACTCGGTGCTCACCAAACAACGAGGGGCTCAGCAGCTGTCCCCACTGCCCAGGGCTCACCTCCGCGGCAACAACATTGGTCACCTCATAGTCAGGATGAGCGGTCGCGGCTGCGGCGGTAATAGCGGCGATGGCTCGCTCGAGCAGGAACTCCTCATCACCGAGCAGCAGCTGCAACGCAGCTTGTGGCTGCGGTGTAGGCGAATGAGCAACGGACACAGGGTTTATCGTGGCATGTCAGGATTAGGCGGTGTCGCGGGCACCATCTAGATAGCGGCGGCCTGACTTTCAACAATCCTGTCGACGCCACAAACATGCACCCGGGCACGTCATTCACATGTTTCCCAACGCACTCCTAGAGGGTTCGCGCCTATCGTATTTGTGCGACTTCTGGCGCCGCTCACGAATCCCGATCGACTATAAGGGACTTAAGTAGTCATTGACGTCGCTTCGAATGTTCCGCGCCTGGCATCTTGGCTCGTGGGCAGAAGAGCATACGAAGATGAGAGATCGCATGAATTCTAGAGACTAGGAAGCTACGCTAACCTAATTCTGCGACTGAATGGTAGAAGGAGGCCGTGGTGCTCGACGTGGAGTATGTACGGCACCTAGCAACGGTGGCGAAAGCGGAAGTGGAAGCAAACGCGTCGCCCAGCGAGGCCTCCGCGATTTTAGGCACGTTCTGGGCCGAGCACGTACTGGAATCTCCACTCAATGCCGATGAAGCCGGCTGGCTGGAGCGCAACGTCACAGAGAGTGCTTCAGAAGAGCCACTGCCTTCACCGAGGTGGTATTGGCGGCGGTTGAAGCCGCGGCGGCGCACCCTGAAGTTGCGGCCGCGTTCACCCGCGCGCTTAGTCAACGTGGCGAAGTAATGCGGGTACGCCTTGCCGGCAAGGCATTCGGGCCTGACGGCGTTGCCCTCGCCGGAGCCGCCGCGATAAGGGCACTAAGCCTACACGAACTCAACCCAGCAGCGCGCGCGGCAGCCGCGGATTGGGCGCTGGAATTGCTACCCGATGACGACGCTCGGGCAGCCACGGTGCTTACGGCGTATAACGGCGTGCTGTTCGAACCGGAGAAGCTACGCGAACTCAAGTACGTTATCGGTCTGCTCAGCAACTCCGCGGGGCGTGCAAGCATCCACAACTACGAGGCCCAGCGAGCCGGGGTTTCGCTCGAAGAGCCCCCAGAGGTGCCTCCCAGTGGACAAGCATCTTCGGCCAGTAGCCCTACGACGCCTCCTGCAACGGCTTCGCCGACAGGGAGACCCCCCTCTCCTCCACGCACACCCAAAAAACGCGGGCGCTGAAGCACTCTCTGCCAGTGCCAATGGTATTCCAAGCTGGATGCCGTCATCGAATCGTGGGCTATTCAGCTATTTCGACTATTTCCCGCTCCGCTGACCCAGCTAGGAGAGCCTGCGGTCACTCACCGCGCCGGCGTCCCGGCGTCCAGTACTCGGGAGATTATTCGTGCGCCCAGCCATACTGCACCACTACGCTGCGGCCCACGGCCAGGACCGACACACCACAAGATCACGATCTAGGACTGAAGCGCTAGGCCCCTGCGTGGCGGGCGAGCGCCACCCTGCCGGATGAGCTAACAATGGCAACATCTCCGCCTCGGTCAGTGCGGGCCACCAGCGCGCCGCCGCGGCCCAGATAGCGCAACACAGTTTCACTGGGATGACCGTAATCATTATGCGCCCCCACCGATACCACCGCCGCCCGTGGTGCAACGGTGTCAAAGAACTCCGGCTCGGAGTAAGCCGAGCCATGGTGGGGTACCTTGAGCACGTCTACATGGGACAACACTCCGCTACTGAGCAACTCACGCTGACCGGCATGCTCCACGTCGCCGGGAAATAGCGCCGTGATTCCCGCTATCTGTACTAGCAGTACCACGGAGTTGTCGTTAGGCGGGGAGCGAGTACCAGACAGTGACCGCTGCGGGCCAATCACCGTCAGCGTTGCGTTACCAATCGTCTGCCGCCACGTAGGCGTTGCGATCAACAGCGGTGCTCGGATCTGTTGTGCCCAGTGCAGTAGCCGACGATAGCCGCCGGGCGGGTCCTGTGCTTGGCCAACCAGCACCGCCGACACGTCCCTACCTTGTGACACGCCGTCCACTCCACCCACATGGTCGGCATGGGGATGGCTGAGCACGAATAGCGGAACATGTTGGATTCCCAGTTCGGACAGACAACGATTCACGCTGACCGGCTCGGGCCCAGCGTCGATCACAACGCCGCTGCCTGGACCCACCCTCAGCACAGCGGCATCCCCTTGCCCGACGTCACACATAGCCATCAACCAGCCCGGTGGTGGCCACGGCTGGTTGCGCAACTGCATCGGAAGCAGCACCAGCAGAAGCCCGGCAATCAACGCAACGCACGACCACCGGGTTACTGGCTGACGCCAGATCAGGCATAGCACGCCGATCGCTAGGGCCGCCAGCAGAGCTCCGCTCAGCCCAGAGGGCCAGTGCAGCTGGGCGTACTGCCATCTGCTGGCGTGCTCGGCGACCATCGTCAGCCAACGCGCGGGCCATCCAGCGAGCCACGCAAGCGCCGTTGCTGACCACCCACCCATCGGATCCCACAGAACCGAGCACAGCGCCGCGGCGACACCCAGCACTGTGATGGGTCCTACCGCCAGCGAAGCGGCGGCATTGGCCGGGACCGCGACCAGACTCACCGCACCGCTATAGCCGGCAATGAAAGGCAGGCACGCCAGCTGAGCTGCCAGCGGAACCGCTAGTAGCTCAGCTAGACCTCGTGGAACACCACGGGCACGAAGTGCCGCAGCCCAACTTGGGGCAAGCACGACTAGGCCAAGCGTGGCCAACACCGAGAGCACAAAACCCGGCGAGCTCGACAGCGTCGGGTCGTACATGATCAGCGCGATAACCGCGAAACCCAGTGCCGGAAGCGCGCTTTTAGGGCGCGAAGCCGCCAGAGCGATGAGCGCGATCGCGGCCATCGCCGCGGCCCGTAACACGCTCGGGGACGGGCGTGCCAGCACCACGAACCCGGCAAGCGCACACCCCGCAAGCGCTGCCGAACTGATCGGACCTGCACCAAACGATCGTGCGATTAACAGCACCGCTCCTACAACAATTGCCAGGTTCGCACCAGATACTGCCGTGAGGTGCGTCATACCAGTAATACGAAACTGGCCGGCTAGCTCAGGTTGTAGGGCAGCGGTGTCGCCCACAGCGAGCGCGGGGATTAGACCACCGGAAGGTTGCGGTACAACGGTGGAGGCCTGTCGTAGTCCAGCGCGAAGCCGCCCAGCAGCACGCTGCAGCACCGAGGGTTCCCCCACGAGCTCCGGGTGTGAACTCACCGAGAGCGTGGCGACTGTGAGGTCAGCACGTCTGGCTGGCGCAAGATGACCGGTAAGACGAAGGTGCTGCCCTGGCAGAAAACCGGCGCATTCGCAGCCGCGGGCAAACACTACAATGTGTTCGCCGCCCTGAATGGAAACAGCGCGTGCCTGGCCGCTCGGACCGGCATGTCCCTTTCCATCGCGTGCAGCTCCATCGCGTGCGGTCTCCAACCCGATCAGGGTGGCTCGCAACAGAAACGTCGACGCCCCCGCTGGACCGGAGCTGACGGAGCGTGGATCATCGACGAGCGCCACGGTTGCGATGGCATCGCTATGGTGTTCAGCAAGGCTCACAACAGGGCTTGCGTCCCGCATCGCCACCCGCGCACCGGTGGCGGCTGCACCTAGGCACACGCCAACCGAAGCGAGCCCCACCACCAGGACAGCGACCCGACCCCGCGATGACAACTTGTGCCAAGTTGTCATAACAACTCCCGACAACTTGTGCCAAGTTGTCGGGAGACCCTTCCCCTTTTGCGGCAGCTCACAGTGACCACTTGGCACAAGTTGTCGAAGGTGCTGCGGCATCCGCGTCAACAGCAAAACTGAGGCAACCACCACGGCCGCGAATCCAGCTAGCCATAGGCTGTAGCTTGCCGGGTGCCGCAACGCCCACAACGCGGCCAGCCAATAGCCAACGGCCGGGGCCAGCAGGCGGGCGTCTAACGTGCCCACAATCTGGTTGGCTAGCTCACGGGAGACCGCAAGAGACTTTGAGACGTGAGATTGAGAAATATGAGATGGGGCTTGGTTGCCTCTGAACACACTCACGCGGTGACCAGCGGTTTGAGGCGGGCAAACTTCGCATCACCAATCCCGTCGACTTTGCGCAACTCCTGCACCGAGCCAAACCGACCGTGCGCGGTGCGGTAGGCGACGATGCGCTGCGCGATCACTGGCCCCACATCGGGGAGCGCATCCAGCGCCGTTACCGTGGCGGTGTTCAAGTCCAGCAGCGCCCCTGACGCCCCGGCCGAGCTATGGCCAGGCGGGTTAGCGCCGGAGGCAGTGGTAGACGGCGCGGCGGAGGACGCCGCCTCGCTTTGGCTAGCCTCTCCGACCACGATGAGTTCTCCGTCGGCAACTTTGCGGGCCAGATTCAGCGAACCGAACCCGACGTCGGGCAACGCTCCCCCGGCGGCCTGCACCGCATCGGCGACCCGAGCTCCAGCCGGCACGTGCACCAGACCCGGCTTGCGCACTCGTCCACTCACCGCAACGACGAGTTGCGCACCCGATGGTGACGCGGTAGCCGCCACTGACGGCAGCGCGATGGGTTGAGCCGCGGTGGCGTCTTTGCGCCATAGCCTGAAGCCCAGCACTCCGCCGAGCAACAGTAAAACCAGGAGTCCGCAGATCGCCGCCGCAAGTACTCCACGTCGCTCCGGATTTATCCGTGCGGCACGGATTCGGTCCAAGACCGAGAGCGGTCTCAGCCGTTCAGGCTCGGCAGGCGAGGCAGTATCGGTGACAGTGACTGTGGCTGGCTGCAGCAGCCACTCCGATTTAAGAGCGTTTCTGGCACGTTCACGTTCCTGCTGTGCGGCGCCAGGTAATGGCATCGGCATAGGCGGCTCGGCAGGAGCCAGGGCGGCTAAGCGCAAACGTGCGCCCTGAATAGTTTCCTGATCCGCCTTGTGGTGTCGACCCCAACTCATGACAACCGAGGTTAGGAGGCCTCCGCTTATCGCAGGCCCGGTGCTCGCTCACCTGTGCATGAAAATCCACGCTGTGCACCGACACATCGATACAGCTAGTCCGCGCCGCCCAGTTATCTGTGTTTTTTCGAATACCTCAGTTCTTCAGGTACTCAGTTCTTCAGTTACAGGGTCTCTGGCCGCGACAGTAGCTCCGCCTCTACCGCCGGTGGGGCGGCATGTAGCTCCTGCGGGGAGTCGACTCCGACGTTATAGCTGTGCACCCGCCAGCGGCTGCCATCAGATGTTCGTAACTGCACCCACCTGCAGTTACCCAACCCTTCAAAGCCCCACGGCACAGACGCAGGCCAGTTCAATAGCAGCGTTAATGCTCGCTTGATAACTCCGCCATGGGTGACCAAGCACACGGTGCCATCAGTGCGGGCTAGCGCGGCGTGGATCGCTGCGCTCACTCTCGCGGTGATCGCCGGCTCAGATTCAATGCCGTCGATGTCGGGCTCACCACCGGCGCGCCAGCGTTGGAACTCGATGGGATTTTGCTCGGCCATCTGCACGGAATCCAAGCCCTGCCAGATCCCAAACCCGCGTTCGCGCAACCGGTCATCCACCTGCAACGGCAGGCCGAGCTGCTGCGCTAGAACCTGTGCGGTGTCATAAGCGCGACGCAGATCACTGCTGACGATCAGAGCTGGCCGCTCCTGCGCGAGCGCCACAGTGGCGGCCTTAGCCTGGCGGCGGCCGACCTCATTGAGCCCGACATCGCTCTGCCCTTGCACTCGTTGGCTGGCGTTCCATTCCGTTTGGCCATGCCGCCACAGCAAAAGTCGCCGCTGACCCATCAGTCGCTCTCCTCACTTATAGGCTTGGCCGCGGTGCCGCTATCACTGAGTACTGCTGTGTCGGAAGGAATATTGATCGGTATCACCGGGCAGTCCTTCCATAGCCGCTCTAAGCTATAAAAAGCGCGCTCATCGCTGTGCTGGACGTGCACCACAATGTCGCTAAAGTCCAACAGCACCCAGCGTCCTTCGCGATGTCCTTCCCTGCGCACAGGTTTAGTGTCCAGCTCGAGCAGGCGTTCCTGCACGGCATCCACGATGGCCTGTACCTGCCGCTCGTTAGGCGCCGATGCGATCACGAAAACGTCAGTGATGCTGAGCTGTTCGCTGACGTCGAGCACAACAATGTTAGTGGCCAATTTGTCCGCGGCGGCCAATCCGGCAGCGGTAGCCAACGTGATGGCATGCGTTGATGCGGTCACTCACGATCCTTTCGATAGGAGTCAGGTTAAACGGTCGTGTGGCAACAAACCATCAGTCCGCGTTATCTCTAAGCGTAGAGGCTCCGTTTTTCGATGTACTGCACGACGCCATCGGGTACGAGATACCAGATTGGTCGGCCTTGCTGAACTCGCAAGCGGCAGCCGCTCGAGGAGATTGCCATCGCCGGTATCTCCAGTAGCGTGACAGCGTGCTCGGGCAAGTGACCGTTGTCAAGGTGGAAACCTGGACGGGTCACTCCAATGAAATGTGCCAGCGCAAACAGTTCATCCACCTGCTTCCACGACACGATCGCCTCCAACGCATCAGCGCCGGTGATAAAAAACAGCTCAGTGTCCTCAGGGTAGGCGGCCTTGAGGTCTCGCAGCGTGTCGATAGTGTAGGTGGGGCCATCGCGGTCGATGTCTATCCGGCTCACCCGAAATCGCGGATTAGACGCTGTGGCGATCACGGTCATCAGATAGCGATCTTCGGCGGGACTGACGTAGGAGTCCTGCTTCTGCCATGGCTGCCCGGTGGGAACGAAAAGCACCTCATCCAGTTCGAACAGCGTGGCAACCTCGCTGCCAGCGACAAGGTGTCCATGATGGATCGGATCAAACGTTCCGCCCATCACACCAACCCTGTGCATAAGGCCACCCTATCCAGCGCCACCACTGAAACCGTCGGCGCTGGCCGACGTTTTCAGGGAAAACGTCCTAAAACCACGTTTTTTAGCGACGTTTTCAGGGAAAACGCCGAGAGGTGGCAGTAGCACCATGTCGTCGCGATGGATCACTTCCCGCTGGTGCTCGGCTGCCAACATGGGCGTGGACTTACCAAGCAGCTGTGGTAGAGCCCGCGAGTCGTAGCCGACCAACCCGTGCGCCACAACTACACCGTCAGGTCCTACTACCTCCACCGGATCACCGGCGTCGAATTCCCCGTGCAGTCGCGTTACTCCGGCGGCCAGCAGCGACGCGTGCCGGTCGGTGACAGCCCGTAGCGCGCCCGAATCAATCACCAGCTGGCCAGCCGGGGTGGCGACATGGCGCAGCCATAGCAAACGAATCGGTAGCCGCGAGCCGGTAGGGGCGAAATACGTGCCTACCGGCTCTCCGGCCAGCGCCGCATGAGCATGCGTAGCGTTGGCCAACACCACATGCACTCCGGCCGCGGTAGCGATGCGTGCCGCGGCGATCTTGCTAGCCATGCCACCACTGCCAATCCCAGAGGATCCAGAACTACTCACGCTGACCTCAGCCAGGTCGGATTCGCCCATGACCTGCTCCAGCAGTCGAGCACCAGCGCGGCGGGGGTCGTCTGTGTAAAGACCCGCAACGTCGGAGAGCAGCACTAGAGCATCCGCATGTACCACGTGCGCCACGAGCGCGGCGAGCCGGTCGTTATCGCCAAATTTGTTCTGCGCGGTGGCTACGGTGTCGTTCTCGTTCACAACCGGTAGCGCCTTGAGCGCCAGCAGCCGGTCAAAGGTGCGCTTAGCGCTGCGGTACTGGCTCCGCCGCAGCAAATCCTCAGCGGTCAGCAGCACCTGCCCCACCACCAGGTTGTAACGGGCGAACGACGCCGCATACCGAGCGACTAACAGCATCTGACCCACACTGGCGCTGGCTTGTTTGCTTGCCGCGTCCCGCGGTTTGGTGCGAAGCCCCAGCGAGGCAAATCCGGAGGCGACGGCCCCCGAGGACACCAGGATTAACTCCACGCCCTGGCTGTGCCGCTGCGCGATTGCGTCAGCGAGCGCATCGATCTGAACCGGATCGATGCCGCCACCCGAAGATGTAAGCGAGGCTGACCCCACCTTCACTACAACTCGCCGCGCGGTACCGATGGGCTCGCGCAGGTGCATCAGCTCTTCCTCGCCAGGGCTGGTGGCTCAACAACCGGGTTCATCGCATCGGTGGCGTCGGTGGCATCACTACTGCTGGCCGGCTCCGCTTCGCCTCGACGCAGCTTGCGAGCAGTCAACCGTTGGGTCGGCGTAGCACGATCGGAGGAGTCCAGCCGGTGATCCGTTCCACGGCCACTCGGGGTGAATTCCTCCTCTTCCCCAACGGCAGGCTGCCATTCAAATGACACCGCACCGATAGTCACAGTGCAGCCAGGGCGGGCTCCCAGTTTTTCTAGCTGGGCTTCCACTCCGAGCCGCGCCAACCGATCAGCGAGGAACCCAACCGCCTCGTCGTTGCTAAACTGGGTTTGTCGCACCCACCGCTCGGGTTTGATGCCTCGGACGAGAAACTCCTCGCAGTCCGAGCCGAGAGGTTCTACCGTGAAATCGGTCTCGTTTACCGCTTTCGGCCGGATCACTATTGTGGCCGGCTGGGCCGCTAACGCCTGGGCCGCAGCGGCGCGGCGCTGCTCAACCAGTTCGGCCATAGCAAATAGTGCCGGACGTAGCCCGGCCCGAGTTACCGCACTGACCTCGAACACGCGCCATCCGGCCTGTTCCAGCTCAGGTCGGATCAGCTCCGCCATTTGGGCGCCGGAGGGAAGGTCGGTTTTGTTGAGCAGCACCAGGCGAGGCCGATCGGCCAGGCCACCGTATGCGGCGAGCTCAGCCTCGATCGCCGCTATATCAGAAACTGGGTCGCGTTCGACTAGGTCAGTGGCGGTGTCGACGATGTGAGCAAGTACCGCACATCGTTCAATGTGCCGCAGGAAATCGAGGCCAAGCCCTTTTCCTTCCGCCGCGCCTGGGATCAGTCCGGGTACATCGGCAATGGTGAAGACGGCGTCACCGGCACTGACCACACCTAAATTGGGCGTGAGCGTGGTGAATGGGTAGTCCGCGATCTTGGGGCGAGCGGCGGATAGTACAGCGATGAGGGACGATTTTCCAGCGCTGGGAAATCCCACCAGGCCTACATCGGCCATGCTTTTAAGCTCAAGAACCAGCTCGCATTGCCCACCGGGCTCGCCCAGCAGAGCAAAGCCCGGGGCTTTGCGGCGGGTGGACGCGAGTGAGGCGTTGCCGAGTCCGCCCCGGCCGCCATGCGCGGCCACAAACCGGGCGCCTGCACCCATGAGGTCTACCAGCACAGCACCATCGCTGTTGAGCACCACGGTGCCATCGGGAACAGGGAGTTCTCGGGTGATTCCGGCTGCGCCGTGCCGGTTACCACCTTGCCCACCCTGACCGTTAGTTCCGGCGGCGTGGGGGTGGAAGTGGAAGTCCAGCAGCGTGTGCACGCTTTGGTCGACGACAAGTACGACGTCACCGCCGTTGCCGCCGTTGCCACCATCTGGGCCGCCAAGCGGTTTGAACTTTTCGCGATGCACCGAGGCGCAGCCATGACCACCGTGACCGCCGGTTACTTGCAAAGCCACTCGATCGACGAAGTGTGCCATGGATACTCACACCTCACTACGAGACAACTTGTGCCATCTTGCTAACTAAGAGACGGAACTTACCGCACCGCTCACTCGACAAGATGGCACAAGTTGTCGAGTGAAGTAGCAGCCCAAGACTGCTGTTGCGCTACGCGGCGGCGGGTTCGAACTCGCGTACGTTAACAAGTTTGCGGCCGCGTGCGGAACTGAATTCCACCGCGCCATGCACCAGCGCGAACAGCGTGTCGTCGCCGCCCCGGCCCACACCGTCGCCAGGGTGAAATTTGGTACCGCGCTGACGAACCAAAATCTCACCGACGCCGACCTGCTGGCCGCCGAAACGCTTCACCCCAAGGCGCTTGGCGTTGGAATCGCGGCCGTTACGGGAGGACGCTGCCCCTTTTTTGTGTGCCATGGTGGCAGTCCTTACTTCCCGTTGCTGATGGCGGTGACTTCCACTTTCGTCAGCGGCTGACGATGGCCTTGCCGCTTGTGGTAGCCAGTCTTGTTTTTGAACTTGTGAATCCGAATTTTGGGACCCTTGGTGTGCTCCACGACAGTTCCGGTCACAGTGACCTTAGCTAGAGCCTTCGCGTCATGGGTGACAGCGCCATCCTTGACCAGCAACAACAGCTGCAGGTCAAGTGTTTCGCCGGGCTTAGCGGAGATTTTCTCCACTTCGAGGACATCGCCGACGGTGGCTTTGTACTGCCGGCCCCCAGTTTTGACAATCGCGTACATAGACGACGAGTCTCCTTGCAGAATTATGGAACACACCATGTGCTAAGACTATGCGTGCCGGCGCATGAGCCTGACACCACTATTTCAGCCTACGGGACCGAGAAATCTAACGAGCTACCGGGTATACGTCCAACTTAAGCAGCCCGCGGACTCCTCCGGTCCAGGTGAGCCGGAGGAGCAGCGCCACCTTAACGACAACTTGGCACAAGTTGTCGTTAAAAAGCCTCTACTAGCTAACTTCGGTACTAGCTAACTTCGGTAGGCACGGCAATCTGGGCCTCTGGTGGTCCAGCGGGGCGGCGCGACGAGCGACGTGAACGGCGCTGTTGCTTTAGCTCCTTGGCTGGATTATCCGGGGCTGAACTGTCGGGAGCTGAATTGCTTGCGACGTGATTGTCGGAAGTACGGCTACCGCTACCGGAACGCCCCGAAGCGGCACGCTCGGGTAACGGTTGGGAGTGCACGAGCACCCCACGGCCCTTGCAGTGCTCACAGAGCTCACTGTAAGCCTCCAGCAACCCCTGTCCGAGCCGCTTACGGGTCATCTGCACCAGACCCAGCGAGGTAACTTCTGAAACTTGGTGCCGAGTACGGTCACGCCCTAGGCACTCGGTAAGCCGGCGCAGCACCAGATCGCGATTGGACTCGAGCACCATGTCGATGAAGTCAATCACCACAATGCCACCGATGTCGCGTAGCCGAAGCTGTCGGACGACTTCCTCGGCGGCCTCAAGATTGTTGCGGGTCACCGTCTCTTCGAGGTTGCCGCCCTGACCAGTGAACTTTCCGGTATTGACGTCCACCACGGTCATCGCCTCGGTGCGGTCGATTACCAGCGAGCCACCGCTGGGGAGCCACACCTTGCGATCCAACGCCTTGGTCAGCTGCTCGTCGATGCGCAGCTCGGCAAACAAATCCTTATCCGACGGATAGTGCGCAAGCCGATCAGCCAAATCAGGGGAGACATGGGAAACGTACTGCTCCACAAGCTCCCAGCTGTCGTGCATGGAGTCATCAGCCTGCACCATCAGCTTCGCGAAGTCCTCGTTGAAAATGTCGCGGATGACGCGAATCACCAAGTCGGGCTCTTCATACAGCTGGGCTGGAGCGCTGGACTTGCCGGCCTTGGTGTTAATCGCCTCCCACTGCGCGGTGAGCCTCGCAACGTCGCGAGACAGCTCCCTTTCGCTCGCGCCTTCAGCCGCGGTGCGAATAATCACGCCAGCATCAGCGGGGACGATCTCTTTTAGAATGTCTTTGAGCCGTCGGCGCTCCGTGTCGGGAAGCTTGCGGCTGATCCCGGTCATCCCGCCACCTGGCACGTACACCAAGAATCGACCAGGCAGGCTGATCTGGCTGGTGAGGCGGGCGCCTTTGTGGCCCATAGGGTCTTTACTGACTTGGACCATCACGCTGTCGCCCGGCTTGAGCGCCTGTTCGATCTTGCGCGGCTTGCCTTCCATCGACGCCAGATCCCAGTTCACTTCCCCGGCGTAGAGGATTGCGTTTCGGCCTCGACCGATGTCAACGAACGCCGCCTCCATGCTTGGCAGCACATTCTGCACCTTGCCGAGGTACACCCCACCGATGAGCGACGACGACGACGCGCGCGTGACGTAATGCTCGACGAGCACCTCATCTTCAAGTACCGCGACCTGGGTGAGGTCACCGCGCTGCCGCACGGCCATGACGCGATCCACCGACTCGCGCCGAGCCAGAAATTCGGCTTCGGTGACGATGGGTGCACGCCGACGGTTCTCTCGCCCATCGCGGCGCCGCAGACGTTTAGCTTCCAGCCGTGCCGAGCCTCGAGTGCCCTGAACCTCGTCGTCGCGGTCGTCGCGCACGGACTCGAGCTCAGTCGAAGTGCCGCCCTCTGAACTAGATCCGCGCCCACGCCGGCGTCTACGACGACGGGTCGTTAGGACGTGCTCGTCATCACCGGCATCGTCAACGTTGGAAGATTCGGCAACGCTCGCATCTGGCCCAGCGTTACGAGCCCTAGACCGCCTGGGCTGCTGAGGCTGTTCACCATCGGCGGGGCTGGTCTGCGCGCCATCATTAGCGGCACCGCCCCCAGAGGCAGCATCGTCGATCGCGGCATCATCAGCTCGTCCGCGTCCTCGACCGCGCCGTCCTCTACGGTGCCGGCGCCGCTCGGCTTCTTCGGCTGATTCGGCTTCGGACCCGGCGACGTCCTGGCCGGACTCAGCTGCAGGCTCACTGCTGGCACGACTGCTGCCGCGCCGCGACCGACTGGGTCGATCTTCCGACGTTGCTCGAGGACTGGGCAGCTCAGGCGGCTGGGGGGGAGCCATGAACATGAGGCTGGTAGCAGACCGGGCCGCGGCGGCCGGTGGGAGCTGCGCGTCGCGCGAGTCCTGTGCAGGAATCGGCGGGGTGGATGGTTCAGGATCAAGCATCCGGGTATATCTCCCGTTCAGCCCCCGGGCGCACGTATACGTGCGGCCGCACAGGAGCACATAGTCTGGCGGTCATATGCGGCGCAGGAGGCGGCGCATAAGAATCTTTGCGCTGGCGCGAAATGCCCTTAGCTGCACAAGCCGCACACGTACTGTGCGGTGGTGGCGCCGAAAGAGCGCACACCCCACTGAATGGTGTTTCATCAGCGAGCAGCTGCGCGAACAAAGCTACGCACAACGTCGCTCGATTATGGCATACTCCGCTTGCGGCTTCAGCAGCAACACAGTGGCGTGTCGCTTAGCGGGTGTCGGGGCACTCCACTCAGGGATGCTTCGGCTCGTCACGCTCGAAGGGGGTCTGCTCCTGCTGCCGGTGTTGGCGCGCCAAAAACGGGGTCTCCCGAAGTTTCTCAGCCTCCCGTTCCTCCGGAGTGAGCGGCAGCTGTGTGACCGCTCTGCGCTCAGCGTGCGCGGCTACCCGATCAGCCACTACCATCAGCAGCGTCGCAACAACAAAAGCCACGACCGCATAGGCGCCCAGCGCCACTACACTGCCTAAAGTTGGTAACTCTGTGGGATCAGTGGCCATGGCCTTGAGCACAGTGATTGTTATAGCGGTGCCGGCCGCCGCGGCAGCCGTCAACCACAGTAGCCGGCACAGAATACGTAGCGCCGTTGCCGAGCCGCAGCTGCGCCCTCTATCGCTATGGTTAGGCACAGTTCACCGTTTCTGAGCTGGTATGAGGCGCATTAACACGATTAGTATTAGAAACACGCCAGCAGTAAAGCGCTGTGTGCCTCGTTGCTCGTCCAGCCAACTGCCGCAGTTGATCAAGTAACGCCAACAGCTCCGCATCTACGCAGCCCGAGGAAACACTGCCGGGTGCGGCCTTCCAGAGCGCGACGATGTCGTCCCACTCGGACTCGGGGTCACCGTCAGCGCCTTGCAGAGCAAGTAGCGCCGCCTCGCTGACCTGCCATAGCCGCAGGCCGGCCCCGAGTGCTGGCACAGGCACGGCCGCAGCGAGTCCGTGGCCGCTGGGCCTGCCGGCTAAAACCGCCACCAGACACGTCAACTCCGTGACGGGGTTGAGCGCACGTGTCGCTTCGGTGAACTCCAGCAGCGCGTCTGGATCGATCCGCTCCCTCCAGCGATCTAACGTCCGGAACTGGCTGAGCTGAATAGGACTAGCCAAGCAATAACCGGCAGAGCTGGTCATGCCTTCGTCAACCAGAAGCGCAGTCGGAGTTCAGCGGCGGTGTGCTCAGGCAACACCTCGCTAGGCTCCTGCGCAGTCATCTCCACCGCTAGCACCGCCTCCTCGATTCCGGTAGCGTGCTCGGTCAGCGCTTGGGCCGTCTCATCGGTAGCCTCCCACCACAGTCGTACCCGATCAGTAATCTGTAGGTCAAGTTTTTTGCGCTCTTCCTGGATTAGCCGGATCACTTCCCGCGCGATGCCGGCGCGGCGCAGCCGTGGAGTTACCTCGGTATCCAGGGCGACTGTGACACCATGCTCACTGATCACTGCCCAGCCGGTTCGCGGCGTCTCGGTGATAAGAACTTCGGCAGGCGAAATGGATACAGTCTCACCCTCTACACCCAGGAGAAACTCGCCGCGCTCCCGCAGCGCCTGTACCACGGTGATGGCATCCGCTGCAATAAGTGCACTGGCCACGTGCTGTGTCTGGGAGCCGAAGCGACGCCCCAGCTCGCGAAAGCTCGGTTTGAGCGTCACGTCCATCAACTCCCCCGCCTCAGACAGCGGCGCAAGTGCGATGACGTTGAGTTCGTCAAGGACGTGGGATCGTAGCTCCTCGCCGAGCTCTTTCCAACCGTTACCGCGGATCATGGCTCGCGAAAGCGGCTGCCGGGTGCGGACCTTCGCCGCGGTTCGCGCGGCGCGGCCGGCCTCGACTATCCGACGAACCAGCGCCATCTGCTCCAGCAGTGCTGCATCTTCGGGTCGCGCGCCGCACTCCGACGGCGACGGCCAGCTCGCCAAATGCACCGATTCGACAGCATCGGAACTGGCTGGACGCACCACCGACTGCCATACTCTCTCGGTCACGAACGGCACGAACGGCGCCAGTAATCGTGTGAGAACGTTAAGGCATTCGGCCAGCGTGGCTAGGCAAGCCGGCTCCGCGGCCCAGAATCGCGTCCGGGAACGACGTACATACCAGTTGGACAAATCCTCAATGAATTGGCTGAGCGCTCGACCCGCGGTTGCCGTGTCAAAAGAGTCCAGGCTCGTGCTCACGTGCTCAGCCGTGGCCCGCAAATGTGCTAAAAGCCAACGATCCAGCAGCGGCCGACGGACCTCTTCCGGCGCGCCTAGCGGACCTGACCCAGCGCTCCAATCAACAGTCGCGGCATACAACGTAAAGAAGGCCGCGGTGTGCCAATACGTCACCAGCGTTTTGCGGGCTGACTCCGAGATCGTGTTGTGGCTCATTCGACGCGCCGCCCACGGTGAACCAGAGCAGAGCATGAACCAACGCAGCGCGTCCGCGCCGTGCTGAGCCATCAGCGGCATTGGTTCCAGGATGTTTCCCAGGTGTTTACTCATTTTACGGCCGTCTTCGGCCAAGATGTGCCCGAGACACACCACGTTCTCATACGACGAGCGGCCGAACAGCGCGGTTCCCAACGCCATCAAAGTGTAAAACCAGCCGCGGGTTTGATCGATAGCTTCACAGATGTACTGCGCCGGATAGGCACGCTCGAATGCCTCGACGCTGCCAGGCAGGTGTGGATACCCCCATTGCGCGAATGGCATGGCGCCAGAGTCGTACCAGGTATCGATTACCTCACTGACGCGTTTGGCCGTACCATGCCCTTCATGCCCCTCGCCGCTACATTGCGGGCAGCCGAACGTGATCTCGTCGACGAACGGTCGGTGCGGGTCCATCGTGCTCAGGTCCTGGCCGGCAAGCTCTCCTAGCTCGGCGCGGGACCCCACGACAGTGAAATGATCGTTAGCGCAGCGCCAGATTGGCAGTGGTGTTCCCCAAAAACGCTGGCGGGATAGCGCCCAGTCCACGTTGTTGTCCAGCCAATCGCCGTAGCGACCGTGCTTGACCCGTTCGGGGTACCAGTTGGTGCGCTCGTTCTCGGCCAGCAGCGCGTCTTTGAACTGCGTGGTGCGGATATACCAGGACTGCTGGGCGTAGTACATCAGCGGCGTGTGGCAGCGCCAGCAATGCGGATAAGAGTGCTGATAGTCCAGTTTCTTCAGCAACAGACCGCGCTCGGCCAGATCGGCGACCAGAACGGTGTCTGCGGCTTTAAAGAATTGGCCGCCAACCAAACCCACATCGTCAGCGAAGTGCCCGTCCGGCTGAATCGGGTTCACTACAGGTAGACCATAGCTGCGGCACACCGCCAGGTCGTCGGCGCCGAATGCGGGAGCCTGGTGAACCAAACCGGTACCGTCGGAGGTGGTCACATACTCGGCGAGCACCACAATGTGCGCATCCGGCACCTCCACCAGCGAAAACGGCGGTGAATAGCTCAGCTTCTCCAGTTCTCGCCCAGGCATTCGGGCCAGTACTTGCGCGTCCTCCCCCAACACTTGCTCATACAGCGGCTCGGCCACCACGAACGTGCCAGCATCGGCACGAGCCACCACGTAGGTGACATCGGGATGCACCGCCACCGCGGTGTTGGAAACCAGAGTCCACGGCGTGGTGGTCCAAATCAGCAGGTCCGCCCGCCCGGCCCACGTCCCACTGGTCAGTGGGAGCCGGACATACACCGACGGGTCGGTGACGTCCTCATATCCTTGAGCTACCTCATGATCTGAAAGGCCCGTGCCGCAGCGTGGGCAGTACGGCGCCACCCGGAAACCCTGGTTCAGCAGACCAGCGTCAAAGATCTGCTTCAGCGACCACCACACGCTGTCGATGTACTCGCCGGACATGGTCTGATACGCGCCATCGAGATCCACCCAGTAGCCCATGCGCCTGGTCATAGCGGTGAATTCGTCGACGTGCGCCTGCACTGACGCGCGACACTTATTATTGAACTCGGCGATGCCGTAACGCTCGATGTCAGCTTTTCCGGTGAAACCGAGCTCTTTCTCCACGGCTACCTCAACCGGGAGTCCGTGGCAGTCCCAACCGGCTTTGCGTGGAACGTGATGGCCCTGCATCGTCTTTAGCCGCGGAAAGATGTCCTTGAACGCGCGGGCCTCCACATGGTGGGTTCCCGGTTTGCCGTTAGCTGTGGGGGGGCCTTCATAGAACGTCCACTGTGGCCGGTGACTGGACTGTTGAAGACTGCGGCTGAAAATATCGTGTTGCGTCCAAAACTGCGCAACCTCTTCATCTAGCGCGGGGAAGTTCACGTGCGGTGTCAGCGCGGTGAACGGGGAAGACCGCTGGGCAGCCTCTCCACTTCCAGGAGGCTGATCGGATGGCTCTGCTGTCTGGCTCACGGGGTGCTCCTACTTGCGCACATACTGGGCGTCGGTGTCCGCGAGGACGAGTCCGTAGTTTCAACGAACCCGCGGTACCACCCCGCTTGACCTCAGACAAGCCGAAGTCCGCTCATATCGGCTGTGACGGGCCGTTCCGTTCGGCTCTACTGAGGTCGCAACCCTAAGAGGCTGTCGCGAAGCCTGTTCTTCCGAAAGCTCACCGGTGATAGACCGGGTCAACGCTTATGCGCAATAGTCTACCTAATCTCTCACCGGTGCGGCATCCTGGACCACGGCGTCTGGCGAGACTATCTTGAATTACTTAAATCGTGGAGAAGTGCATTGAGTGTTATAGGTCGAGCCCAGTGGATGGGCACGTTTGTATTTTTGGTCGCGGCGACCTTGATCGGAACACATGTGGTGCACGCGGCCACTCCAGAGCCAGCGGCATCGGCCTTCGTGGGGTTTCGCCTGGTGAAGCAGGCACCGAGTGCGCTTAGCTCACCGGAAATCACACTTCCGCAGGGGTACCAGTTCGTCGAAAACGACGACAAGTTCCAATACCAAGTAGCCAGCCGGGCCGAGTACTACTCCTATATTACGGGTCCGCGCAGCGACGCCCGAGCCCACATCTAGCCCTGGAGCGACCTCGGCTCGTAGCGCACAGCTCCTTCACGCCGCACCTGATCGCGGTGCACCACCAGATTAGTGGCCCCGTTCGTTGGGCGCCGGCCTGCTAGCGATCCGACGTGGACACCGCGTACCGGTCGGCCGCAGCCGGGTAGTCAAAGAGGTCTGCAGGGTTAAACCAGAGCTCAACCTCGTACTTGGCCTCGTCTACGCTGCCAGAAGCGTGCAGCAGGTTAGCCACCGCGAGGTTGTGGGCAACGCTGTAATCCTTGGATTGGTGAGCAAAGTCGCCGCGGATCGTGCCAGGCGCCGCTTGATTCGGATACGTGGTTCCCACCAGCCGCCGCACATTCGCGATCACGTCCACTCCTTCGGCCACTACCGCCAACACCGGCCCTTGCTGCATGAACGCAGCCGTAGCCGCATATACCGCGGCACCGTGGCGCTCTTCTAGATCGAAATAGTGCTGACGGGTGAAGTCTGAGTCCATCTCCCGCATTTTGGCGCCAATAAGCTTGATACCTGCCCGTTCAAAACGGGTGAGAACTTCGCCGATAAGGCCCCGCGCCACCGCATCAGGCTTGAGCACAATCAGAGTGCGTTCTAACTCCATACCGCAGAGCCTACCGATGCACACTTCGCGACGGGTTAGGGGCGCGAACCGCTAAGGACCGATTAGTTCTCGGCGGCGAAACCATGGCTGCGCGCCCGGGAAGAACATCAGAACGACTGCGACACATCCCAGCGCGATGTGCAGCAACAGGCCAGCCCTAGCCAGCGGTGCGATGCTGCCTAGCGCCGTAGTGTTTACCCCACTTAACAGCAACAGGCTGTAGAACGCACCTACGACGGCGAGAACTACCAACATAACCCGCGCCCAGTTTCGGCCGGGCCGCATCGCCGCGGCAAGCGCGAGTTGTAGCAGCACAAGTAGCACACCAGCGCTAATCAACACAGCGATAGAGACCGTGGCGGCTTGGTCTAGGGCGCCCGACTCGGCAGCCTTGTTGTGCTGCCGAGCAATATGCACGAGCGTGGCGTGCATGCGGTCAAACTGCGTAAGCGTTATTGCCGCCGTGAGGAGAGCCACGAGCGTCGCGCTTACCCACACCCAAAACGACGCGGCAACGACTCCGGGACACGACTGCTTCCGCAAAGCGGCTAGAGGCGGAGCGGCCCGCAAAGTAGTGCTGGGACGTGGCGGTTGCGGCGGAGAGCCCGCGCCTGCACCTTCCCGCTTCTGCGGCGTGAGGTCGTTCATCATTTCTGTCCAGTAGGGGAATCTAAGCTACCCGGCGGGGTGGTCTTATCTAGACTAACCGGCTGGGCCTTGGCTGGTGGGCTCGTCGGAGTCGGAGTCGGAGTCGGAGGCGGAGTCGGAGTCGG
>QHCE01000062.1 GCA_003243955.1 Acidimicrobiales bacterium | reverse complement strand
ACAGTCAGCTCGGTAGGTTAGCTGTTTGATCAATACCCCAGCAGCTCACGACCGCCGTGCAACGGCGCTTTTCCTGCGCTAGCTGGCTGCTGATTTGATCAAGTGAAGGGACTTCATATGGGTTCGGTCGTTAAAAAGCGTCGCAAACGTATGGCGAAGAAGAAGCATCGCAAGCTTTTGAAGAAGACACGCGTGCAGCGCCGCAATAAGAAGTAGCCTGCGCCTAATAGCAGACGTCAAGGCCGCCTGAGAGTTTTTCTCAGGCGGCCTTTCATTGTGTCAGCGCTCGCCGCTTAAGCCAAATCCTTAAAAGGCGATCCCACAACTGCGGCGGGAACCTACTTAGGAGGCGCGGAAGCGCCGGTGAAGAACCCATTGAGAAAATCAAGCGGATTGGTGGGCGCCCCACTCGGTTGCACGCCGGGAGCTGTTGCAGGATTCTTCAGAAGGTTCGGCGGCGGAACGACCGATGATGGTGCGGGTGAGGCTTCTGGTGACGGGCTCGGGGCGCTGGATGTAGCCGAGCCCGTGGCAGCGCCGTGCTGAGCGGGGGCGGCACCGCGACCGTCAGGCTTAGGGGAAGCTCCATGTTCGACGGACCGGGCAGCTAAGCAAGTACCAGGTATCAGACCAAGCTCGTCTGAGCCGTTCGTGTTAGCCGAGCCATTTTTACAGCTCAGCGCGGAGCGCAGTGCTGTCGAGCGCTGCTGAACTTGGTCGAGGACCGTAAGTGATTCGGCGGCTCGGGTGCGCTTGTCGATCGGAAGCTTATCCATCCAGCTTTGGAGATCTTTACGCTGATTCACTACGAATTGGTCGATAGAGTCTAACGGGCTGGTGGAACTGCGGCTCAATGCCGCGTCACCAAGATCGCGCATCGCACTGCGAGCGTCAGCGTCAGCGTCGTCGAGCATTGAATCGACTTGCGCTGTGTTAGCGATTCCTTCGGCTTCACCCAGACGCGTGCGCGCAAACTGTAAACGTAGCTGACCTCGGCTAATGTCGGAGCGAGCGAATGCTAGTTGAAGCGTTTCGCTGTTGCGCTTGAAACTGTAAAGCGTGTCGCCCGGAACTGCACTACCACTGGCCATGCTCACGCCGGACACCCCCAGCATTGCCGCGAGTGTTCCAGCTAGCAGCGCGAGGCGCCGGGGAACTCGCCGCTGGCCGTCTTCTCGACGCCGCAGACCTTGATAGTTCCTGCGCCAAGCGCTACGCGGATGCGCGGTCTGGGAATCAACGTTTTGCACAGCCGCTACGGCCATCAATCGAGTACGGCAGCGTGCGACGAATTCGTCGTCAGCGCGCACCGTACCGCCAATGTAGTTGAGCTGCTGAGCGAGAGATAACAGCGGAGAAAGCTCGTTGTGAGTATTGGGCCGATCTGTTTCCAATAGATCGCTAAACCGCTGCGCGGCCTGCCGAGAAAAAACGCTAGACATTACGGTGCACACCTCCTTCTTTCGTCGATACGGCTCCCGCGGCTGATTACGGGATTAGTACGGCACGTTAGGTCGGCGAGGTCCTCGATGGGGGTTGAGGCACTCGCTACCTGGCTTAACGGTGCAAAGTGCAATCTGGTTACGGGCATAGAGAGCAGAAATTTGGCGTGGCAAAGGAGAGTGGCGCCGCTGGCGGCAATTAGTGACGTCACTGCATAAATCCTTCGGGCAGCAAACGCGCCAGCGTCCGCACAGCGCGATACTGAAGTGCTTTGATCGCGCCATCGTTTTTCCCCATGGCTTGCGCGGTCTCGCTGACCGATAGACCGTCAAGAAAACGCAACACTATACATTCCCGCTGTTCCTCGCCGAGCTCAGTGACGGCTTCTAGCAGCGTCTGATTAGTCAAGCGGTCGATGACTTGCGCCTCGGGCTGACCATTCACGCTCTGGTCAATGTGGTCTTCGGCGACCAGCTCATCTGTGGCGAGCTCGAGTCGGTTGCGGCCAGACTTGTAATGGTCGGCGATGAGGTTGCGGGCGATCGTTACCAGCCACGCGCCTAGATCGCGTCCCTGCCAGGTGACGCTGCTGATGCGCCGCAGCGCTCGCAGAAATGTCTCGCTGGTGAGGTCCTCGGCGAGCGTTTTGCTACCTACCCGGAAAAAGATGTATCGATACACCGTGTCCAGGTAGCAATCATAGATCTCTCCGAAGGCTTCGGCGTCGCCCTGCTGTGCGCGCTGAACGACGTCCCAGATCTCACCGCGCGGTTGCGAGGCACTGTCTGAGGCGCCATGTACAGCGTCGTCATTAAAGGCATCCTCGTGGAGAGGGTCGCCATCGGGGGCGTCAGCGTTGGAAGTGCGGTCAGGAGGCTCACCATCAGGCTCGAGGTCGATCCGGTGCCGACCGGGCTCGTGCGGCCCGAATGTGCCACCACCAGTGGGACTGCCGCTTGGAGGCTGCAAGGGCAGAGGCACTGTGGTGCGTCGATTACCGACTCGGCTGGCTTGCCCAGGCACCCGGAGCGCGGTAGTTGGGGTGGTTTGTGTGGTTGACCAGATTGCTTCGCGTAGCGCCGCTAATCCCCGCGCTAGCTGCTGGGAGAACGCACCTGGAAGTGCTTGTGGCCCTGTTTCCAGACATGCTGCAGCCGTAACCTGGGCGCATACGCCAAGCGGCGCTATGCGGTAATAGGGCACGCCAATGCCTCCACGGTGGCGGCGCTTCCCGCGATGAAGTGCTTCATGCGGCAGCGCCACAGCTGCTTGTTTCTAAGGAACGACCTGAAGAATAACCCTTGCGATCATACGTGCTTGACGTCACAGCGCTAGACATGAACAGGGTTTACTTTAAGTTTTTTGGCCCTTGGGTAGCAAAATGCCTCGCTGAGCAGCGGAAAGTAGTGACCAGCGCTATGTCAAATTCCACCCCCGCCCGCAAGTGGCGAGCGAGGAGAGCCTTTAGTTTGGAGGCATGAGTGAAAGCGGGATGCCGGTGACTCTTATGTTGCTCACCCGTAAGGAGTGCCACTTATGTGAGCAAGCGCGACAGGCAATGCAACGAGTTGGCCACGCTGTGGGAGTTTCGTGGTGGGAGCGCGATGTAGATACTGACGCTGAACTCAGTTACGAGTATGGCGACCGAGTGCCGGTGGTCTTACTCCGCGGAGTAGAGCACAGTTTTTGGCGGGTAGACGAAGCTCGTCTAATCGCGGACTTAGGCGGCTAGTGTCGCTAAGGTAGGCCTATATGGCCACACACCTGATTTGGGATTGGAACGGCACACTACTCAACGACGCCGACGCAGTGCTAGAAGCTACAAACGACGCGTTGGCGCAGTTCCATCTGGGTGCGGCTGGTGCTATCTCCGGCTTGAAGGAAAAGCAGATTTCTCCGGTGGTCGGTCCCTTGACTGTGACCGAATACCGCGCCGCTTTCACGAGGCCATTGCAACGCTTCTATGCCAATATCTTCGGTAGGGAAATCACTGAGGACGAGTTCGTCCAGCTTGAGCAGCTGTTCCACGCCGCCTATCTCAAACGCTGCGCGCCAAGCGTTTTGAACCAAGGTGCGCGAGGCGTGCTGGGGAGCTGGCAACAGGCGGGCTGCACTCAGTCGCTGCTCTCGCTATGGCCGAACGACGAGCTGCTGACTCTGGCGGCCCAGCTGGAACTTACGGACTTCTTCATCCGCATTGACGGTCGGCGCGGCCTAAACGCTGGCTGCAAGGCCGCGCCACTGCGGCAGCATTTAGCCGCGTTGGCCGCCCAAACCATCGAGGCCGAGCACGTCGTGCTTATCGGTGATGCGCTCGATGACGCCGCTGCGGCAACAGCGGCAGGGGTGCGGTGTGTGCTTTTTGCTGGGGGAGCGCATGAGGTTGCCGAGCTTGTCGCAACGGGACACCCTGTTGCGCACACTTTGGCGCAGGCGGTGGCGATCGCTAGTGACCCACATTGTAGTGCCTGTAGCGCAGCCGATATAGCCGCAAGATAATTGTGGAGCACACCTGTCTGCCTGCCGCTTTGTGTATCGCTGTACAAACGACTACTGTTCTATCTACCTCTCCCGCCAGATACCGGATGTAAATAGAGCACGATGAGAACGCCCATGACCCAGCTGCTTGAACCTGGAGCCGTCTGCGGCGAAACGCAGCATCCACTAGCTGTGGCGGTAGGCCAGTGAAGCTATTAGCGGTGGGCCTGAACTATCGAAGTGCCTCACCGGAACTACTTGCGCGGGCCACTGCGGGTACTACTGACATCGCAGCTGTGCTGGATGAGCTACTGGGCAGCTTCGACATCGCTGAGGCGATGGTGGTCTCCACCTGCAATCGGGTCGAGATGTACACCGCTGTTCGCGGCTTCCACGGCGCGCTTAACGACGTGGGCACCGTGTTGGCCAGACAGTGTGGGGTCCCGCTCACCCAGCTCGCACCTGGTCTTTACGCTCACTATGCCGATGAGGCGGTACGCCAGCTGTTCAAGGTGGCCAGCGGGCTCGATTCATTGGTACAGGGTGAACGTCAGGTGCTGGGACAGCTTCGAGCTGCCTACATCACAGCAACCAAACACGGTGCCGTGGGCAGCGTGCTGCACGAGGCGACGCAGCAAGCGCTCCGAGTAGGTAAACGAATACATACCGAGGTCATGAGCAGCGAGCCTCAACCCTCCATAGCTGAGGCCGCATTAAATCTGGGCGAGTCGCACCTTGGGTCGCTGGTTGGTGCTAGCGCGCTCGTGGTGGGTGCCGGCGACATGGGTACTGCCGCCGCCGCGGCGCTGCGCGGTCGTGGCGTCGATGAGTTACGGATTCTGAGTCGTAGCCGCGAAAGCGCCGCCCGACTGGCCGCTACGCTGTGTGCATCACACGGTATCCTCGCCGAGCTTGATCAGGCATTGCTTGGGGTGGACGTGGTGGTTTGTGCCACTAGCTCGCCGCAGTATGTGCTCACTCCAGAGCTGGCCACCGCGCGCTTGGCGCAGCAGCGTCGGCTACTGATCGTTGACTTAGCAATGCCCAAGGATGTGGCACCCTTGCTTGCAGAAATACCTGGGGTGCGAGTGATCGACCTTCCCGGCATGGCACGGGCGGTTACGGCCATGCCAGAGGCAACACTAAGTTCCGCTTGGCGGATTCTCAGCGAGGAGATGGCTGCTTTCTCCGCCGCGGACCGCGCAACCAGTGTCACTCCGATCATCGTGGCACTGCGGGAACGAGCCGAAGACTTGATGGCTCGCGAGCTCGCATGGTTGACGGCGAGACAGCCCCAGCTGGAGGTGGCACAGCAAGCCGACGTGGCGCGCGCGATGCGGCGGCTGACCAAAAGTCTGCTGCACGATCCCACAGTGCGAGTCAAGCAGCTCGCCGCGGCCGATGGGTCTTACTACGCCGATGCGCTACGTGAGCTCTTCGATTTGGACGTGCCGACCGAAACGGCGGCTGCGGCTATAGCCGCAGCGTCGGTGGGATTAGCCGAATATGGGCGTTGCGCTGAGGTGACTCGATGACCACCATGCACCCTCTCGGGTCGCGCACGCTCCGCTTGGGTACCCGGGCAAGCGCGCTCGCTTTACAGCAGGCGCAGCTGGTGGCTAGCCAACTAGAGCACCGTTGCGATATCGGCGTTGAACTAGTCCGCGTGACCACGACCGGAGATCGTTCGAGCGCACCAATAGCGCAGCTGGGTGAGGTCGGCGTATTCACTACGGCGTTACGCGATGCTTTGCTAGCCGGTGAGATCGACTTCGCTGTACATTCCTACAAAGATCTGCCGACTGATCGCAGCCTTCAGCCCGATTCGCCGCTAACCGGCCTAACAATTGCGGCGGTGCCTCCTCGGGAAGTGGCACACGATGTTTTAGTCAGTGCGAACGGGCTCGGCTTAGCGCAGCTGCCAAGCGGGGCCCGGATTGGAACCGGCGCACCGCGCCGAGTGGCGCAGTTGCGTGCGGTGCGGCCGGATCTGCGCTACGAGCCGCTTCGAGGTAACGTCGATACTCGGCTGGCCAAAGTGTTCAACGGTGAGCTGGACGGCGTGGTGCTAGCGGCGGCCGCGCTTGCGCGGCTCGGGCGGACGGACGTGGTCAGTGAGCATTTGCCCATTCACATAATGGTTCCAGCACCCGCCCAGGGTGCGCTTGCGATTGAGTGTCGGGCTACCGATACATCGCTGGTCCAGCTATTGTCTACCGTAGATGATCGGTTGACCCGAGCTACCGTTGCCGCGGAACGGGAAGTCTTGGCGCGGCTGGAAGCTGGGTGTCAGGCCCCGCTAGGTGCATACGGATTCCTAGATTCCACCGACGAGGGCGGACCTATGGGTCTGGCCTCGCGACAATTTCAGCTTCACGCAGCCGTTATATCGATCGATGGCACTCATGTGCTACGTCGAGCAACGTATGTGCCATACCACGAACTAGTCACCAACGCCGTCGCAGTTGGGGGAGCGCTTGCCGCTGACCTGCTCGCCGCCGGTGCCGCAACATTGATAGGGACTGCGACATTAACAGGGGCTGCAACATTAACGAAGGAAGCACTATGAGTTCACGCGCTACCGGTGCTGTCACCTTTGCCAGCGCTGGACCAGGCGACCCGGGCTTGCTCACACGCAGAGCACTCGAGGCTCTCGCTCAAGCCGAGCACGTGATCTACGATGCCAGTACGCCGGAAGACTTGTTGGCCTCGGTCTTTTCCGCGGCACCGGAGGAGGTGCCGGCCAGAGCTACTGAGGGTAGCCCCCCAGATATAGCTCAGGCCGTTATCACCGCCGCGCGCGGCGGTAGCCGTGTGGTGCGTGTCATCCACGGTGACGCACTGTCGATTCCAGGAATACTCAGCGAAGTAGAGTCTGTCGCACGAGCCGGCGTTTCGTTTGAAGTTCTACCCGGTGTCTCTCACATTGACGGCGTGGCAAGCTATGCGGGCACACCGCTCGGCGCGGTACGTACGTTGGTGGACGCCAGCGACGTCTCGACTTTGGATTTTAAAGCTATTGCCGGCGCGATCGGTAGTGTGGCCATCACAGTCGACGCGCTAGATCTAGCGGCGATACAAGCTGGCTTGCTGGATGCTGGCTTACCCGAAACGGCACCCTTAAGTATCACAGGGGAGGCCACGACTGAAATTCAATTCACCGCACAATCCACTCTGCGCGGTGTCACCGACGCCGCCGTGGGGCTGGTGGGACGGCTGGTAATCACTATCGGTCAAGCAGTAGAGCAACGCAAACAGCTGGGGTGGTGGGAATCCCGCGCCTTGTACGGGTGGAAGGTGCTCGTGCCGCGAACAAAGGAGCAGGCGGGAGCGATGAGTGCTCGCCTCCGTGTCTGGGGCGCCATCCCATGCGAAGTTCCCACGATTGCGGTAGAACCACCCCGTACACCAGCACAAATGGAGCGCGCAGTCAAGGGGCTAGTCGACGGCCGTTACGCATGGACGGTCTTCACTTCAGCAAATTCGGTGAAGGCCATCTGGGAGAAGTTTGCTGAACACGGGCTCGACGCTCGGCACTTTGGCGGAGTTCGAATTGCCTGTATTGGTGAGGCTACAGCCGCGGCGGTGCGGGCAATCGGCATTGAGCCCGAGCTTCTACCTAGCGGTGAGCAGTCCTCAGCGGGCTTGCTGGAGGACTTTCCGCCGTTTGACCGGGTGCTTGACCCCATTGATCGAGTGTTGCTGCCGCGGGCCGATATTGCCACTGAGACACTTGCCGCAGGTTTGGTGGAGCGCGGTTGGGAAATTGATGACGTAACCGCGTATCGCACTGTGCGCGCATCCCCGCCTGCCGCGGAGATCCGTGACGCCATTAAGTCCGGTGGTTTCGACGCGGTGCTATTCACCTCATCGTCTACGGTGCGCAATTTGGTGGGTATCGCCGGTAAGCCCCACGCTCGCACCGTCATTGCCTGCATCGGACCCAAAACGGCCGAGACCGCGCAAGAGGTTGGCCTACGGGTAGATGTGCAACCAGAGACGGCCGACGTGGAGTCCTTAGTGGAAGCAATGGCTCAATATGCGGTGGAGCTTCGGAAGAAGATGGCGGCTGCGCCGATCAAACCGCGTCGGGGTGCCAAAATTCAAGGCCCTACCGCCGGCCGGCTGGGCATTCGGAGTTAGAGGCTCCGCCAAAAAGTCCCTGCCTGCGTTCTCGTCGCCTTGCCTACCTTCGTAGGCGGCGCCTCCTGCGGCCTTGGCAGATGACTTCTTGGCGGAGCCTCTAAGTTGTGTTCGCCATCTTTCCTTTCCACATTGCCGCTTTTTATGCACATAACGGAGTCGGCGGGGGAGTATGGGCAATCATCTTGGAATGCTGCGACGCGCAGGCCATACTTAAGGCGCACCTGTCGTAGGGAGGTCAAACATGACTGCTGCCGTTGTGGAGCTGGGCTGGGAATGGGGTTCGTTGCTGCGTACGTGGCAGGAGCTGGACCTACCCGATGGATGGCGCGCGGAAATCCTTGGGGAAGGAATAACCATGACGCCGCCGCCACCGAAATCCCATAACTTTATTTCGGGGATCGTTCATCGTGTTCTTGTCGAAAGTATCGACAAAAACTGGAACGTGTATCAAACACTTGGCGTTTCCGTGTCCTCGATCGGTTCGTTGTACATTCCTGATCTCGCAGTTGCCTCCGGAGCGAGTCTTACCGGCGTTGACAACGACCCGGTTCCGGCGGAGGAGCTGAGCTTGGTTGTGGAAATCACTTCGCGGCGTAACGCTCGGCATGATCGCCAAACCAAGCGGTGGGGGTACGCGCACGCTCCAGTGCCGCTCTACCTGCTTATCGATCGTTGGGATGAGCACGGGCCCGCGGTGACATTGTTTTCCCAACCGTCTGACGGTGATTACCGATGCAGCGAACGAGTGTCGTTCGGCAAACCCATCACGCTTCCTGCGCCGTTTGATGTGCGGATTGACACCTCGGGGTTTCCTGCTCCGCCGAGCTAACCCGCTAAGAGGTGCCAGCATCTACGTGGCGTAGAATCGATGAGCGTGACGCTTCCCGCCTTACATAAGTTGTGTCCTGGATTCCCCGTTCCAGATGTTGACCGGGACGCGGACACCTCTCCCGTCCTGCGTGCAGCGCCTGGTGGCGGATTCCCTACCGTCCGGCCGCGGCGGCTGCGAAGCAGCCCAGCGATGCGGAGTCTTGTGGCGCAGACTCGGTTGCACCCGCAGCAGTTGGTGCTGCCAATGTTTGTGCGTGAGGGTTTGCTCGAGCCCCGAGAGATCCCTAGCATGCCTGGAGTGCTGCAGCATAGCCGCGATTCGTTGCGCCGAGCAGCCGCAGATGCTGCCGCGGCGGGCATCGGGGGGTTGATGTTATTCGGCGTGCCGCAGCACCGCGACGCTGTGGGTAGTGCTGGAACTGACCCTGACGGGGTGCTGCAGCGCGCTATTACTGATGTGATCGCCGAAGCCGGCGACGCCATTGTTGTGATGAGCGATTTGTGCCTCGACGAGTTCACCGACCATGGCCATTGCGGCGTGCTTAGCCCGGATGGGTCCGTGGACAACGATGCCACGCTGTTGCGGTATGCCGAGATGGCGCTCGCGCAGGCGCAAGCCGGAGCCCACGTGCTGGGGCTGTCGGGGATGATGGATGGTCAAGTTGGCGTGGTGCGTTCTGTGCTTGACGCGGCTGGCTACACCGATACGGTGATCTTGGCGTACGCGGTGAAGTACGCTTCCGCCTGCTATGGACCGTTTCGGGAGGCGGTGGAGTCCACACTCACTGGGAATCGCAAGACGTATCAGCAAGACCCCTCCAACGCCACCGAGGCGCTACGCGAGGTAGCACTCGATATTGCTGAGGGCGCTGACATGGTGATGATCAAACCAGCGCTGCCGTATCTGGATATCGTGCGGCAGGTGGCGGATCGGTTCGATGTGCCGGTGGCGGCTTACCAGGTCTCTGGGGAGTACGCCATGGTGGAAGCGGCTGCGGCCAACGGCTGGCTGGATCGTGAGCGAATCATTATGGAGACGCTCACCAGCATCAAACGCGCCGGTGCCGGAATCATCCTCACCTATTGGGCGCCCGAGGCCGCCGCGCTGCTGAATTCAGGCACTTTTCAGGACTGAGTTGCCTCACCCACCTGCGGGAGCTGCCTTGTCGTGCCTCACGGCACGAGCTGTTGTGCCGCATGCTGGGGATCCATACGTTCCAGTCCCGCTAAGATTGATGTGTCGTAAAGGAACCGCTTCACTGGATGCTCGGCTCGTACATAGAGTCGATCTCGGTTTCATGGCTGTCCAGTCGATGACAGGAATTGGCTCCGCGTTGAGCAAGCGGCTCGCCGCTTCAGAGCGGCCCACATAGCCTTGACACAATGGTCGAATGACCTTCGCAGCGAGTTCAGAAAGCTGGTTCGAACGGGCGCGGCGCGTCATTCCCGGCGGGGTGAATTCCCCGGTGCGGGCGTTTAACTCCGTCGGCGGCACGCCACGATTCATGGTGTGCGGCGAGGCTGCCTACCTCTACGACGTTGACGGCAACTCCTACGTTGATTTGATCTGTTCCTGGGGACCGCTGCTACTCGGGCACGCCTATCCGGCCGTGGTGGACGCACTCATCCAAGCCACGCAACGCGGCACGTCATTCGGCGCGACCACACCGTGCGAGGTGGAACTGGTTGAGGAGATTTGTGCCCGATTGCCTGCGGTGGAACAGCTGCGTTTGGTGAGCTCCGGTACTGAGGCAACTATGAGTGCGCTGCGGTTGGCACGCGGCTACACCGGCCGCCCCATAGTGCTGAAGTTCGCCGGCTGCTACCACGGGCACAGCGACGCCCTGTTGGCCGCGGCTGGTTCGGGGGCTGCCACGCTTGGCATTCCCGGTTCGGCCGGTGTCACCGCTGGCAGCACCGCTGACACGCTGGTGCTGCCCTACAACGACCTCGACGCGGTGCGCGCGGCTTTCGCGCGGCACGGTGCGCAGATCGCCGCCGTAATCACCGAGGCCGCGGCGGCAAACATGGGCGTTGTGGCACCGCTCCATGGCTTCAACGCCGCGCTGCGTCAGCTGTGTGATTTCCACGGTGCGTTGTTGATCATTGATGAGGTGCTTACCGGCTTTCGAGTGTCACCTACCGGTTGGTTTGGCCTAGAGGGAGTTGCCGCGGATCTGTTCACGTTTGGCAAAGTGATGGGCGGGGGGCTGCCGGCCGCAGCGTTTGGCGGGCGAGCCGAGGTCATGGCGCAGCTCGCTCCGCTGGGTCCGGTGTATCAAGCGGGCACGCTGTCGGGTAATCCGCTGGCGTGCGCGGCCGGTTTGGCGACGCTGCGGCATGCCGACGCTGACGTGTATCGACGGATAGATGACACCGCGGCGCAGCTGCGTGGCCTGATCTGTTCCGCGTTAGATGCCGCTGGAGTCGCCTACCAGCTCGGGCGCGCCGGAAATCTGTTTAGCGTGTTCTTCACCGATCGCGAGGTCCTAGATTTCGCGACAGCGCAGACCACGCGCGACGACGTGTACGCGGCCTTTTTCCACGCGATGCTCGATCGAGGCGTGTATCTTCCCCCGAGCCCATATGAAGCGTGGTTTGTGTCCGCCGCCCACGACGCCGACGCGCTGCAGCGCATTGCGGACGCGGCTCCTGCCGCGGCAACGGCTGCGGCAGCAATCGCCGGCTAGGCGTCTCTACTGCCGATACTTATCCACAGATCTTCGCTGCTGGGGCGAGATGCGAGTCGATTGCTCTAGGCTGCGGAGTGCATGGTCTGATCTCGCGTCGCAATGAGCATGGTGCCGCGACAGTGGAGTTTGTGTTCTTGGGTGTGCTGATATTAGTGCCGTTGTTCTACGTGACGATTGCGATCTTTAGCGTGCAGAGTGACGTGATGGGTACCATGCAGGCGGCGCGCGAAGCTGGTCGAGCGTTCGCGACTGCGCCCGACGTTCCCACCGGAGTGGCTCGTGCGCAGTATGCGATGCGCTTGACGCTGCACGATTATGGTGTACACGGTAACGCAACGCTGCGTTTCCTCAGCTCGGGCAGTTCATGCTCATCCGCTGGCCCGGCGACCTCCGACCGAGGCCCCGCCTCGTTGGATCCAGGCGCACGGTTCACGATCTGCGTAGTGTCTGAGATCAATATTCCAGGGGTCCCAACATTTTTTGAGGGCGCGTCCAAAACCATCACGGCTCGCTATGAAGTGCAGGTTGACAAGCTGCGGGTGAAGAATGATTGAGACCGTCCGGTCTAAGCGGTTATTAGGCCAGGCGAGCGCTTTGCGGCGCCGAGTTCCGAGCGGGGACGCGGGTAGCATGCTGCCGATGATCGTGGTGTGCGTGTTACTCGTGGTGATGATGATCATGGGGATGACGGCCGCCACGGCGGCGTTCATCGCGCAGCAGAATCTGCAGTCGATATGTGACAGCGCGGCCACGTGGTCGGCTGCTGAAGCCGACTCGGGCAAGGTGTACGCCGACGCTGCCACGTCGGAGCGGTTTCTGCCGTTGTCGGAAGCTGGGGTTGCCGCTGCGGTGGCCGACCATCAGGCGCGGTTCTACGCCGACGATCCGGTATTGCAGATGGCTGCCAGTACCGACGGCAAGGCGTTGACCGTGGAATGTCGCACCAGGGTGAAAATTCCGTTTGGGGCATTTTTCGGGAAAGGTAACGGTATTGATCGGGAGGCGGTGAGTGTGGTCCGGTCGCGGGCCTGTTTCACTAACGGTGT
>QHCE01000053.1 GCA_003243955.1 Acidimicrobiales bacterium | reverse complement strand
AAGCGCATACCCTCGGTGAGCTCGAGCTCGAGGCCGAATGTGTTGCTCTCTTCAACGGTAATGACGCCTTCTTTGCCGACCTTGTCCATGGCCTCGGCGATGATCTCGCCAACGCTGGGGTCAGCGGCGGAAATGGACGCGGTGGACGCGATTTGCTCTTTGGTTTCGACGTCCTTAGCGACCTTGCTCAGCTGCTCGGCAACTGCGGAAACCGCAGCCTCGATGCCTTTCTTCAGCGCAATGGGATTAGCGCCAGCGGCAACGTTGCGCAGACCCTCGCGTACCAACGCTTGGGCAAGCACGGTGGCGGTGGTGGTGCCATCGCCAGCCACGTCATCAGTCTTTTTAGCAACTTCCTTGACGAGCTCGGCCCCGATCTTTTCCAAGGGGTCTTCTAGCTCAATTTCTTTCGCAATGGAGACACCGTCGTTGGTGATCGTCGGTGCACCCCACTTTTTTTCCAAAACGACGTTGCGGCCCTTGGGCCCCAGCGTCACCTTGACGGCATCGGCGAGAGCGTTCATACCGCGCTCTAGTCCGCGGCGAGCTTCCTCGTCGAAAGCAATCATTTTGGCCATAAGTAAGTAGTCCTCCAGCGTGGAATGGACGGTGCGATCTCATACGCCGCGGCATGCTCTTCGCTTACGCAAAGACACGCCACAGCGGGGTTGGCATAGTGCAGACGCGCGGTCGGGTCTGTGCCCGCGACGGACGGCTCCGCTCGAAATCTCAGCCTAATGCGCAGGCTGTACATCGACGTTGCCTCACCGCCCCGACCTTGTGTTACGCGAACTAAACACTTTCTAGCATTTTCTAGCACTCTAGTACTGCGAGTGCTAGTTCAAGGTTTAGCACTCTCGGCCGTCGAGTGCAAGCGAGACGAGCATTTTGGCTGTGACCCGACTCGAGAAAATCGTGGTTCATACACAGAAGCCCGCCCCTCGCTGAAGGCGAGGGGCGGGCTTCATTAGTTGTAGAAAGCGACTAGCCGACGATACGAACCGTATCTGCCTGCGGACCTTTCGGACCCTGAGTCACTTCAAATTCGACCCGCTGGCCGTCTTCAAGCGACTTATAGCCTTCTTGTTCGATTGCCGAAAAGTGCACGAAGACGTCGGAACCGCCGTCAACAGCAATGAAGCCATAACCCTTTTCGGAGTTAAACCACTTAACAGTGCCCTGAGCCACTGCGCCACACATCCTTCTTATTACAGTGCGCAGACCCCACATTTTGCGAGACCTGGGTCTTCGTCCCAGCCCCGCACAGCTAGGTTGCGCACGAACACTGATCAAGAACTCCGACCAATTCCAAACGCTACCCGACGCGCCGCCATGAGGGTAGGGCGCGGCAGGAAATATGTACTTCAAGTTGGTTTTTAGTGGCTCACGTGCGCAACGGCGAAATCTCGAACGGTCGCGCTAAGCGGCGTCCGCGGTGAGGCGACGCGCTGACCGCGCTCGCTGCCGAGCCGAGCGCAGCCTGCGTAGCCGTTTAATCAGCAGCGGATCGCTTTCCAACGCGGAGGGGTTGTCGATCAAGGCATTCAGCACTTGGTAGTAATTGGTCGCGGTCATACCGAACAGGTCTTTGATCGCCTGCTCCTTGGCGCCCGCGTAACGCCACCACTGGCGCTCAAACTCGATAATCTGGCGTTCCTGCTCGGATAGACTAGCCAACGAAGCAGCTGTTTCAGTAGCGGTTTCACCGGCTTGAGATGCCACGGCCGTCATCTGTTTCGCGCCTCCTTGCTCTCAAGGTGATTTCTAGCTGCCACGTTTGCCTGCGCATAGCGCAACGACAGTATTGTAATTTACCTCCTGGATATTATCGCGGCAGCCGTCGAGTATCTGCCGTGCCGACATGGACGGCGCGGCGAGCTGGCAGAGTAGGTCACATGCCTGGAAACAGCCCTCGACCCAATCGACGCAAACCCGGTAGTAAGAAAGGCGCAGTCGTTGGATCCGGCGGCCAACGAAGGCGCGGCCTAGAAGGTAAAGGTCCCACGCCTCCTAAAGAAAAACGGTTCGCGCATCCCGGATCCAAACGAGACTCCGAGCCGAAAGCCACTCGAAATCGAGGGGAAGCCGCCAAAGTCTCTCCGGGTCGCCGAAGCCGCGGCAGCGCCGAAGCCGCGGAGCTGCTCGTTGGCCGTAATCCGGTTGCCGAAGCGCTACGAGCCGGCATCCCCGCTACCGCGTTGTATGTGGCGCTAGGAATCAAGGCGGACGAGCGAATTACCGGAGCCATCCTAGCTGCCGGTGAACGAGGACTTCCGCTGCTTGAAGTAGGTCGAGCAGAGTTGGATCGGATGACCAGCGGGGTGCTACACCAGGGCATCGCGCTCAAAGTACCTCCCTTTCGCTATACGTCATACGAAGATCTGCTCCGCGGCAGTAACTTACTCGTAGCGCTCGACGGCGTCACCGATCCTCGAAACCTCGGCGCGATTGTGCGCTCAGCGGCGGCGTTCGGCGCGGCAGGCGTGGTGCTACCAGAGCGGCGAGCAGCGAGTATGACAGCCACGGCGTGGCGAACCTCGGCCGGAGCGGCGGCACGTATACCCGTCTCCAAGGTCACCAACCTGGTCCGAGCGCTCAAACAGGCACAAGAGACAGGACTTACCGTAATCGGACTCGACGCAGATGGGGCGTCGACCATCGACGGCTGCGCGGTATCCAGCCAGCGGGTGATGATCGTGGTTGGATCCGAAGGCCGCGGACTGTCTCGCCTGGTTGGTCAAACCTGCGACACGTTGGTATCCATCCCGATGGTTGACGAGGCTGAATCACTCAATGCCTCGGTCGCGGCAGCTGTAGCGCTGGCTGAAGTGGCTCGCTGCCGCCGGGCCTGAAGCGCGCATGTACCCAGCAGACCCGTTCCGTCTACGAACTCGACAGTTTTGCTGGTTTTGGACATAAAACTAACGTTTCTGTCGAGTTCGTAGACTAAAGTGTCGCTGCATGATCGAGCGCGGTAATGCCCAGCAACCGCGGCGAGCCGGGCGACGTACCGCAACACTTGCGGCGCTGGCAGCAGAGCTAGGCGTATCGCGTACTACTGTCTCCAACGCCTATAACCGCCCTAAGCAGCTCTCGCCAGAGCTGCGGGAACGAGTGTTGTCGGCCGCACGTGAACTGGGCTATCCAGGTCCAGACCCGGTCGCGCGGTCGCTGCGGACCCGAAGCGCCGGGGCTATCGGGCTGTTGTTCACTGAGGTGCTTTCCTATGCATTCAGAGACCCAGCCGCGGTGCTCACGTTGCAGGGGCTCGCGGCTGCCTGTGAGGACGCGCGCACTGGTCTACTGCTGGTGCCCGGCGCGCAGGCCCCCGAATCGCAACTGCCCGCATTGGCCGCGCGGGCGGCTGTGGACGGATTTGTGGCGTACTCGCTACCGCGCGGAGACGCGGCACTCAGCGCCGCGCTGAATCGGCCGGTACCCAGCGTGGTGATAGATGCGCCGCTGGATGTTTTTGAGGCAGACTGGGTTGGTATTGACGATCTGCAGACCGCCGCAAGCATTGGTGAGCATCTAGCCGCCTTGGGCCATCGCGACGTCGGCGTTGTGGCCACGAAACTGCGTGAAACACCCCAACAAACGCTGGTGAGCCTCGCCGATCAGCAAGCCTCAGCATATGACGTGGTGCGATTAAGACTCATTGGTCTAGCTCAGGGCCTCGGCACCCAGCAAAGTCAGCTGCCAGTTGTAGAGTGCCCTGAACAAACAGTTGCCGCCGCACAGCAGGCATGTCATCGGCTTCTAGCGGCCGCTCCAGGACTTACCGCGGTGGCATGCACTACCGATGTTCTTGCCTTCGGAGCGCTGGCGGCGGCGAGCGAACTAGGCATCGATGTGCCTACACAGCTTTCCGTCACTGGATTCGACGCGATCGGTGAATCAGCGGCACGCAAACTCACGACAGTACGACAACCGCACTCCGAAAAAGGTCAGGTGGCGTGGGAGCTACTGAGTACCCGCGGCGATCGTTCCCGGCACCGCGATCGGATTCGGAGAACTCTCCCCACCGAACTGTTGGTCCGGGGTACCACCGCACCCCAGTACTAACGGACGCTCTGGGCACCGCACGATCGTCTCGCAGCCGCCGAGAAGCCTCGTCCTATGATGAGGAAGTACATCTTGCCGACGTGGCGCAATTGGTAGCGCACCCGACTTGTAATCGGGCGGTTAGGGGTTCAAGTCCCCTCGTCGGCTCTATATCTGAGCTGCGGAAACGTCGCTGGGCTTACGGTTTCGGTCGCGGGTGGGTGGTCCCAACGGTTGGACACCCCTACACTGAAAGCTATGACGACGAAAGAGCTGATCCATGAGCTCGTTGAAAAGCTGGACGAAGATGGGGCTCGTAGAGTGCTGTCTTTTGCGCTTACCCAGCGAGCCAGTGAGGAGAACCTGCCTTCGTGGGCTGGGAGGCTACGTTCAGGTGATCCGCATCGTGGGCGGAATGCTAAACAGATTGTGCGTGAAGGTATGGGTCGGCGCAAGGCACACACTGAATGATCATTGTCGATACGAGTGTGCTGGTCTCCATAATTAACGAAGATGATGCTGATCATCAACGGTGTGCAGATTGGTACGCCCGAAGCCGAGAACCGCTGCTGATTCCAGCCACTTTGGTCGCTGAGGTGTGCTACATGATCAGCGAAACCCACTCTACTGAAGCAGTTAGCGTTGAGGCAGATTTCCTGCGGGATGTAGCCACGTCGCCTCGTCTCAGGGCCGTCTGCTTGGAAGACCAGGACTACCTGCGCATGGCCGAACTCGTCGAACAATACGCAGACTTCCCACTGGGTGGATCGGATGCATCGATCATCGCCGTCGCTGAACGCCTGAACATATCTACCGTCGCCACGCTTGACCACAGACACTTTAGAGCCGTGCGACCCAACCACGTCGAAGCCTTCACCCTGCTGCCCTGATGGGGCAGAAAAACTGGACTTTTAGGCTCGATGCCCCAGCATGCAAGAGTACCGACGGCGAAGTCTTAAGGTTGTTAGTAACAATCACTTGTGCGCGAGCTTTAATCGCTGCTGCAAATACATGTCTATCGTCCTTATCTGGGAGTTTGGGCCCTTCCATTAGCGGTTCGTGACCTGTTACTTGACAATCCCGACGGCAGCAACCATAAGCCTGCGAGTGCGGTCGAGGTTCTCATTTGAGAGGTCGTTCCTGTTACTTTTGAGACTATTGAACACCTCGTTCCCGTTTTACTTCGCGAAAAGCCCTTAACAACCCCGCCGCCGAGATCCGGCAGTTAGGGATTCAAGTCCCCTCGTCGGCTCTGTGCAAGGGTTTAGCTCCAGCGACTCCTGGTCTCATTAACGCATTCACCTGCGCGCCGGTGCGCATAGCCGTTATGTTGATTCCCGCCACCTCTTGTGATCCTGCTGACTTTGGTAGGAAAGATTTTCCTCCGTGCAGCCAAGTTGACAGCGATCCGTCCGCGAACTGTGCGGGGCCGTCGGGCCGTCCCTCTGCTTATCCGCCCTGTCTACCCACCCCCATCGGAAGGATTTTCGTGTTCATCAAATGTAGTAAAATTGGGTTGACAGCAGCGCTGATCGCGGGGGTCACCCTGGTTGCCGGGCCAGCACAGGCCGCTACAGCCCCAGTGAGCAATCCGCGTATCCTCGTACACCTGAATCTGTCCACCGGACAAGAGCCCCAGAACATCGCCTTGGAACCGGACGGATCGGCCGATGTAACTTTCGACTCTATCGGCCAGGTGGCACGGGTGACCCGCTCCGGTCAGATCCAAGTCATCACCCATATACCGATCCCGGAACACGGCGATATCCCTATTTTCCACGATAAGATCTTCACGGGTGGTCTCGTTATCGCACCTGACGGTTTCCGCTACGTCGCGGTGTCCACCGGCCTCGCCAATAGCACTGGTATTTACCGTTTTCGACCAGGTCAGCCGGCGACCCGCATCGCTGCGCTGCCAGCCGGCAGCTTCCTCAACGGCCTGGGCATAGACAAACCCAGCGGGCAGCTCTACGTTGCTGACTCTGTTCAGTCCACAATCTGGAGGGTGCCGGTACGCGGTGGCGCTGCCTCTGCATGGGCAAAGGGACCCGCGTTGGCTCCTCATGACTTTCTCGGCGCCAATGGCCTCCAAGTCCATAATGGATCGGTGTGGGTGTCCAACACTGACGCCCAGACTCTGATTCGCATCCCCATCACTCGCAACGGCGACGCTGGCGCACCCCGCACAATTGCCAGCAAGCTGGGGGCGATCGACGACTTCGCATTCACCGGATGGGATAACACAGTATTGGCGGCCCTCCATGACGAAAACAGAGTGATACTGATACGCCCGAATGGCAAGGCCAGTACCGTGCTGACGGCAGCTGATGGGCTATCTAACCCCACGTCTGTAGCCGTGCGCGGTAGCACTGTCTACGTCACTAACGCGGCCAATCCCACCACAAAGAATCCCAATGTGCTCCTCGCCCAACTACGACGTTGACATTGTCGCGACCCGTTTCCCGGCTCTTTGACGTTCTAGAAGCCGGGAAACGGGAGCAACGTTGCGCTTCCCAGGAGCCTAGGTAGTGACGGGAGATCACTACGATCCCGCTGTTTCCTGGCCCGCGATGAGCTTGCCGATGGCCGATTCGTCAAACGATTCCAGTAACGCAGCGGGACTACGAAATACCTCTACTGCGCCGGCCTCTAGTAGTTCGGCCGCACTAGTCCCACCGCAGGTTAAACCGATACATGAAATATTCAGGTGAGAAGCAGCAATAACATCCCACACTGAATCCCCCACGAAAACCACGCGCTCAGCGCGCAAGTCGGAGCGTTGCAGAGCGGCTTGCAGAATGTCGGGGGCTGGTTTGCTGGCATCGACGTCCCCTGAAGATGTGGCCTGAGTGATGACATCATCAGCATCCAAAGCGCGCCGTAGTACCGCAAGATCGGTAGCAGAAGCCGAGGACGCCAGGACGACGCGCAAACCCCGCCGTGCGCAGGCGCGCAATACATCCGCCGCGCCAGGAAGAGGCTGCAAGCGTTCCCAATACACCGAATACAAACTGCTGTGCGCCGCTATGACTTTGTCGTCACTGTCGGTGTCGCGGTCCTCGCCCAAGAGGTGATCCAGAATTTTGTCCGAACCCATGCCGATTGATCGATGAATCTGGGCCATCGGAACACACACGTGTGCTTGATGCAGTGCTTCCCACCAGGCAACAGTGTGTACATACGTAGTGTCAACCAGCGTGCCATCCACATCAAATAGCACTCCGGCAGCGTCAGCAGGCAACTGGTATATCCTCACTCATTTCATCGAAGAAGACTGGCGATGGCGAGGTCTTCAATATAGCCATCACCAAGGATGATATTCCCCTTGCACGATGCCAGGTTGATAGTCTCGCGCCATGCTTAAGCGCCCGGAACACGTCGTCGCCCTCGATGTGGGCGTCACTTGGGAACCGAATGCCCCTGAGGCGTTATTTCTTCAGCTAGAGCGGCGCGCATTCGTCGTACTGCGCGCACATTCTGCGGATTCAGATACCCGCGATGTTGTGCTGGTTTTTGAAGGTTTCACATCAGCCGTAGTTGGAGGACCTAACGATGAGGCCCATCATGGGCATCGGCTCTGGCGGTCTGGGCTGTCGGAGTGTCTATGGGCGGGCGAAGTCTTCGCAAGCAGCTACATTGATGCGTTGCAACAATCCAATCGAGTGCATCCGTACCACGATGCGGCTCGGTTCGCCGAACTACGTCACTTTATTCTGCTACTCAAAGAAGGCATTTTTGAATGTGTAGCAAGAGACGTGCTGGCTCGTCGTTCGGATGGCGCCCGAAGCGAGATCTTAACCGAGATCCTCAACCAGGCGCGGTAGAGCAAAGTCCCTCAGACGCAATCTAGGCTACTTGCTACCCCGGACTTCGCGCACCGTGATTGCGTCCAACAGCTGTGCGGTAGCCTGCTCGATTACACCCACCGCGTGGTCGAACGCAACCGCATTGCGTACAGCAGGCCGCTGGAAGCCAGAGACCTTACGAACATACTGCAATGCCGCCGCTCGAACATCGGTTTCGGTCACTAGCTCGGTATAGGGCGCTCTGAGGGTCTTGATGCTGCGGCACATGCCGCCATTCTCGCAATTAACCCGGCATCGTGTCCACCTACACCGATTTGCTTCGCAAAAACGTCTGTCCCAAGCCTATTGTGGGCTCATGACCACTGAGCCCACACTGACCGCTACAGCGAGCGTCCCGACAGCGGCCGCGCTCGGATTCGTTGGTATCACGGTGGTGCGCCAGGTTGAGGGCGAGAACTGGGTGACAGTTGAGCCGCTGCGCTACACAGCCACCCGGCAAAGATTCGAAGTTCCGGCCGGGTCTAGCACTGACTTCGCGTCGGTCCCACGGGTATTTGCGTGGTTGGTACCACGTTCGGGGGCTTCGGTAGCTCCCGCGATTTTGCATGACTATCTATGGCGTGTAGAGGCCCCCGCCGGACGAATCAAGTACTGAGAAGCCGACGGCATCCTTCGCCAAGCCCTCCGACTGCGCGGCGTACCGTTCGTACTCCGCTGGCTTTACTGGAGCGCGGTTCGTTGGACCGCGCTCACCACCCGGCGCCGCGGCCACGTCGGTTGGCTGCGAGACGCACCACTCGTGGCGCTGTGGACGCTGCTTGCGCTGCCGGTTGTTGTGCCGCCGGCCGTGCTGATCATTCTCGCGCTGGCTGTGCTGCAGGTCGTAGAGGCCATGACATGGTTAGTGCTCCGAAGCATGTCTGACAAACAGGTCAATCCACCAAAGGTCACCATGAAGACGTGAGGAAGCCCTGGCTAGCTAAAGCTCCAGCGAGTGCCGGCTGGGGTGTCTTCTAACGTCACCCCAGCGGTGGCGAGCTGATCACGTATCGCATCAGAGGCGGCGTAATCTTTGTGCTGCCTAGCGGCCTCCCTCTGCTGCAGCACGAACGCCACCAACGTGTCCATCGCTTGCCCCACGGCAGCTGAGCCCGGCGCGCTCTGCTGCCACTGCTCATGCAACGGGTCGAGCCCAAGCACGTTCAACATTGCCCGCACACCGAGTACCGCCTCCGCGGCTACGGCGTCGTTACCATCAGCGAGTGCCTGATTGCCAGATCTCGCAGTCTCGTGTACGACGCTGAGGGCACGGGGGGTAGCCAAGTCGTCATCCATTGCCTGGCTGAATTCCACAGGTAGTCGCGCACCTTGCGTCACGACGCTACTTTCGCTGCCCACCCGTTGCCTGGCGCGCTGCACGAAGTTCTCCAACCGGCGATAGCCGGTCGCGGCGTCACTCAACGCCTCCGGCGTGTAGTCGATCACCGAGCGGTAGTGCGATCCGGCCAAGTAGTAGCGGACCTCAACGGCCCGAAATTGCGACAGAATCGCCGGCAGCGAGACCACGTTTCCGATCGACTTGGCCATCTTCTCCCCGCCCATGTTCACCAGCGCATGATGCACCCAGTAACGTGCGAACGGACGGCCCGCTGCCTGGGACTGAGCTATCTCGTTTTCGTGATGCGGAAAGATAAGTTCCGGGCCTCCACCGTGAATGTCGAACTCATTCCCCAGATACTTTCCCGCCATCGCCGAGCACTCCAGGTGCCAACCGGGCCGACCGCGGCCCCAAGGCGTATTCCAGGACGCCGATTGGGGCTCGGCTGCCTTCGCGCCCTTCCACAGCGCGAAATCGCGGGGATCCCGCTTGTAGGTGACGTCGGCGTCCTCGGCCGCTCGCATGTCGTCGAGCTGGCGATGCGAGAGCGCGCCGTATTGGGCGAAAGATCGAACGGCAAAAAACACATCGTCCCCGCCGGTATAGGCATGGCCAGATCCAATCAGCTGATCCATCAGCTCGATCATCTCCGGCACATGGCCGGTAGCCCGCGGCGCATACGTGGGCGCAAGGCAGCCCAGTGCGGTGTAACCGGCATCAAAGGCCCGCTCGTTGGCGTACGCCAACGACCACCAGGGCAGGTTTTGTTCCACCGACTTCGCCAGTATTTTGTCGTCGATGTCGGTGACGTTGCGAACAAACGTGACAGCGTGCCCAGCGTGGGTCAGCCAGCGCCGCAGCACGTCATAGCTGACGCCTGAGCGCATGTGACCGATGTGCGGCTGGGATTGCACAGTGGCGCCACACAGATAGACACCGACCATCCCAGCCGTCTTCGGGGTGAATTCGCGCACGGTCCGCGCCATCGTGTCGTACAGTCGCAGGCTCATGACCCGGGAGTCTATTCGGCCGATTTCACATAGCTGCGCACGGCAGGCGCTGTAGGCGCGCCCCAAGATACGCGCCTACAGTTGGAGTTCATAGCCCCGCCCAGACCGTTGGGGTGAGGCGGCGGCAAAATGGTGATATGAGTATTCCGGCGGGCTGGTATTCCGATCCAGCCGAGCCTGAGATCCAGCGGTTTTGGGACGGTGAGCAATGGGCCGACCCCCCAAGCACACGCACGGAGCACATCACTCCAGCGGCACGCACAGTCGTGGCTATTAAGACTCCGGAGCTCGACGCGGCGAGGGAAACCCCGTCGGTGGCATCCGACAGCACCCCCGCTGCCACCATCACCCCAACCGATGGCTCCATATTCCGCCTCGCCTCCCACGCCAGTCGCCTCGCCGCGCGCATGGTGGACATTAGTGTGCTGTTCGTGCTGAACCTTGTAGTAAATGGGTGGTTCTTGCTCCAGCTCATCAATGAAGCGGCGCCCACCTTGGCACGGAGTAACCGAGCCTATGAAGCAGGGAACTTTGAAGTCGCCCAGCTTTCGGATCGTGCGGATAAACTTGTCTTGCTCATCACCATAGTCAGCGTGGCGCTCTGGCTCGCGTACGAAGTACCGGCGCTCCTGCAACGTGGGCAGACCCCAGGCAAACGTTTGTTGGGTATTAGGGTGATTGGGCTGCATATGCATTCACTACGGCCCGGCGCCGTGCTACGTAGGTGGGCCTTCATGGGTTTGCCGCTGTTGTTTCCACTCGCATGTTCGCTGCTATGGCTCGCCGTCGACGGCGCATGGTGTCTGAAAGATCGCCCCTCTCGCCAATGTCTGCACGACAAGGCGGCCCGAACCGTGGTTGTGGACGTATGAGCAGTTCCGGCAATCCGCTTACCCGCCAACATCTGGACATACTGCCTTCCTATCAACCTGGTCGACGGCCCCAACAGGTCGCCAACGAGCTGGGAATTCCCCAGGCGCTGAAGCTGTCGGCGAACGAGCTGCCATTTGGTCCACTACCGGGCGTGGCCGAAGCGGTCGCGGACGCGGCAGCCCAGCTGCATCGTTACCCGGACATGTTCAGCATCGGGCTGCGCGAAGCGTTAGCGCAGCGGCACAAAGTGAGCCCCACCCAGATTGTGACTGGCTGTGGATCAGTGGCGCTATGTGAGCATTTGGCGCTGGTCACAGCCGCTCCCGGCAGCGAAATCGTATTCGGTTGGCGCTCATTCGAGGCTTATCCAATCATCGTTTCGGGGTTGGATGCAATACCGATCCGAGTACCCAACACCACCGACCACCGTCTTGATATCGAAGGCATCGTCGCCGCGGTGACTCCGAGAACCGCACTCATTTTCCTCTGCACGCCAAACAATCCCACGGGTACCGCTGTGTGCGATGACGAGCTACGCCACCTGCTTGCCAGCGTGCCAGAGAACGTGCTGGTCGTTATAGACGAGGCTTACCGAGAATTTGTCACCGATGAGGCAGTACCTGACGGGCTGACGCTGCTTGCTGATCACCCCAACCTGGTGGTGTTACGAACATTCTCTAAAGCGTGGGGGCTGGCCGGAGTTAGACTCGGTTACCTTGTGGGCACCGCTGCGGTAGCCGACGCGGTCGGTAAAGTGTTGACTCCTTTCTCCACCTCCGCCCTGGCACAGGCCGCCGGGCTCGCGGCATTACAGCAACACGTGGAATCGGCGCGCCGAGTCGGAATTATCGTGCGGGAGCGGGAACGGGTGCTCCCTCAGTTACGAAAGTACGTCCCGGAGCTACCTGACAGCCAAGCGAACTTCTGCTGGCTGCCAGTGGGTGGGCGCACGCGCGATCTTGCGGCTGCCTTCGAAGCTCAGGGCGTGATCGTTCGTAGCTTTGGCGCGGCCAGCCCCGATGTCGCACCATACGCCGGGATACGGATCAGCATCGGTTCGCCGGCCGAGAACACTGTGCTGCTAGGCGCGGCCGCGGTCGTGTTCGGCGACTGAAGCACCCTAGCGCTTTGGACAATAAGGACTTAACGGGCTCAAGTCAGCATTTCGGTCAGTAAATTTGACCCTTTGAACTTCATAAGCTGGCCACGCGGCGGCGCTGGTCAACGTATGCTCACATTCATCAAGTTAATTGCTGCTCGTAGGTCACGGTCAGCTAACTTCGGTGTCAACTACCTCGGTTTCAGTTAACTTCGGTGTAATTGCTCAGCGCCGCGCACGGGTTCTTACATAAAGCGGCAGGATGCACTGGTCGTGTAGCGGCAGGGTGCATCCTGTGGGAAGGGGGTCTGGCGTTATCAAGTTCCGCTCTCCCGTAAAAGACAACCCAGCAACCGATGACGGTGGTGGGCCTAGTACGCATGGGTTCGCGGACACGTGGGCCGCAACCATTTGGCCCACCGGCTTTGTGTCGATGAGCTTGCGAGAGACCCAGCTCCATCTGCTGAACACCACACAGCGTCTTGTCGCTGCCCTTACCGATCCCACTCAAACCGCGCAGCTGGGTCGGTCGGTCGGTGAAGAACTCGTCGATGCGCATTTCACTAACCCTGAAGCGCTTGAGCTAAGCCTGAGCCTCATTGCCAGCCGACTACTCAAAGACTTCGCGCCCCAACTGCGCCATATCAACAATGCAGAGCTGCGTAGCAGGCTAGGTCTGCTGCTGGGAGCGATAGCGGCCGGGTTTAGCACAGCGCTACGCGATGTCACCTTCAGCGAGCAGGAACAGATTCGGCGGGCCGGTCTACTCGCACGCGAAACGACAGAACGGGATCTTCGCGGTAGCGAAGCACGGTTTAGGGCCGTGTTTGCTGGCGCCGCTATCGGTATTGCGATCGCCGATATCTCCGGAAATATCCTCCACTTCAACCCGGCCATGGAACAGATTCTGGGCGACAGCTCCGAGGCACATCTTTTCAGCTCGGTCGCGCAATTTGTAGACCTCGACGACGCACCTGAGCTGTGGTCGCAGTATCAGCGGTTGGTTAACGGCGAGCAAGAGCAGGTCCAGTCGGAAAAGCGGTATGTGCGACCGGACGGCAGCGTGGTCTGGGCCGACATGGTCATCTCACTAGTGCGCGATGACAACGGGCATCCGCGTTATCTCGTTGTCCTCGTTGAGGATGTCAGCGAGCGAAGGCGACTACAGACAACGCTGCACCATCAAGCGCTACACGATCCGTTGACTGGGCTTCCCAACCGAACGCTATTTTTTGACCGGCTCCGCAGACTATGCAATCAGCACGACTCGACCAAACGCATTGGTCTGTGCTACTTAGATCTCGATAGATTTAAGGCAGTAAATGACAGCTTGGGCCATCACGTTGGCGACAAACTGCTGGTGGAGCTCGCGGAAAGGCTAGCGCGCTGCACGGCCGATGCCGGTCATATTGTGGCCCGAATGGGCGGCGATGAATTCGTCGTACTCGTGGAGGACTGCGAAGGAACGCGGCAGCTGAAGTTGCTCGCTGAGCAGCTACTGGAAGCACTTGCGGCTCCGTTTGAGATCGCAGATCATCAACTTACGGTCTCGGCCAGTATCGGCCTCGTGGAACACCAAGCGGCCGGAGCCGATCCCGCTGAACTACTCAAAGCCGCCGATATTACGTTGTACTGGGCCAAATCAGAAGGCAATGGCGGTTGGGCGTTGCATGAATCCGAGCGCCGCGGTCGGCAAGTGGCGCGCTATGAGCTTTCCGCAGCTATGCCGCGCGCCTTGGCGCATGGTGAGTTTCTCGTCGAGTATCAGCCGCTGGTTCGTTTACGCGACAGCGTAACCATTGGTACCGAAGCGCTGGTGCGCTGGAACCATCCAGTGCTCGGCCGCCTTGGACCACAGCACTTCATTGACCTGGCCGAAGAGACCGGCCAAATCGTGCCGCTGGGGCGCTGGGTGTTCGAGCAGTCATGCGCGCAAGCCGCGCTCTGGTCAGCCGAGTTCGGTGCGCAAGCACCGTTTGTGAGCATCAACCTTGCGGTTCGTCAGCTGCGCGATCCCGGGATAGTTGCCGAGCTCATCAGCATTGCCCAAGCCTATGATGTGGCGCCGCAGCAGCTCCAGCTCGAGCTTACCGAGAGCGAGATCATGGGCCCATCCGATGAGGCACTGGAGCGATTGCGCACCCTGGCAGACGCAGGATTTGTTATTGCTATTGACGACTTTGGCACCGGCTACTCCAACCTCGCCTACTTGCGCCGGCTGCCCGTGCAGGCACTCAAGCTTGCCAGCTCCTTCGTCACCGGACTGCAACAAGATCCCAACGGTGACCGCGTTGGCGAAGAAATCATGAAAACGCTCATACATCTGTCGCACATCCTCGGGTTACATGTCACAGCCGAGGGAATCGAAACCGATGAGCAGGCACGTCAGCTGCGCGACCTTGGCTGCGATAACGGCCAGGGCTGGTTATTCGCCAAGCCCGGCCCTCCCGAAACCATCACCGAGATGCTGCGGCCGAAAACATAGAAAAAGAGTTCTACGTTAAAAGCGCAAGTTGGCTTCAGCTGTTCGCTGGCAAGGCCGCAGGAGCCGCCGCGTACGACAGCATCCCCTAAATTCGGTGTAGCGCAGCGGAGCAGGTACGCAAGGCGGCACGCCCGGGTGCGGGTGTCCCGCACAAGCATGGCGCCGCCAGCGGCCGCCTGGAGCTGGCTCAACTCCACGACCCCGGGCCGATGAGAATACAGGTAGCAATAGCTGCCAAACCTTCATTGCGACCAGTGAAACCCATCCCATCTGTAGTGGTGGCGCTCAGCTGCACCGGAGCTCTCAGGGCCATAGAAAGTACTTTCTGTGCTTCCTCCCGCCGGGGCTTGAGCACAGGTGCGGCACCGATGACTTGCACGGCTACATTTCCGATGCCCAGACCCGCTTCGCGCACTCGCCGCGCGGCCTCGGCCAGCAGTGCGACGCCAGCGGCTTGCGCCCAGCGCAGCTGGGTTGTACCAAAGTTGCTACCCAAGTCACCCAAGCCGGCCGCTGAAAACAACGCGTCACACGCCGCATGTGCCACTACGTCACCATCAGAATGACCCGCCAACCCCGGCACACCATCCCACAGAAGCCCCGCTACCCAGCAAGAGCGGTATCGGTCGTAGCAATGCACGTCGCTACCAATACCCACTCGAGGAATCGCTTCCACACCTACCCCTACCTACTACAGACTGCTGCCATGAAACGCCTCGGCACTAACGCATTTGAGCGGCAACCGCGCCGGATAAAAAGCTTTTCGCTAGCGAAACATCGTGCGGACGAGTGATCTTGAACGCGCAAGGCTCACCAGCCACCGTGCGCATCCTATAGCCTAGGCGCTCAACCAGCCCGGCATCATCGGTGAGAGCAGCATCGGCTGCGCTTGCCGATGGGTCGATGGCACTATGCGCGGCAAAAAGCACATCCGCCTGGAAGCCTTGTGGCGTTTGCACTAAGCAAAGCCCGGCTCTATCCACGGTCTGGACCACTGAAGCGGTCTCGTCGACCTGACGTACTGTGTCCACGACTGGCAGCACTGGAATCACGACAGGGTTGCCAGATCTGACTGTCTCGGCGACTCGCTCGAACAGTGCGGTCGGCGCCAGAGCCCGCGCCGCGTCGTGCACCAAAATCACTGAATGCGCTACGCCTATCCGCCTAACCTCGCCCAGCGCCAGGCCCACAGAATCTTGGCGATGCAGGCCGCCATGAATTACATACACAGGCGGGCCTGCATCTGATACGACGTCGATACAAAGCCTCTGAAATTGTTCGAGCCGCTGTGGCGGGGCGGCGATAACGATGGCCGCTACCTGACGCGCTGCCGCCGCGCGCCGTAGCGCGTGGATTATTAGTGGCTCACCAGCAAGCGGGAACAACGCTTTAGGGGCAATGTCACCAAAGCGAGCTCCGGCTCCAGCCGCAGCAATGATGATGACAGTATCAGGAGTAGTCATGCGTCAATATCGCAAAATAACTCACCAGAGTGTCTGCCAATAGCCATCTGCCAAGGCCGCCGGAGCGCACCGCGTGTTTGCGGCACGCAAGGGGACGAGAACGTAGGCAGACGAGTACGTAGGCCGTGGTCTATTGGAAGCGTTCTCGCTATACCGCTACTGATTCCAACACAGTATCTAGCAGCTTCTCTGCTTCTTCACGGCCGGTATGTTCTGCTAACGCAAGCTCTCCCGTAAGAATGTCACGCGCTTTAGCCAACATTCGTTTTTCACCGGCGGAAAGACCACGCTCGCGATCTCTACGCCACAGATCGCGCACGACTTCGGAAACTTTATTAACATCACCAGAGGCGAGCTTTTCCAAATTAGCTTTGTAGCGACGTGACCAGTTAGTGGGCTCCTCAGTGTGCGGAGCTCGTAACACGGAAAAAACTTGATCCAAGCCTTCTGAACCAACAACCTCACGCACTCCGACGATCTCAGCGTTCTCAGCAGGCACTCGCACTGTTAGATCGCCTTGCGCAACTTTGAGAACTAAATACTGTTTTTCTTCGCCCTTAATGGTACGCATCTCGATGGCTTCAATTAATGCAGCACCATGATGTGGATAAACGACAGTCTCGCCGACAGTAAAGGTCATCAGGTTCTATAGCCCCTCTCGCGCCATATCTAATCCTACCATGACGATATATGCCATGCCGTTTGGTTCGGCGATAAAATTGCAGGTCAGAGCAGCTAAGAAGCAGCGCGAACTCCGCGAGGCTTTTCCCGCCGACACCGCGGTAAATGTCTGACCCGCGCTGGTCAGCTATTCCGGCGGCACCACTACGCTAAAAGTTCTTGGGGCGGGAGTCCGTGCAGACCGGTGTTGTGACGCACTCGACCTCTAAACGTCACCACATTTCGCACACCTGCACTGAGAGGAACCGACGTGAGCAACTTGTCGCGCGCACTGGTTCGAGCAACAGCTTTGGTGGGCATCGGAGCGCTAATGGCGGCGTTGCTGAGCGGCTGCGGTGCTGGTCAGGTTACACAGACGTCACGCATGCAGTCCCCCATAGAGGGCATCGATCTGAATCTAGGCAATATCGCGATCCGCAACGCTTACGTAGTGGCTCCCAGTGAAACACTGTGGCAGCCAAACGCGGAGGTCCCGCTATCTATGTACCTGGCTAACATCGGTACCCAAGAAGACCGCATCCTGGCGATCTCTAGCCCAGATGCCAAGTCGGTACAGCTGGTACCGTCCGGCACGCAACTGCCAACGCCACCTTCACCGAGCACCTCATCGCACACCGAATCAGCTGCTTCGACCGTGCGTGGTGCTACCGCTGGAGTTAAGCCACTGGCTGTGGGTCCCCACACCGTAGTGATACTTAGGCAGACCGGAACCTCGATAAGCACTGAGCAGCAGCCGGTCTTCGACAACGCAACGGGTGCGGTGCTGCGCCCCGGCTACTTGGTGTTGGGCGGCCTCCACCACAAGCTTCGCTCTGGAGATACCGTCGCAGTGCAGCTACGTTTCGAGCATGCGGGGACGGTCACGTTGCGCCTGCCAGTAGCGGTGCCTGAAACATCGCGGCCGAACGAAACGCCCGTAGCTGGATCGCCACAACACGAGTAAGACTTGACGCCGGCCTACCGGCTGATCTATGTCGCAGCCACGAGCTAGCCTGCTGGACATGAGTTCCGGTCGAACCAACACCAAACCTCGCCAAGAGTTTCGCTGTGGAGAATGCGGTTTCTCTCCAGCCAAGTGGGTGGGGCGCTGTCCAGAATGTCAAGTATGGGGCAGCGTAGTAGAGGCGATGGCATCCCGGATGCACAGCACCACCGCAGGCCCGATAAGTGCTCCCGCACAGCGCATCACTGAAATTGACGTCACAACAGCGGCCAGCTATCCCACCGGAATTCCCGAGCTGGATCGCGTCCTTGGCGGCGGGTTAGTACCTGGAGGGGTGATTCTATTAGCCGGAGAACCCGGCGTCGGAAAATCGACCCTGCTACTTGATGTAGCCGTCCACGCCGCCGCTCAACTCAACGCACCGGTGCTTGTGGTGAGCGGTGAGGAATCCGCCGCTCAAGTGCGGCTCCGCGCCGGACGAGTAGGTGCACTGCATCCCCAGCTATACCTAGCTGCGGAAACAGACTTAGCGGCGGTGCTGTCCCACGTAGATGCAGTGCAGCCTGGGCTGCTGATCGTCGACTCCGTGCAAACAATTACCAGCAATCGGGCCGAAGCCGCGGCTGGTGGAGTGACCCACGTGCGTACCGTCGCCGCTGAGCTTGCCGCGTTAGCGAAGGAACGCAACATCACCATAATTCTGATTGGGCATGTCACCAAAGATGGCGCAATCGCCGGTCCCAGGGTGCTAGAGCATCTGGTGGATGTAGTGCTGCATTTCGAGGGTGAGCAGCACAGCGCGTTGCGCTTGCTGCGCGCTGTCAAGAATCGGTTCGGACCGGCTGATGAAGTTGGTTGCTTTCAGCTCAGCGACCACGGTATCAGCGGCGTGGCAGACCCCTCAGGTCTATTCCTTAGCCGCCGAGACGATACCCGCCGCAGCGATCCCGTACCCGGTAGTTGCGTCACTGTCACGCTGGAGGGTCGCCGCCCATTGCTGACTGAGGTACAGGCTCTGGTGGCCCCCTCACCGCTGGCAACCCCGAGGCGTACAGTCAGCGGGCTTGATAGCGCCCGGTTCGCGCTCGTACTCGCGGTGCTCGAACGACGAGCCCAGTTACCTATGGCAGCCTGCGACGTATTCGCCGCCACCGTGGGTGGCGCACGGGTGAGAGAACCGGCCGTAGATTTAGCAGTCGCCCTCGCTGTGGCCTCTGCCGCGCGCGATCAAGCGCTACCGACCGACGTGGTCGCCATTGGAGAAGTTGGCCTTTCCGGCGACGTACGTGCGGTACGCGGGCTAACCCAGCGGCTTGCCGAAGCCGCACGTCACGGCTACGCCCGGGCGCTGGTGCCCAGCGGCTGCGATGTAACCGTCCAAGGCATCCAGACCATCGAAATTTACGACATGTGGCAAGGAATCTTACCGCTACTCAAACAAAACGTTGCAATAAAATCTTAGGCGACCAGCGCACTATATGGTTTCCTTCTGGTTTTCTTCGCCCTTTGCATAAACAAGGGGGCGTCTCAGCGTGCCGCTGGCAAGGCCGCAGGAGCCGCCGCGACATGGCCGGAGCGCAGCGGAGGAAGTACGCAAGGCGGCACGCTCGGGTGCGGGTGCCCCGCGTGAGCATGGCGCAGCCAGGGGTGCGCTGAGGCGACCCTACGTCAGGGTAACGGTGACTGGGGCACTGGATTTACTGCCGATACGGCCGACTGCTTGGTACGTACCAGCCTTCGCCGCGTCTGGCTTAGCGCAGTTTGGAGTCGAGATGATCGTGTTCCAGGTCACCCAATATGTGAGCTTTTCATTTGGCTGCAATGTGTGCTGGTTACTGGCATGGTCATTGCTGCAAGTATCTGAGGACCAGATGCGCTGTTCCCCGGCGCTGATGAGTGTTTCCTGCTGGCCCGCGCCTACATCCCGAGTACACGGCTTTCCAGAGGTGTTTACTAGCGACAGCTGCACAGGTATGCGGGAATTCGGCGGATACTTTTGATGAACCATGGAAACGGTGAGCGATAGATCGTTGTCTTCACATGGCGTTGGACCTGTTGGCGCTGGACTAGGGCTCGGCGAAGGCGTCGGACTAGGGCTGGGCGGCGGGCTAGAGCTTTTTTGCGAGGAATCGGAGTGCTGCCCCGCCGCTACCTGCTTGTTTGCCGTGTTGGAGCGGCCGGAGCCTGAGTCGGAAGATCCGACTGCACATGTAGCAAGGACGAGTAATAGAGCTACGATGGGTACGCCAACCACGACCCTGCGGCGCCAGTAGACGGCGGGGTCAAGTGGGCCAGTCGTCCAGTTCATTGCTCATGCACATTAGCGGGCACATGAGATAGATCGGTGAAGGCTCGCCGGTAATAGCCCACCAGCGCCCAAGGAACTTAGGCGACCGGCGAATGATCGTTCGTAGCGAGGCGCAAAGTTAGCTAGTGCGGCCTGGTCGAGTATGGCAAGGCGGAGGAGGAGTTCATGCTGGATGCATGGGCGGCGACAACAAAGCCAGGCGAAGCGCCAGGAGCCGCCGCAGTAGAACAGCCTCAATTGCCGGTCGCTCCCATGCAACGCAGGCTAATTGAGTGGTATGGCGAACATGCCCGAGACCTACCGTGGCGGCGAACTGAAGCCACGGCATGGGGGATACTGGTCAGTGAAATCATGCTGCAACAAACGCCAGTGCACCGAGTGCTTCCCGCATATGCAGCGTGGATTAAGCGCTGGCCAACGGCAGCGGAACTTGCGGCCGATACAGCTGCCGAGGCAATCCGAGCCTGGGCTCGATTGGGCTATCCGCGCCGTGCTTTACGGCTGCACGCATGCGCAATCACCATCGCTACGAGATACGACAATCAGGTGCCCAGCGAAGTTGACCAATTATTAGCGCTGCCCGGTATAGGCAGTTACACCGCGCGCGCGATTGCCGCGTTTGCGTTTGGTCAGCGGCAACCTGTAGTGGATGTCAATGTGCGGCGAGTCCTGGCTCGGGTCGTGGCCGGAGTGGCCGGATGTGGCCCGACAACTACTGCCGCCGATATGGCATTAATGGAAAGCCTGCTGCCTCCAGCGCCTGCACGAGCGGCGCGCTTGTGCGCTGCCATCATGGAACTAGGAGCTACGATGTGCACCTCGCGCAGCCCCAACTGTGGTAGTTGCCCGCTGACCGAGCACTGCGCCTGGCGCGCGAAAGGTTACCCGGCAGCACAGCACGGCATTCGGCGTACTCAACGCTATGAAGGCACCGACCGCCAGGTTCGCGGACTACTCTTGGCAATCCTGCGGAACGCGCCGGGTCCAGTGGACAAAGAGCGCCTCGACGCGGCCTGGCAGCTGCCTGAGCAGCGAAAGCGGGCGCTTACGAGCTTAGTTGATGACGGTCTCATCGAGCAGCTCGGCGGTGACTTGTATGCGTTAGCTGGCCAACGTACCAGCTAATCGGCGGCTGCCGCTGGATCGGCTACATCTACCGGCGGCGTATCTGGAACCTCTGACGGCTTGGGCTCGCCGCGGAAGGTGAATTTGCCTTTAGATTCATCAGCGGAGTCCACTTCTGCTACGTCGACCACCACAATCTGGCCTGGCTGCAGCTCGTTGAACAAAATTTTCTCGCTGAGTGCATCTTCGATTTCGCGCTGAATCGTGCGACGCAGCGGCCGCGCACCCAACACGGGGTCATAGCCGCGACGAGCCAGCAGGCTCTTGGCGGCATCGGTCATCTCGATTCCCATGTCCTTGTTCTTCAGCTGGGTATCTACGCGGTTGAGCATAAGATCCACGATCTGCAGAATCTCTTCCTGCGTAAGCTGATGGAACACAATCGTGTCGTCGATCCGGTTGAGGAACTCTGGGCGGAAGTGCTGCTTGAGCTCGTCTTGCACCTTTTGCTTCATCCGCTCGTAGTTACTGGCGCTGTCGTTACCGGCTTGGAAGCCCAGCGACACCGCCTTGGCTACATCACGCGTGCCCAAGTTCGACGTCAGAATCAGTACCGTGTTCTTGAAGTCCACCACCCGACCCTGCCCATCGGTGAGCCGACCATCTTCCAGAATCTGCAGCAATGTGTTGAATACGTCTGCGTGCGCCTTCTCGATTTCGTCGAACAACACGACGGAGAACGGCTTGCGGCGTACTTTCTCGGTGAGTTGACCACCCTCGTCATAGCCGACGTATCCCGGAGGCGCACCCACTAGGCGAGACACGGTGTAGCGGTCATGAAACTCGCTCATGTCCAGTTGGATCAGGGCGTCTTCGTCACCAAAGAGGAAGTCCGCGAGCGCCTTGGACAACTCGGTCTTACCCACACCGGAGGGACCGGCGAAGATAAACGAACCTCCTGGACGCTTCGGGTCCTTCAGGCCGGCGCGGGTTCGACGAATAGCCTGCGAGACAGCCTTGATCGCCTCATTTTGGCCGATGACTCGCTTGTGTAGCTCTTCTTCCATTCGCAGCAGCCGAGAGGTTTCCTCCTCGGTGAGCTTAAGCACCGGAATACCGGTCCAGTTACCCAACACTTCAGCGATCTGTTCATCGTCAACTTCACTGATCACGTCGAGGTCGCCAGCTTTCCACTCGGCCTCGCGCTCGGACTTCTTCTCCGTCAGCTGCTTTTCGTCATCGCGCAGTGAAGCCGCTTTCTCGAAATCCTGCGCGTCAATCGCGGACTCCTTCTCCCGACGTACTTCGGCAATCTTGTCGTCGAATTCGCGCAAATCCGGTGGTGCGGTCATCCGCCGAATTCGCATCCGCGCGCCAGCCTCGTCGATTAAGTCGATGGCCTTGTCCGGCAAAAAACGGTCCGAAATGTAGCGGTCGGCCAAAGTAGCAGCGGCCACCAATGCGGCATCGGTGATCGAGACCCGGTGATGCGCCTCGTAGCGGTCCCGCAGACCTTTAAGGATCTCGATGGTGTGCGCCAGCGATGGCTCGCTCACCTGAATTGGCTGAAAACGGCGCTCTAGGGCAGCGTCTTTTTCCAGGTATTTGCGGTACTCATCTAGCGTGGTGGCGCCAATGGTCTGCAGTTCGCCGCGAGCTAGCATCGGCTTGAGGATGGACGCCGCGTCGATGGCGCCTTCGGCGGCGCCAGCACCAACGAGAGTGTGCAGCTCGTCGATGAACAGCACTATGTCACCGCGAGTACGGATCTCTTTGAGTACCTTCTTCAGCCGCTCCTCGAAGTCACCCCGGTACCGTGAGCCTGCCACCAGCGCGCCTAGGTCGAGTGTGTACAGCTGCTTGTCCTTGAGCGTCTCGGGCACTTCGCCCTTAACGATGGCTTGGGCCAGCCCCTCGACCACGGCGGTCTTGCCTACACCGGGCTCGCCAATGAGGACCGGATTGTTCTTGGTGCGGCGGGAGAGCACCTGCATTACCCGCTCAATCTCTTTACCTCGGCCGATCACCGGGTCCAGCTTGCTTTCGCGAGCGGCTTGAGTGAGGTTGCGGCCGAATTGGTCGAGCACTAGCGAAGTAGAGGGGGCACCTTCAGCGGGAGCGCCAGAGGTAGCCGGCTCTTTGCCCTGATAGCCCGACAACAGCTGCAGTACTTGCTGCCGCACCCGGTTGAGATCGGCACCTAGCTTCACCAGCACCTGCGCGGCGACACCCTCGCCCTCACGGATTAGCCCGAGCAGGATGTGCTCAGTGCCGATGTAATTGTGCCCCAACTGGAGCGCTTCCCGTAGTGAAAGCTCTAGCACTTTTTTCGCTCGCGGCGTAAATGGGATGTGCCCAGCTGGAGCTTGCTGCCCTTGGCCGATGATTTCCTCGACCTGAGTCCGCACACCTTCCAGGGAAATGCCTAGCGACTCCAAAGCTTTCGCGGCGACACCCTCGCCCTCGTGAATGAGGCCAAGCAGGATGTGTTCGGTACCGATGTAGTTGTGGTTCAGCATCCTGGCTTCTTCTTGCGCCAGCACCACAACCCGTCGCGCCCGGTCAGTAAACCGTTCAAACATTTTGCCGCTCCCTCACGCGCTGTACTACGTCACTCGCCTCGGCTACCTTCCACTGTAGTCGGCTCTGAGATTGGTGCCACGCTAGCGCTCCCGCTGGGGGAAGCAGCGCCAGCGTTATCACGCCGTAGCGATAGATGAACATCGACGTAGCCACGGCTAATACCAGCAGAGCTAGGCTCAACGTGGCCAGCAGGACGGCGTCCGCGCCATTATCAGCCGCGCTAGAACCAGGGCCACTAGCTACACAGCCCTTAGCTACTCGGCCACCTCCCCGTCGGCGACGTCGCTGTAGGGCACCCGACACAGCTGCCCACACTGTTACAACGATCAGTACACCCCACAGCATTCCCGGCAGATAAACATAGCGTTGATAGCTGTGCATAATCGCGGTCAAGGTTCCCGGCTCGCGATAGGCGGGCGAAGCTAACTCGGTGTCAAAACCATGATTACCAGACATCCTCGGATGACAATGCACCTGTTTGGTGTCTGGCATTTCCCAGTCACCAGGGCAGATCGGATAATCCCGTACACCGAAGTAGCCCAGGGTCTCCGTCAGCACGGTGTAGGCATAGTCCAACGGCTGATGCACAATCGCGGCACGGGCGAAACCGGCAAAAATCGGGTCATCAGATACTCGCGGAAACTGCTGTTGTGGTTTCGCTTTACTCCAAACGTAGGCGCTCGGAAGCTCGCGCTTACCCAACCGCTCGGCGGGACAGAGTTTACGTTGCGCGGCGGTAAGCGTGGTGAGCTGGTCACAGTCGGCAAACGTGGTTACTCGACCATAAAGGAACCGGCCTTCATATTGGCCAAGTTCATACACTCCGTGTTCCTGATGGTACCAACTCGCATAGCCCGCCAGCGGGATACTCCAAGCCAGAATGAACAGCACAAGGTGGCGCCAGCTCATCCGCCGGATCACTGCATAGCACAGCACAATAGCGACCAGCGATAAACCAATTGTGCGAGTCAGACCAGCTAGAGCAAGCAGCAGCCCGGCGCCAGCCATCATGCCAACGCTAGGCTGCCGACGCCATAGCAGCAGGCCAAGGCTGCCTAGCAACATTGCGGTGAAAAACGTTTCGGCCAGAATGTAATGCTCGATGGTGATTTGGTAAGCGTCCAGGGAGATTGGAGCTGCTCCCAGCACCGCAAGCCACGTAGCAACTCCCCGGTGGCGCAGGAACGCATACAACCCGGTCGCGATACCCAGCCCCAGTAAGTGCTGTGCGATGGTGACCGTGGCTAGCGAACCCGTCCAGTCGAATAAGCGCAGGATCGCCGAGTAACCGAACGGACGCTGCGCATCAGGTACCCAGTTTCGGCTCACGTTGATATAGCGGGCGCCGTCGAAAAACCAAAATGCCGGCCAGTAAGTGATAGTGGCCAGCCCGCGCACGAGGGCGCCTATCAACAACACGATCGCGAAGGCCTGATGGCGCATAACGAAGGCAGCGCTCGAGCGAACTCGAGCGCTGCCTATCACGCCAACAGGATAACCGAGACCTATTTTAGAGTTGGTGGCCCAACCCAAACTGCGGACTTTTTCGAGTCGGCTTAACGATGAGCGGCGTTATATTGATCCGAGATTTCGGTGGAGATGCGACCACGGTCGCTCACCGCTAGGCCCTGCTTCTTGGCCCATTCCCGCATGGCTTGATTCTGTTCACGATCAACCGACACCGCGGCGCCGCTGCGCCGAACACGAGTTTTACGACCAACCTTGCGGGCCTTACCTACGTAATCGGCGAACATATCGCGGAACTTGGCGGCATTTCCTTTTGATAGGTCGATCTCATATGATGTGCCGTCAATGGCGAACGTGACCGACTCGTCGGCTAAGCCGCCATCGAAATCGTCTACCAGAATAACTTTTTCAACCCTTGCCACGTTTCCTCCTGATGTGTTTCGAATAAAGTTTCTGTTTCGACACTATAATCCTTGTCCTACTAATAGTTGAAGCCGGGACGCACAAATCTTCTCACCATTTTTCACAACAAGTTATTCTGGGCGCACTAGGGGAAACAAGATAGTCTCGCGAATACCCAGGCCAGTAAGAAGCATCAACAACCGATCAATTCCCATTCCCATACCACCACACGGTGGCATGGCGTACTCCATTGCTTGGAGAAATTCCTCGTCAAGCTGCATTGCCTCGTCGTCGCCCTGTGCGGACAACCGGGCCTGCGCAAGCAAACGCTCGCGCTGAATCACCGGATCGACAAGCTCGGAATACGCGGTTGCAAGCTCAAAGCCCCGCACATATAGGTCCCACTTCTCGGTTAGGCCCGGCTGCTGGCGGTGATCGCGGGTGAGTGGCGCGGTTTCAACCGGATAATCTCGCACAAAAGTTGGTTCCAGCAGTCCTGGCACGACCAGTTTTTCGAAAATCTCCTCAGCAATTTTTCCTGGTCCCCAGCCGGGGTTCACATCAATCTGATGCTTGCCCGCATAGTCGAGTAACGTTTTCTGGGGCGTCGCAACGCTCACGTGCTCGCCTAGCGCATGCGATATCGCGTCATAAAGCTCGATGCTGCGCCAGATTCCAGATAAGTCGTGCTCACTGCCATCAACGTGCCGCGCAACCTCCGAGCCACATACCTGCCGCGCCACATATTGCACTAATTCACGCGTCAGAGTTGCCATGGAATTGTAGTCGCCGTAAGCCTCATAGCACTCCAGCATCGCAAATTCCGGACTATGCGAGGAATCGGCGCCTTCGTTGCGAAAATTGCGGTTGACCTCAAAGACACGCTCCATCCCACCTACCATGCAGCGTTTGAGATAAAGCTCAGGAGCGATCCGTAGATACAGATCAATATCATAAGCGTTAATGTGTGTGACAAACGGCCGCGCGGCCGCACCGCCATGCTGCACCTGCAGCATCGGCGTTTCCACTTCCATGAAATCGCGGGTATCAAAAAAGCTTCGCATGCTGCGCAGCGTGGCCGAGCGGGTACGGACGATGTCACGTGCAGCCGGACGCAGAATCAAATCAAGGTAGCGCCGCCGAACCCGGGATTCCTCCGCCATCGGTTTATGTGTTATTGGCAATGGTCGTAGCGCTTTGGCAGCCATCATCCATTTGTCGGCCAATACCGATAGCTCACCCCGTTTAGATGAAATAACCTCGCCTGTGACGCTGACAAAATCGCCAATGTCTATCTGCGATTTCCATTCCGCCAGCGCTTCGGTACCGACTTTTGCCAAGCTGAGCATGAGCTGCAGCGTGGTGCCGTCACCTTCTTGCACGGTAGCAAAACACAGCTTGCCACCGGTACGCAGAAACATCACGCGACCGGAAATCGAGACGATATGCCCCGATGTGGCGTCGGTGGCAAGGTCGGCGAAGCGTTCCCGCACCTGCCGCAGCGATGCATTGCGCGGCACGTTTACTGGATAAGGTTGCCCACCTTCTGCTAGCAGCCGACTTCGTTTAGCCCGACGCACCCGCATCTGCTCAGGAATATCGTCCAAACCTGCGGTGTCGCTGGCGGCTTCTGTCGGCGCCGATATGGGCTTTTCAACCGCAGGCGCGGACTGGAGATGATCATTCATTCCTACAGGCTACCGGGCGCTCTAGACAGACGCCGTGCACTGGAAAACGTATCGAAGTCCGATGAGCGTGAGGTTAGGTTCGTGGTGAGTGATGACGCTGGTCTCGTCCATCACCAACGGCGCTAAGCCCCCCGTGGCAATCACGGCCTGTACAGGACCAATTTCGGCGTCGATGCGCCGCACAATGCCATCCACCTGACCAGCGAAACCAAATATGGTGCCGGACTGCATTGAGGTCACTGTATTTTTCCCAATCACCGACTTAGGCCTCACCAGTTCTACCTTGCGTAGCGCCGCGGCCCGATGGGCTAGTGCTTCCACCGAGATTTCGATGCCCGCGGCGAGCGCCCCACCTAAGAACTCACCTTCAGCACCAATAACATCAAAGTTCGTGGACGTGCCGAAATCCACCACGATCGCTGGACCACCATAGAGCCGGTAAGCGGCGAGGCTATTCATTACGCGGTCGGTGCCGACCTCTTTGGGATTGTCCACGGCTAGCCGAACGCCTGTCTTTAACCCAGGTTCGATGAGAATGGTACGCAGGTGAACGAAGTAGCGGCCAAACATGGCGTGCAGCTCGCGGGTAATCGTGGGAACCGTGGAACACGCGGCAATGCCGCTGACATTCACGTCATCGGTAGCGAGCAAACCTTTATAGAGCAGCGCTAACTCATCAGCCGTGGTGTAAGGGTTAGTGCGAACCCGCCATGAGTGCGCCAACCGTTCGCCGGCAAATACGGCAAGCACCGTCTGAGTATTTCCGACATCGATAGTGAGCAGCATGACTCCAGAGCCTAGCTGGGGCTGATTTCGCGGCGGCTGCTTTGTTCCCTTGAAAAGATTTGCGACAGACACGCACTGATGCGCCATACGGCCGGAGCTCAAGGCTCAGAGATGGTAACCTCGCGAAGCTTTATTCGTTGCCCAAACGATTGTAACCGAAAGCTAGTTCGATGAGACATCGGAGAAGCCAGCTAGCCATGCAGAAAAAAGCGTCTTCGGCCCCTCACTCGGGCGAGAAGCCCCGCTCAGATCGCAGCCACTGGAACTGGCTGCTCCTGATCCCGATCGTCATACCGTTGCTTCCGTTTCTGTACAACGCAGCCGATCCGAAGCTAGGCGGTTTTCCGCTGTTCTATTGGGCGCAACTTTCGTTCGTCGCGCTCGGCTGTGTGACCACCACGCTCGTCTATCAACTGACGAAACGGAAACGGTGAGCAAGGTCCGCAATGAAAATCACCGAGCTGGTCATCTTCGTCACTTTGTTCTGCGCCGTCAGCGCCCTAGGCTTCGCTGCGGCGCGATGGCGAAGGCCGAGCACCCTTGACCACCTCGATGAATGGGGTTTGGGTGGCCGGGACTTCGGCTCCTGGGTGACGTGGTTCCTGATCGGCGGTGACCTCTACACCGCCTACACGTTCGTGGCCGTACCCGCCTTGTTGTTCAGCGCAGGCGCGGCCGGATTCTTCGCGCTTCCCTACACCGCTATCACGTTCCCGTTGGTGTTCCTGGTGTTGATCCGACTGTGGTCGGTCTCGCGTGTGCACGGTTTCGTCACGTCCGCGGATTTCGTCCGTGCAAGATTCGGGTCTCGAACGCTGGCGCTGCTGGTGGCGATTACCGGGATTGTTGCCACCATGCCCTACATCGCGCTGCAGCTGATCGGGATCGAGGCAGTTCTCAAGGTAATGGGCGTCACCGGAAGATGGCCCATAACCGTGGCGTTCGTGATCCTAGCTTTGTACACCTACAACTCAGGACTGCGCGCTCCGGCGCTGATCGCGTTCGTCAAGGACGCGCTGATCTATCTGGTCATCGTAGCCGCAGTCATCGTCATTCCTTACAAACTCGGCGGCTGGGACGTAATATTCGGCGCGGCCGAACACAAGTTCGCCACAACTGCGACGTCTCACGATGGGATTTTGCTCGGCGGCAGCGACCAGCTGAACTATGTGACTCTAGCCCTCGGTTCAGCACTCGCGCTGTTTCTCTATCCACACAGTGTCACCGGGATATTGGCGAGCAAGAGCCGTGACGTGATTAAGCGGAACATGGCGGCGCTGCCGGCATATTCCGCGGTGCTCGGGTTGATCGGCCTTCTGGGATATATGGCTATAGCGGCACATGTCGTTCCGCTAGATGATCTATTCCAAG
>QHCE01000014.1 GCA_003243955.1 Acidimicrobiales bacterium | reverse complement strand
CCAGTTTCAAAACACGCTCTTAACGAGCGGGAACGTGATCCACAGGCGCGGACGCTACTGATGGATTGGGCTTTACAGCGAGTAGACGACCCGGAGCGGCGTTTGGGCGCGGTGATGTACGCGATCAACAATTCTCAAGAGGCGGACTTTGCATCTTTGTTCGCCGTGGTTGAGGGATTGGCTGATCGGCAGTTGGTAGAGGCGGCTCAGACGCAGCTGCAGGAGCGGGTTGTCGCAGCGCAGCAGTCGGCCGCACGCAGAGCCGCACAGCTGGCCGAAGAAGAACGTCAACATCGATATCAAAATCTCATCCACCAGGATCCCACGGCAGCCTTCGCGCAGATCGCGACGGATCTGTCGTTGACCGAGAGCAACGTTGCGCAGCTCGACGTGGCCGGCCAATCCGCGCTGCTCTCGGCGTTGTCGGGCATGATGTGGCGAATAGCTGGTGGCCAGGCCGCAACGTTGCCGCCGCTAGCAACGGCGGTGTTGGAGCGGGCTGTCGATCAGCAACGGTTGGGCGTTGCAGGTGATTATGGGTTTCGGAACGCAACTACTCAGTACCGGCAACTACCGCTACTCACCGCGACCTCGCCGGCGGAGTTTTGGCAACATCTCGCTGAACTCGACGACGGCAGCGAGATGATCGCCGATACCATCAGCTTGCTCTACGAAAGTTGGCGTGACCGGCACATTCGTACCAATACCAGGCAGCGCAAAGAGCGAGCCCTCGCTTCCGCGACGGCCAATCGGCTCATCGCCGCCGCACCGGAAGACTTCGTAGTACGAGCGAGCGCTGGTACCGCCGTGATTGGGTACGGTTCGGTCGACGAGCTGGTCGGTGACATGTGGCAATACTTTGTGCCGACGCTGGGTGGCGGGCCTGCCACCGGCCAACAGAGCCGGGGACGATTGTTGGACAATGCCGATGTTGCCGCACGTCTCGACGCTCTCAATCAGGGGTATGACGCTAGGAACATGCAGCGTCTTGAAGCGGAGATCCGTTCCTGGGCGCTCAGCGAGCAGCCCGATCCCTACATTGACGAGGAAGCTCGTGGGGGGACCCGTATAAGTGGTCCTGGGTTGTTCAGTAAACACGGAATCACCGTGGAGCGCGGTGTCGAAGGCAGCTTCGCCTTGCGGTTTGTTGGCGGGGGTTCTGGAACTGGCGACGTTGAACTCGCGGAACGTTTCGCGGCGTTCACGAATAAACCGCTCATTTACGATGGGCCGCTTTCGCTTAGCTACACGCTCCTGCCGCCGAGCAACATCACCGAACTTCCGCTGCGCCAGGCTGCCTATTGGACAGAGGACACGCTCGGCGCGTACGAGCTGCCACTGCCAGTAGAGCAGATAGAGCGGCACCTAGGCGGCATCATTAACGCCCCGGTTGATCGGGAACAGATCCTTCACGGGCTTGCCGAAGGCGCGCCGCAACTCGGCGATTCTGGGCCCACGGCCATGGTCACGGTGCTGGAACTGGAACGGCCCTCTGGCGCTGCGGCCCAGTCTCTCCCTTCGGTGACCGTATCGGTACAGGGGGATGACCCGACCCGACACAGCGAAGTAGCGGCAATCTTGCTCGCCGCGCAGTCACGGCGGCAAACCGAACACTCTGACGGGTGGCTTAACGGTCAGGTTTTCACCTTCCACACCGAACCCGCCGCACGCATTACAGCGGTAGCCGAGCGACAAAAACCAGCTGTGGTATCTAGCCAACGGCCATCTGATGGGGAGGGTATTGCGGTTGTTGAAGTCTTCGCCACCCCAACGATGCCCGAGACAGTGGTGGTGTATTATGTCGGTGACAGCGATCCTCGCGATTCCATTGACGCGGCCCGCGCGATTGTTTCCTCCCGCATGGCAGGCGCCGAGACCGCAGCGGTACAACAGCCAAACATTGTCCTGGTAGGCCATCCGGGACGCGGTGTGGATAACGCCTCTTTTGCTGACGGCCTCAATCGGGCCATATGCAACGCGCGATGCGACAAGCCCGCGGACAGGAGATGGCAGCTGCCATCGAACGCGACCCTGTTCGTCCAAGCCCCGCCGATAAGCCGAGGGTGGTTGCTGCGCTTCGGGAGATGCGGCGGAACTCGCTTGAATGGTTGTCTTCTGTCACCGACGTGTCACTCGCTCAACTGCGGGCATGCAGCGACGAACAGCTAGTTGATCTTTTGCAGGCAGAGGAGCAAAAGCATGGCTACGGCGATAGCTGGTATGAAGATTGGCGCTCAGCCGTGCAGACGCCAGCCGTGCTTGCCGCTGGCATCCGCCAGGTAGATCGCATCGAGGACGCGTTCTCGGAGACCCGTGCCCAAACACCCGGCAGCGCCGCTGCTCGCCGGTCGCCGGCGTGGCGCGGCATACCTGCTCCGGGGCACCTTCCTGGGCAGGGTGGACTACCGACCACCGGACGAGGACCCACGCTCGGGCCGCGAACCATCTAGGCACACCTGAGCCAATTTGGTCTCTCCCAGGCAGAGAATAGTTCCGCGTTCGCCCGGTGAACCCGAATGAGGGCGCCGCGAGGCGGTTGTCACATGCTGGTCGTACGGTAGAGGGCATGTCACCTTCTGTGCAAGCACCGACCGAAGCCGCCCGCTCGGCCGCGCCGTTTCGGATGGTCAGCGATTACGACCCTTCAGGTGATCAGCCGCGGGCGATTGCTGACTTGGAACGACGTATCCGGGATGGGGAGAAAGACATTGTGCTGCTAGGTGCCACTGGCACCGGCAAATCCGCTACCACCGCGTGGCTAGTAGAGAAACTGCAACGTCCCACGCTGGTGATTGAACCCAATAAGACACTTGCCGCGCAAATGGCAAATGAGCTTCGGCAGTTCTTCCCCGACAACGCGGTGGAGTACTTCGTCTCCTACTACGACTACTACCAGCCCGAGGCGTACGTCCCACACAGCGATACCTACATCGAGAAAGACTCCTCGGTTAATGACGAGGTGGAGCGGCTGCGCCACTCGGCAACCATGAGCTTGCTCACTCGGCGTGATGTGATTGTGGTGGCAACCGTGTCGTGCATTTATGGCCTTGGCGCTCCCCAGGAGTACCTGGAGCACAGTGTGCAGCTGGAGCTGGGCCAGCAACATGATCGGGACGCTCTGCTGCGCCGATTGGTCGACGTGCAGTACACCAGAAACGACGTAGCTTTCACCCGCGGCACGTTCCGTGTGCGGGGAGACACTATCGAAGTTTTTCCGGTATATGAAGAGCTCGCGGTGCGCATCGAAATGTTCGGCGACGAGGTCGAAAAACTGTACTACCTCCACCCCCTCACTGGAGAAGTAGTCCGGGAAACCAGCGCTGTTCGGGTGTTTCCAGCCACGCATTACGCGGCCGGCCCGGAACGAATGGAACGCGCCATTTCGGCTATCCAGATCGAACTCGCGGAGCGATTGGCCGAACTGGAGCGCCAAGGCAAACTGCTGGAAGCACAGCGGCTACGGATGCGAACTGCCTACGACATTGAGATGATGCAACAGGTTGGCTTTTGCTCCGGCATAGAGAACTATTCGCAGCACATTGATGGGCGGCCGCCCGGTTCGGCACCAAACTGTTTGCTCGACTACTTCCCAGACGATTTTTTGCTGACCGTAGATGAGTCTCACGTCTCTATACCGCAGATCGGCGGCATGTATGAGGGCGATGCGTCCCGGAAACGTACCCTGGTGGAGCACGGATTCCGACTACCCAGCGCTATGGATAACCGTCCGCTGAAGTTTAATGAATTCCTGGAGCGTGTGGGTCAGACCGTGTACTTGTCCGCTACCCCAGGGTCATACGAGCTGGGCCGCACCGGGGGTGAGTTCGTAGAGCAGGTGATTCGACCCACCGGCCTGCTCGATCCTGAGCTGGTAGTCAAACCCACCAAAGGGCAGATCGACGACCTGGTCCACGAGATTAGAGTGCGGGCGCAGCGCGATGAGCGCGTCTTAGTTACCACCCTCACCAAGAAAATGTCTGAAGACCTCACTGACTATCTGCTCGAACTCGGTATTCGGGTGCGCTACCTGCACTCAGAGGTAGACACGTTGCGCCGGGTGGAGCTGCTGCGTCAGCTCCGCAAAGGTGACTACGACGTGCTGGTCGGAATCAACCTACTTCGGGAAGGGCTCGACCTGCCTGAAGTCTCCTTGGTTTCTATCCTCGACGCGGACAAAGAAGGATTCCTGCGCAGTGAAACCTCACTGATCCAAACCATTGGGCGGGCAGCCCGAAACGTTTCCGGCCAGGTCCACATGTATGCCGACACCGTCACCAAATCCATGCAACGGGCGATCGACGAAACCGATCGGCGGCGCGCTAAGCAGCTGTCCTACAACACTGCGCACGGCATCGATCCGCAGCCGCTGCGGAAAAAGATTGTAGACATTTTAGATGGCATCTATCGCTCCGCCGAAGATACCGACAACAGCGAACTGCTTGGTGGCAGCGGGCGCCAGCAAAGCCGTGGTAAATCGCCCGTTCCCGGGCTGTCTTCGCGGAGGGGGAGTGAGGTCCTCGCTCGCGGTACTGGGATGGCGCAAGCTGAGCTAGCCGACCTCATAGCCAACCTCAATGAACAAATGCTCAGCGCCGCGAGAGAGCTGCAGTTTGAACTGGCGGGGCGAATCCGCGACGAAATCCATGAACTCAAAAAGGAGCTGAGATCCATGACCGCCGCTTCTTAGGCGGCCGATTCAGCTGGAGCCTGGCGGCGCTGTGCTTGTGCGGGACACCCGCACCCGGGCGATCGCCTTGTGTACCTGCTCCGCTGCGCTTCGGGCGAAGTTGGGAGATATGGCGTACGCGGCGGCTCCTGCGGCCTTGCCAGCCATCCAGCTGAATCGGCTCCACGCTCAATAAAGAACACGTGGCTCCTGCAGCCTTGGCTGAAATTGATTGGGAGCGCTCTATCGCATAGATGCGCACGGGGTGCCGGGTTTTGAGCAATCCGGCCCCCGGATAAGGTAGTGGGTGGAGGGGAGTATTCCTTCGCGGCGGAATCGTCATCACGGTCGGCTAGTCGTCATGCCGGCCCGGTTCCCTCGGTCGTCGCTTAGCAGCTATGGCGGAAGAGACCTCCGGTTCGAGAAACGATCGGCTCAAAGCTGACCCTGTCGACCGGAAGGTTTTTATGAATGTGCCTATTTGGCTGTGGATTGCCACGGCTAGTGCACTTGTCGCGATTCTACTGGCCGATCTGATCATCATAGGGCGCCGACCGCATGAACCGTCGACGCGCGAATCCAGCTTCTGGGTGATCTTCTACGTTGCCCTAGCGGTGCTATTTGGTTTAGCTGTTCTGCTCTTTGCCGGTCCCAGATATGGTGGCCAATTCTTCGCGGGTTGGGTCACCGAATACAGCTTGAGCGTGGATAACCTGTTCGTGTTCGTGATCATCATGAGCAGATTTTGCGTGCCCCGCGGCTATCAGCAGAAAGTGTTGATGGCGGCCATCGTGTTGGCGCTGCTGATGCGGGGGGTGTTCATCGCGGCCGGCGCCGCGGCCATCAACCAATTCATCTGGGTCTTTTATATCTTCGGTGCATTTCTGCTGTATACCGCCTATCAACTCGCCTGCTCTGATGATCATGTGGAGTATAAAGAAAACGCGCTAGTGCGATGTTCGCGTCGCGTACTGCCCATGACCGACGATTATGACTCCGGCAATCTGCGTGTTACACGTGGCAGCCGCAAGCTGTTCACCCCCATGATCGTGGTGATGGTGGCTATCGGCACGGCCGATCTACTCTTCGCCGTAGACTCCATTCCGGCCATTTTTGGGCTCACCAAAGAGGCCTACCTAGTATTCGCGGCCAACGTTTTCGCGCTGATGGGGCTGCGGCAACTGTACTTTCTGCTCGGCCATCTGTTGGAGCGGTTGGTGTATCTGAGCCGCGGCTTAGCGGTGATTCTGGGGTTCATCGGAGTGAAGCTCGCGTTAGAGGCTATGAATGAGAATCAAATCGGTTTCATCAATGGCGGGGAGCCCATCTCTTGGGCGCCGCACCTCCCCATCTGGCTATCACTGGGCGTGATCGTTGTGACGCTGGGGGTTACAGCTGCGGTCAGCTTGGCGAAAAGCCCAAAAGAAGAACGTGACCCACGATTAATGGCCCGTAGCGGCATCAACTGATCGGTCAGGAGGCCGGAGCTGTGAAGGGTGTGCTGGCCACAGCCCAAAGTGCGGTCAGTACAGCAATATCGTCTGCAACCCGGCTCAGTAAACGGTCCAGCCGCTCGGCATCAACCACCGTGCGATCCATGGGCTAGCTGGGCGCTTCGTTGCTGGTAGCGCCTACGTAGGGCAGGGATATCGTCGAGATATCGCAACCGAGTCTCCGCCTGCCACCGAACCCGCGACGCCGGATCATCGTCAAATAACAGCTGCCCGTGCTGCGCGATCCTGCCCGCGAGCCACAGCGGTGCGGTATTGAGCACCACGAGATCGACGTAACTCGGCAGTGGCACGTCCCATGAGTCCGGTACTTGGCTTCCCCACCATGCACCGATGTCAAGGTCACTATCGGGACGCGATGGGCCATCCGCAGTCCGGCTGCCGTGCGCCAGCGCGAACTGGGCTCCGGCCGCGCGCAGCGCAGCAATGACTACCGCTTCATCTACGGTCACACTCACTAGTGTGGCACTTGTGCCGGGGCGGATGCCAGCTGAACGCGATGCTGCCGTACTTCTGTTAGGTCACACCGCGAAAAGTGCTTCGTTCAGGCGGCGGCTTTCTCGCCCAGAGCGGTCAACATGTCGTCGGTGATCTTATGAAGTTTCTTTGCGTCGCGGCGTACCCGGTTGATATCGGTCATTCCACTCGCGGCTAGGGCAGCCTCGCGAATGTATGTCGTGAAAGGCATTCCGGCTGCTGTGGCCGCTGCCTCGATCTGGCTAAGTTCACCGCGTTTAAACCGTACGGAGACCACACTGGCCAGGTTGGGGGAGACTTCTATATCGACAGGTTCGCCGGTTTCGAGTTCCTCGCGGTGCTCGTAAAGCCATTCGGCGTTTTCAGCTTCAGCTATCCCACTACGCGGCTTTGTCATTACCGCACCTCCCATGCTGTGATCGGTCGCGCTTGAAGACGTTCTAGGTCGTACACGAAGGCAATCCTCACAACACGGCCTCCGCGAGTTCTGCCATCGGCCAGGTAGTCAGCTGTACGTCCGCTCCTGTTGCGTCGGATGACGGTATGGCTGTCGAAAAGAACCTGTTCAATCTCGGCTGCTGTTACGCGAAGTGTCGCATGTTCTGAGTTGGCTTCGTCCCATGCAACCTCAGCTATGCGCAGTGGTGGCATGGCACCCCCTGTAATACATTTTATGGATTAATGCAGTACAAGCAAGTAGTATGCCAAAGTTCCTTTGTGTTTCTGCGGCTTTCCACATCTGTCATACCCATCCACCGATCGACGAGCCCCGATTGGACTCTCTCGCTTAAGTACGATGAGTGACACTGGAAGACTGCCGATTGCATCAGTCTCCAGGCTCAAGATGAACACAGGAGGAAACTGCATGTCCGAAATTGAGGTGCAGGTATTGGAGGCGTTCCTTGAGCGGCTCCGGGCCCTCGGACAGGTGAATGACCCAGTTGGCAACGACCTACGGATTGCGCTGTCAGCCGATCCGCTTCCGAAGGCGGACGAGCTGGTCAAGTTCTTTACGGCCGGCAGCGGAGACGAGCTCGCGTGATTCAGATCGAAAGCATCCATATCGAGGAGTTCCGAGGTATCCGCAACCTTGACTTAACATTTGGGTCTACATCGTTCGTCATCTACGGCCCCAACGGCTCCGGCAAGAGCGGCGTTGTCGACGCCATCGACTTTGCTTTGACAGGTAACATTGCCCGCCTTGCTGGGACTGGTACGGGTAACTTGAATTTGCAGAGGCATGGCCCGCATGTTCATTGCCGCGACAATCCCGCTGCCGCCAAGGTGGCGATGACCGTACGCGACCCGACCACCGGCGAACAAGCTGTACTGCGTCGGAGCGTCAATACCGCCAGAACCTGCACGCTCGAACCAGACACTCCTGCGATGCGAGCAGCAATCGAGCGAGCTCAGCAGCATCCGGAGCTCACGCTATCTCGCCGGGAGATCATCAAATACATACTCGTCGAAGCCGGCAAGCGTGCCGAAGAAGTCCAGACATTGCTGAAGCTTGGCCGTATTGACGAGATTCGGAAGGTGTTCAAGACCGCGCGGTCCAAGACATCGTCGGCAAGGGATAGGACCAAATCCGAGGAGAATGCGGCTGAGGAAGCGATGTGCCGCCACCTCGACTTGACCGAGCTCTTGAACACGGAGATGGCACGCGAGGTCAACAGCCGCCGAACAACCCTTGGCCTCGATCCCCTCAGCGCCATCACGCTGGAAACAGACCTACGCGCTGGCGTTGACGTCGAAGGTTTTCAACAACCGTTCGACAAAAACTCTTCGCTTCGAGATGTTCAGGCACTTTCGGATAGGTTGACTAACACAACAGCACTCACGACCGCGGTCAACGACCTCAGGAATGTGCTCGAAGAACTCGCTGACGATCCCGAAATTTTACTGTCTTTGCAACAGCACTCCTTCATCGACAAGGGGCTGCAACTCGTCTCAGAAAATGTCTGTCCGCTCTGTGACACAGAGTGGGAGAACATGGAAAAGCTTCGAACGTATCTCGCCGAAAAGCTTGCTCGATCCAATGCTGCTGACGTGCTGCAGCATCGAGTCCAGACGGTTGCCAGCTCCGTCGTGCAGGAGCTCCGAGAGGTATGTGAGCTCATCCGAGCGACCCAGCCCCATGTCGCCAACTTCGGTACTGCTGAATTGCCGCACCGTCTGCAGGGATGGTTGGATGATCTGGCTACATTCGAAGCCAAGCTCGACACGGTGGAAAGCACCGTCGACCAAGAGAGTCGTCTTGCTGGAGACCCATTAGCTATACCGCCGAGCATGGTGGCCGGACTCGCCGCATTGCTCGAGACCTTGCGGGCCAAACCGGGCCAAACCGGACCAGACCGCGACTTCCCAAGCTCGGGACTTTCTGACCATTGCTCAAGAGCGCTGGATCCGAATCCGCCTTGCTCGAGCCGATCACGTAAAGACTGCGGTGGCACAGGCAACGGCGAGTGTCGTCTATCAGATGTACTGCGCCGCAGCAGATGAAGCGCTCGCCACCTTGTACCAAACGGTCGAGAAGGAGTTCAGCGATTACTACCGCGTAATTAATGCGGATGATGAGTCCACCTTTAGGGCCGAGCTTGGGCCGAGTGCCGGAAAGTTGAATCTGTCGGTGGACTTTCCACGGCATCGACATGTTCCCGCCGGGGGCGTACCACAGCGAGGGGCATCAAGACGGCATGGGCGTGTGTCTCTACCTTGCTCTTGTCAAGCAGTTGCTAGGCGATGACTTTCGTTTTGCTGTACTGGACGATGTAGTGATGTCGGTAGACAGTAATCACCGGAAGCAGTTCTGCAGGCTACTCAAGGAGCGGTTCGGAAACGTCCAGTTCATTATCACCACACACGATGAGGTCTGGGCAAAGCAGATGCAATCGTCCGGTCTTGTCAGTAAGACCGCGCAAGCCCACTTTCATGGCTGGACGGTGGAGGACGGGCCGGCTTACGAGCATGGTGCCGATTTCTGGGATCGGATTAACGCTGATCTCGACAGGAACGACGTACCGGGCGCTGCCCAAAAGCTGCGTCGCAGCTTCGAGTCGACTATGGCCGATCTTGCTGAGGCACTTCGGGCTCAAGTCACCTTCCGACAGGACGGCCGTCGTGAGCTAGGGGAGCTGCTCTCGGCCGTCAAGGGTAGGCATAACTCGTTGTTGAAGAAGGCTGCTGATGCGGCCAACTCATGGAAAAACGAGGCGGCCGAGCAGAAAGTTAAGGAACTGAAGAAGGCCCGCCCTGAGGTAATACGCGCTCAAGATGGAGAGAGCTGGGCCATTAATGCCCTTGTGCACTACAACGAGCGGGCAACCATGACCAGGGCCGATTTCGAGCCCGTGGTGGAAGCCTGTAAACAGTTTCTTCGTCTCTTCTCCTGCGCCAGCCCATCGTGCGAGCCGTGGATTCGCGTCACCGGACAGCCCGGACGCGAGGAGTCTCTGCGGTGCGACTGCGGCGAATACAACCTGAACCTATGCAAGAAGTAACAGGCGCGACGGGTGCTGGCGCTAGTGGTGCTGGGATGTCGTTTTGGAGCAGGTGGGCCGAACCGCCTGCTGTTCACCTTGGCCCCTAGGGTTTGCTTATGAGTAACGCCCAGCCGTCCGGCCGTCTCACGTTGTCATGGGTCGGTAAGGAAAAGGCGCTGCTCGGGACCTCGGACGGCGGCTACGAGTGGGTGGAGCGCGACGATCCGCGTGTGGTCGAGGTGCGGTTACTGCACGAACGAGACACCGTGGGCGAGGTCGGCCCGACCTCCAAAGCGGCTACCGATAACCTGCTGATCGTCGGCGACTCTTACGACGCGCTGCATGCACTTTCGCGCACCCCTGAGTACGCGCGGGAGTACCTCGGCAAGGTCAAGCTTGTGTACATCGACCCACCGTTCAACACCGGCCAGGCGTTCGAACACTACGACGACGCGCTGGAGCACTCCGTCTGGCTGACCATGATGCGCGACCGGCTGCTACTCATCCGCGACCTGCTCGCTCCCGACGGTTCAGTCTGGGTGCACCTCGACGACGCCGGGCGGGGATATGGCTTTTCCCACCAGGCTTCTAAGGTTTTTAGCTCGGTACGACGATTCACGAACGGCACAATATAAAGGTATCAACGTAACCGACAAATTCGTCACCGACATTCTTGTCACTGACAGTTTTGTCGGTAAGCGACTCCGGGATGGGATGGTTTCACTCGTCGCACCTCACCAACCGCGGCATTCCCATTCCGGCAGCGAGGGGCGCTGTGCTCCCAGCGCTGTGTCGTCTCCGTGGCCCGGGTACACCCAGGTGTCATCAGGTAGGGGCGCGAAGAGCTTCTCGGTGACATCGCGCAGTAAGGAGGCAAAGTCGTTGGCGCTACCGAACGTGTTGCCCAAACCGCCGGGGAAAAGACTGTCGCCGGTCCACAGATGCGGTGGTCCAGTCGGATCGTCATAGCGCAGCGCGATCGAGCCGGGAGTGTGGCCTTGCAGGTGGATCACGCTCAACGTGATTTCACCGAATGTCAGCAGATCACCGTCGGAACACAGCTGCGTAATAGTCGCGCCGATGGCGGGGGAGTCCAGCGGGTGGGCAACGGTGGTGGCTCCGGTACGTTTGGCAACCTCAGCCAAGGCTTGCCAATGGTCGGCATGGCGATGCGTGGTGACGATCGCCGTAAGCTCTACCTCGGCCACCAGCTCAAGCAGAGTTGCGGGTTCGCTGGCAGCGTCGATCAGCAGCGCTTCATTGCTGCGTCGGCATCGCAGCAGGTAGGCATTGTTGTCCATCGGTCCTACGGATGCTTTGGTGATGTCCAACTGGGCTAGTCGTCGCGTCTGCGGCGCAGTAACCCGGCTTCCGGTATATGTCGTGGCTCCCATTACACCTAGCCTAGGTGTATGCCAACACCACCGGCCGTTGACGTGGTTGACGCCCTACCGCTGAGCCCGCGCGCCACACGACAAGCCGTGCGGGCTATGGCGACCTTCGTGGTGCGCAATGGGGGATTCGCCACAGCGGTGATTGAACGAGTCGGGTCTCACGGCGCCCGCATTGTGCTGATCGGAGTGAACGGAACCTGGGGTGACCAAGTGCTACCCAGCGTGGCTGCCGCGCAACGAATATGTCGGCTGGCCGGAGTGGACGTAGCCCAGCCGTGGAGTCAGGAACTTGCCGCGCGAATGGGCGATTAGCTGAAACGTTGGCCACAAGCCTGAGCTAAGAGGTCGCGCGATAGCGAGCATTTCTACACGTGCGCTGAACTTTCTCGATTCCTTTTCCGATTCCCATTATCAAGTAGCCCAGCGCGACGAACCCGATGATGAAGTTGAGAACGGTAAGAGCGAACTGCCCGGCACCGACCGCCTCAAGGTTTAAGAACGGATACACATAGCGGTTGCTGCCGGGCGGCCTTTCGATAACCGCAGCTCTGAGGAGAATAAAACCTAAATACAGCACTGGATACACCGACCAGCTCAGCGGATACCACCAGCGCGGCGTTGTGGATTTAGGGCCGTATATCAGCCAATCTATTGCGACTAGAATCGGTATCGCTGCATGCGAGAGTACGTCCTGAAGCTGCCGGTATGAGCCGTCGAGCAAAGTCGCGTACACCACTCCCGTCACGATGATGTACACCACTACAGCACCGTGTAGCCATAACGGGGGAGCTCGCCAGCCCCGTTCTCGACCAATGAGCAGATATCCCAGTTGCCAGAAGTAGTATCCCGCCACCAGCATGTTGCTCTGTTGGGTGAAGTAGCTGAAATTGTCCACGTTTCCATCGATACGCAGCAGCACTCCCCACGCTGCCAGCACCGCGAGTAGCCCAGCCCAGCTCCCAGTCAAAAGCAGCCTGGAAATGCGCATAGATGCCTCCTTGCAGGTCATTAGTGAAGCCAAGCCTCTAGCGGCGCCACGCAATCGTGCTCACGGTAACCGCAGCCTAGTCGGACGGTGGCAGTGCAAGCTCGGCGTATGGTAGACCCGTGGTCGATAAAACCCCCGCCGTGCTTACGCGCGGCTTAGCTAAACGCTATGGCGATATTGAGGCAGTGCGAGGCATCGACATTGAGGTCGAGCCCGGAGAAACGTTTGGTTTTCTTGGGCCCAATGGTGCTGGTAAGTCCACCACGATCAAGATGCTGTGCACCCTATCGGCACCCACCGGCGGTTCGGCTAGCGTCGCCGGCTATGACGTGATTTCCCAGCGCGACCAGGTACGTGGCAGCATCGGCTTAGTGTTTCAAGACACCACGTTAGATGGCTACCTTTCCGCTGAACAGAACTTGCGCTTTCACGCCGAGCTGTACGGCGTACCGCGCGGCGAGCTCGAAACACGTATGCGGGACGTACTGGATATGGTCGGATTAGCTGATCGTCGCCGTAGTTTGGTGCGGACGTTCTCCGGCGGCATGAAGCGTCGGCTAGAAATTGCGCGAGGGCTACTGCATTCGCCCCGTGTGCTGTTTTTGGATGAGCCGACTATCGGCCTAGATCCGCAGACGCGTAGCTCCATCTGGGCCTACATTGCCGAGCTGAAGCGGCACGACGACATCACCATTTTCCTCACCACGCACTACATGGACGAGGCTGAGTACTGTGACCGGATCGCCATCATCGATGATGGCCGGATCATCGTGACCGACACACCAGAAGCCCTAAAAGCGACCGTGGGTGCCGACCAGATTCGGCTGCGCACACCTGATGATGCTGCCGCGATCGCGCAGCTGCGACAGCATTTTGGAATAGAAGCGCAGCTGCGTGAGGGTGCTGTCACGTTTTCGGTACCTCGCGGCGAACAGTTTGTACCCCGGCTATTTACCGAACTGGATATGGTGATCGAGTCGGTGAACGTCTCCCGTCCGTCGCTGGATGACGTGTTCATGTCCTACACCGGCAACACGATTCGTGATGCTGAAAGCTCGTCACCGGATTGGATGGCAATGGTGGCTCGCCGATGAGCTCGCGGCAAACTTCAAGTCCTGTGGGCGCAGACGGGTCGATGCCCCCACTGGTCGCCGCTCCAGCTGCGGTACACGGAGGTCACGGAGGTATAGCCGCCGATCTGCGAGCGATCAAAGTCGTGTGGAGTCGTGAGCTGATCCGGTTTAGCCGGGATCGAACTCGCATAGTGACGGCACTACTACAGCCGGCGCTGTTCCTATTTGTGCTCGGCACGGGGCTCTCCTCGCTGGCCAACGCAAGCACGGGCGGAGTGGATCTGCGCACATTCATGTTCCCCGGCGCACTGGGGATGACAGTGTTGTTCACCGCCGTGTTCTCCGCTGGTTCGATCGTGTGGGATCGCGAATTCGGGTTTCTGCGCGAGATGTTGGTGGCTCCAGTGAGCCGAACATCGATAGTGTTGGGCAAGTGCTTTGGTGGAGCCACCGTGTCCACATTGCAAGGTTTGCTGGTTCTAGCCCTGGCCGGTTTGGTCGGCGTACCGTATTCGCCAGCGTTGCTGCTGATTTTGGTGGCGGAATGCGCACTGTTGGCGTTTGCGCTCACCGCTTTCGGTGTCATGGTGGCCGCGCGGATGGAGCAATTTCAGTCGTTTATGGCGGTCGTGCAAGCTGTGGTGTTTCCACTGTTCTTCCTATCCGGCGCCCTATATCCGTTGCGCGGCTTGCCCACCTGGCTTCAGGTGATTACGCAGTTCAACCCGTTAACCTACGCGATCGACCCCATGCGCCGCGCCGTCTTTGACCACATCGATGCCAGTCCGGTGGCTCGTGAAGCTCTCAACACTGGCGTGCACTGGTGGGGGTGGCGCGTTCCGACATTGCTGGAATTGGCTGTCGTTGCCTGCGCCGGCGTGGGAATGATGCTGCTTGCGGTCGCAAACTTTCGTCGGGCCGAGTAGTTTTGTAGCGCCAGCGGCTCCGAGAATGTAGGCCATAAGCTCTCCTAGCTTAATCCATATACACCTTCAGCCACAGCGTTAAAGGGACGGCCAGGTTTTCGGGTACGTATCGGAAACTACCGAATCATCTACACGATCGACCATGACCAGCTCATCATTGTGGTAATTGACCTAGGGCACAGACGCGATAATTACCAGCAGTAACCGCTAATGGCTATTCAGCTCACGATGTCTTTCGTGGTAAATCGCCACCAGGCGGCGGAAAAGAGCACCGTTGCATACATCAGCGTTACCCACGCGCCTTTAGCCATCTCTTGCGTTTGGATGGGAGTGCTGAGCAGCCCGAGCCAGGCTTGGCTGTAGTAGCTGGGCAGCGCCTGTCGCAGCTGACCAAGTGCGCTGATCGCGCTGAAGATCTGCGTCACAATGTGAAACATCACCGCGCCGCCGACCGCTCCGATAGGGGAGTCAATGCTTACCGAAAGCAAAAAGGCCAGCCCCGCGACGGGTAGGAAGCTCAACCCGACATAGCCGGTGATTGCGGTCAGACGCAGCAGCGCCTGGCTGGTTGGCAGTTTCGTCCCTGTGGGCAGCTGGAGCGGTTGCCACCCGTACACAGCCGTGCCGACAGACAGTGCCACGCCTACAAGCAGCACGATGACCCCTATGGAGCAGAGCAGACTCACTGCCCATTTGCTGGCAAGTAATCGGGAGCGCGGCACCGGTGCGGCAAGCAGGTAGCGCAGACTGCCCCAGCTGGCCTCGCTGGCAACGGTGTCGCCAAACAGCAGCGCCACTAGCACTAGCAGCAAAAACGCTGTCGCTACCAACGTGAAGAGGGCAAAATTCAGGCCGCCGGCGGTGGCTACGGTGACCAGGCTGTCATACGCGCTGGCTTGTTTTTCGCCGCTGTTGTCTGAGGAGCCGAACCAGAATGCCAGTATTAACAGCAGCGGTACGATGGCCGCAAGCCCAGCGGCAATATGGCTGCGTCTGCGCCGAAGTTGACGCGCGAGCTCTGTCCGGATAGACAGCGTGCGCCCTGGTTGATATCCGGGTGCGGGCGCCCTCAAGCTGGGTCGTGGACCTGCCACTGCTACCTCGACATGCTCACCGACCTCGCCGGATTTTCTGCTCATGCGTTTACTCCGCTCGTGGATTCGGCCGAGACAGGGTCAACCGTGGGCTGCTGGGCTATTAGAGAAAGGAAAGCGTCTTCGAGTCGGCGCCGCGGTACTACCCGCTCTATGCCGATCCCAGCGTGCACCAGCGCCGCTACCATTGCACTGCGGTCACCAGGCGCTGTGATGACAAGTCCCTCTCTGGTTTGCTGCACAGCCTCCACCTGTGGCAGCTTCCTGAGCAGCTGCGCCGCACGTTCGGGATCGTCTACTTCCAGTACTACGGTTGGCGAGCCGCCGATTACCTCGCTGACCCCTCCGGCCGCAATGCTGCGGCCTTGGTGCATCACCACCACGTGGCTGCACGTTTGCTCCACTTCAGCCAGTAGATGGCTAGACACCAGCACAGCGCGGCCATCGACGGCGTAGCGTTGCAATACTGAACGCATCACGGCGATCTGTGGCGGGTCCAGTCCGTCAGTGGGTTCATCGAGCAGCAGCAGACGCGGCATGCCTAGCATGGCTTGGGCTATGGCGAGTCGTTGTTTCATGCCGTGGCTGTAAGTACGGACTTTCCGATCGATGGCTTCACCCAGCGCGGCAACCTCCAACACGTCGTCCATGTGGGCGTCTTGTGCGGGGCGCCCCGTCGCACGCCAGTACAGTGCGAGGTTCTCCCGGCCGGACAGGTGTGGCAGAAAACCGGGTCCTTCCACGAGCGCGCCCACGTTTGACAACACCGGCGCGCCCGGCTCACTGCGATAACCGAAAATTCGCGCTTCCCCGCCGCTGGGTTTGATCAGTCCGAGCAACATCCGCAGTGTGGTGGTTTTGCCAGCGCCATTGGGGCCAAGTAAGCCGACGACCTGATTGGCCGCAACTTCGAACCCGACGCCTGAGACAGCAACGAAGCCACCTCGATAGGTCTTGCGCAGGCCACGCACCGCAAGCGGAACATCGCGCAGCGTGGCATCAAGAACGGGTCTGCCACGGCTGCCATGGCCTCGCCGCCATCGAGCAATGCAGATCGCCCCGATCACACCAGCGAGGACTACTGCAATGCTTACCGCCAGCACGAGCTGCCACCCATTATCCTGGCTGTTCTGGGCTCGTGCGGTTACTTGCGGCAGTGTGATGCCGGTGCTGCTCGTCGCCAGTGCAACGGTGTATAGCGCTGGCTCGGCGGGCCCGCTGTATGCCTGGTCCGCGGTAGCGAGCACCAGCCGGAGTCGGTGACCTTTGTCGAATGTGTATGCCGCCGCCGGTAGCGTCACGGTGACTGGCTTGGCGTCACTGAGCGAAGATGTAAGACGGGTGAGCCGCAGCGGAGCGGCTGCGTCATTAATCAGCCGCGCGTCACCGTTGTCGTTGACGTCGTATAGTTTGGCAAAAAGTACCGCCTCTGACGCGCTACTACTTACTCTGATTCCTACCGTGGGCGCGCCGACGACGGTGACCGGCTGATGCAGTGGAGCTGAATCGAACTGGGCATGTTCCCCGTTGATCTCACGGTCCGCCCCAGTCACACTGGGCACATTGCCGGCGAGGCTAAGCAGCGCTCCCAACCCCGGTAGCGAGGACAGCGCCGCTGGGGTGCCGTTGGGCGGATTAGCTACGTGCTGCGCCGTACCAGTGAGTGCGATGCCTCGGGCGGCGGTGTTCCCACTTAGCCCAGGATAGTGGGCTGTGGCGTAACTCGTGATGCGTACACCTGGCTGCGACAGTCCGAGACCCGAGGCGTTGGAGTAACTGAAAGAGCTAGCCGGTTGTGCTCCGCTTCGCTGCAGGTAGTGGCCTAACCACTCGGAAGTAAGGTCGCGCAGCCTGGTGAGCTCGGCGTCGGTAGGCGCACCGGCGTCGTGGCCGCCGTTGAACCACGCCACGTGTACTGGCGCGCCGTTAGCCGATATTCCACGTGCGTTGGCGTCGGCTTGGTCGAGCGGGAATAGCGTGTCATGGGCGCCCTGCAGTAACAACGTAGGAACGCGGATTCGATCAATCACGCTAGCCGGACTAGAGCGATACAGCAGCTGCTGAGTCTGCGCCGAAGCGCGTCCGGTCGTGGCCGATTCCAGATACATCCGGCACACGGGTTCCGATAGCCGCCCGCAGGTCGCGGCGCTGAGCTGATTGGCGTTTGGCGGCTGATTCGCTGCGTTCGCCGGGTTAATCCGAGCGCGAAGTACGTTGCTCCCAAACAGCGCCCCAGCCCAGGCTTTTTTGAATACCCCCGGCGCGGTTCCTGATCCGTTTGGCATAGCGGCGTTGTTGGGAAAGAGCGCACGGGATAGGTCGTTCCAGGTAATTTCGGCAACCACGCTGTCGACCCTGGGGTCATGTCCAGCTAGCAGCAGCGCCAGCGCTCCGCCGTACGAGGCCCCCATTGCCGCCACTCTCGGATCACCCACGCCGTCGTGCACGATGTCGTTTCGTTGAGCCAGAACGTCGATCAGGCGTTGGGCGTCAGCGACTTCGTAGTCGGGGTCGTTGAGATGAACCTGCCCAGTAGAGGCACCGAATCCGCGGGCGCTCCAGGTAAGTACCGCATAGCCGCTTCTGGCGAGCCGGCGCGCGTCGGAGCTGACGCCGTCCTTGGAATTCCCAAACCCATGTGCAAGTAGTACCGCCGGTACTGGATGGGCCGCGCTCGCTGAGCTTGGTCGATACAGCGTGGTATCCAGTGTTACTGGTTCATTCCGGCCTGGCCCAGACATCACGGTGATGCGAGCCTGCGTGCGAATGGGCTCTTCTGGCCCCCCGCTTAGCCACCACAGGGCTCCGGCTGCCAGCAGCAGCACGACCAAGCCGGCTGCGATCCACCGCACTGGTTTACGGCGGAAAAAGAGACCACAACGACGACTTGAGGTAGATTTGGGCGGCATCGGCTCATGCCTCCTTGCTGGGTCGCGGTAGTTATGCCGGCATCATGGGGTTACACACATCTCAACACGTGCCGATTATTCAATACGCGCCGCCTCATAGGAGAGAGCACATGCACGTCACGTTCCTAGTAGTGCCTGGGCATGGGCACATCAATCCGACTCTCGGGGTCGTTGCCGAATTAGTCAAACGCGGCCACCGCGTCACCTATCCAGTGCCGGAAAAGTTCGTTGACGCGATTCAGGCGACCGGTGCCGAGTCGGTGCTCTATGAGTCTCCGTTGAACCAGACATGGGACCCACCGAGGCGATTTACCAGCTCTTTTTTCGCGAGTTTCCAGCTACGTCTGCTGGAAGAAGCACTCGTTATGGTTCCCGTGCTGGAAAAGTACTTAGCCGGCAACCCGCCCGACCTGATCAGCTACGATGGTTTCGTGCCATTCGCCGCTCGAGTGCTCGGGCATGCGTGGAATCGGCCGCTCCTCATGACCAGTCCGACTTTAGCCTCTAACGAGAACTTCTCTCTTCGGGAACAGTTTGCGAAACGCGGCATGACCAGGCCGGCCGAGGACGATCCGGCGGTCATCGAGCTCCGCGAACGCTTCGCCACGTTCGCCACCGGATACGGCGTGCCCTCCGACCGTATGGATGCGATGCGAGAGCTCTCGGCATCTGGCGACGCCCCGATGATCGTCTTCGTACCGAAACGGTTCCAGCCGGCCGCGGACACCTTCGGCGATCGGTACGTATTCGTTGGCCCCTGCTTGACCGAGCGGCCTCACCAAGGTGATTGGCGGCCCTCGGGGAATGAGCCGGTACTACTGATTTCGCTGGGCACCGCGTTCAACGATCGACCGGAGTTCTTCCGGGCCTGCCTCGAAGCGTTTGCTGGTACGCCATGGCAGGTTGTCATGTCGATCGGCGCTCGAATCGACCCGGCCGACCTGGGGCCGCTGCCTAGCAATGTGGCTGTCCATCCGCACGTTCCTCAAGTGCAAGTACTCCGACATGCTCGCGCCTTCGTTTCGCACGGCGGCATGGGCTCGACAATGGAAGCCCTCTATCACGCCGTGCCGCTCGTAGCGGTGCCACAGATGCCTGAGCAGGAGATTAACGCTGAACGGGTTGTAGAGCTTGGTTTAGGTCGGATGCTGCACCCCGACGCCGTAACTGGCGCGGCGATACGTGACGCGGTGGACGAGCTTGCCACCGACGAGGCGACCCGCGCTCGGCTGGCCGACATGAGCCGTCACATCCGCGCCACCGACGCCGCCACCGTGGCCGCCGATGTCATGGAGGCCCGTGCGCGCAACGGCTCATGACACCCGCTCTACCGAGGCAATGGAGGAAAAGCTCCGATGAAGAGGTACCGGAAGTAGACCCGAGTAGCTGAGCCGCAATCGTCGCCTTGGCGCCAATTGAGCTATGGTGGCTGTATTAATCGTGGAAAAATCTGCTGTATTTCCTAGGAAATGTCCCCAATGTCGAAAAATCTTAATTCCTCTGCTGCTGAGCCGTTAAGAGGGCGCGCCAATAGGGCATCTGCCAAGGCCGCAGGAGCCGCCGCCTACGAAGGTAGGCAAGGCGACGAGAACACAGGCAGGGACCTACTGGGGCACCCTCTAAGTCGCAGCCGAGTTGTAGTCACCTTCATCGCGCTGATGTTGGTGATCTTGCTCGCGGCGCTCGATCAAATGATCGTTGCCACCGCGCTTCCCAGCATTGTCGGTGATCTTCACGGGCTTGAGCACATGCCATGGGTGGTCACCGCCTACATGCTTTCCTCGACTATCGTGCTACCGATCTATGGAAAGCTCGGCGACCTCTTTGGTCGCAAAGGGATTTTCCTCTTCGCGATCGTGGTGTTTTTGATCGGCTCAGCCTTATCCGGCTGGTCCCAAAACATGACGCAACTCATCATCTTCCGCGCGGTGCAAGGTATCGGCGCTGGAGGTCTGATAATTGGCGCCCAAGCGATCGTGGGTGACATTGTTCCGCCTCGCGAGCGCGGTAAATACCTAGGTTTCATCGGGGCAGCCTTCGGGCTGGCTTCGGTGGCGGGCCCGCTGCTGGGAGGTTTCTTCACTGACCATGCGGACTGGCGCTGGTGCTTCTTCGTTAATCTTCCCATCGGGCTAGTAGCCCTCATCATCACCGCGCTTGCTCTCAAGCTCCCCAAACGCCGGACCAAGCATCGACTGGACTACCTCGGCGCGCTGCTCCTTGCGACGACGAGCAGCTGCATAGTGCTTCTCACAAGCTGGGGCGGCACCGAGTATGGCTGGGGCTCGCGCGTCATCATTGGGCTAGGGGCCGGTGCTGTGATATCGGCGCTGTTGTTCTTGGTCGCCGAACATTTCGCCAGTGAGCCCATTGTTCCGCTCCGGCTTTTCAAAGACAGCGTCTTCAACCTGGCCGGGATCATCGCGTTGTTCATCGGAGTGGCGATGTTCGGTGCCATTAGCTACATTCCCACCTTTTTGCAGATGGTTGACGGCGCTAGCGCCACCGAATCTGGCCTCCTCCTGTTGCCCCTGGTGGCCGGGATTTTAGTGTCGTCGATCTTGTCTGGCCGTGCCATTAGCGCCACAGGTCGGTACAAGATCTACCCAATTCTGGGTACAGCGGTCACCGCCGTAGGGCTTGTGCTGCTTTCTCGAATGAATGCCGACAGCTCGCGGCTAGAAAACAGCCTCTACATGGCGGTATTCGGGCTCGGCATTGGGCTCGTTCTCCAAGTGGTGGTTTTGATAGTTCAAAACTCTGTACCTCATGAAGATATGGGTACCGCGATCTCAACGAATAATTATTTCCGCCAGATTGGCGGATCGTTAGGTGCCGCAGCTGCCGGAGCGTTATTCACTCATCGCCTCACTGAACAACTCAGCGATAAGCTTCCCCACGATGCCAGCCTTAATGCTCCGAGCGCTAACGCGATAACCCCAGCTTTAGTACATAACCTGCCGGAAAAAATACAGCACGTTTTTGTTTCTGCTTTCGCCGAAGCGCTGCCACCCATTTTCCTATATTTAGCGCCGTTGGTGGTAGTGGGATTTGTATTGTCTTTTTTCATAAAAGAGAAACTACTGGCTGCCTCGCCGGCATCCAGAGCTCCCGCTCCGCCGCTAGATACACCGCCGCTAGGCGCCAGAGCAGGCGCAGCTATCCCTACGCCGGTAGCGGAGCGTAGCGTCGAGATTGATGACGAACTCATCTCCGAGCATGAAACGGGATACCTGATTATTGGACGAGTGCATCGGTCCGGTGGTGCACCTCTCGCGGACGCTATGTTGACTCTGATCGACGCGGGTGGCCATCAAGTGGGACGAGGACTTACCGGGGGCGATGGCGCTTACCGTATTGCGGTCCCCAAGGCAGGTAGTTATGTCCTGATAACGCGAGCCCGAAATCACGAACCGCGGGCAACCCCGGTAAAACTGGGTGGCAAAGAACCGCTACCTGTGGGAGTAACCCTCACTGGCGCTAGCGCACTAACGGGGACGGTTCAGGCTACTCGCGGTGGGGGGCTCTCGGGAGCGACTGTCTGTCTCACCGACTGCCAAGGTGAGGTTATCGGCGCCCGGATTACTAACGTCGAAGGCAGATACACTTTCGATAAGCTTGTAGCCGGAAACTACACGTTGGCTGTACAGTCTGACGGCTTCCAGCCACTAGCGGTCTCCGTCAACATCGCGGATGCCGCCACTACCGAAAAGCATGTACAGCTAGTCGGAAACGCGCACCTTGAAGGGGTCGCCCGAGCCGGCGAGCAGCGCCAACCACTCGCTGGAGCCCGGGTATCTTTAATGGATTCTATGGGAGAAGTCGTTACTAGCACCATTACCGGAATCGAAGGGCGGTACCTCTTTCGCGATATTCCCGAAGGTAACTACACGCTTGTGGCCACCGGGTACCCCGCGGTAAGGAGCTCAATAGACATAAGCAGCGGTGAGCGGCGCGTGCACGACGTGGAGCTGCATCACCCGGCGGAAAACGAGTTGCGTACTGAACACGACAGGGAAACTGTTCCCGTCGCAAGTTTGATGTGATCCAGCGTGCTGCCGAATGACTGTGTAGTTCCTAACGACTCTGTAGTTCCTAACGACTGTGTGCTCCCGGATTACAACGGCGCGGCGCTGTGTAATTTGTTGCCGTCAGCAGTAGCGGCACTGGGGCTAGGGGATAGCAGTGCGGCACTCCAGCTGCCGAGCAGCCGGCAGATCTGCGTGCTGCTCATCGATGGGCTTGGCTGCGCCGCGCTACACGAGCATCGAGCTGATGCTCCGGTGCTCAGCTCGCTACTAGCGGGTAAACACCCTAGAGCGGTCACCACCTATCGCGACATCACCGCGGGTTTTCCGAGCACCACCGGCGCGAGTCTGGCATCCATCGGGACTGGTCTGCCGCCTAGCCAGCACGGCCTGGTGGGGTACCGCGTGCTGATCCCGGAGCGTGGGCGGCTGATGTCGCTGCTGCAGTGGGACGACTCCGTCGACCCCAGCGATTGGCAGCCACATCCCACGATCTTTGAGCAGCTACACGCGGCCGGGGTGGTTTCTGCCCATGTCGCTTCGCCGGATTTCGCCGCCTCAGGCTTAACTCGCTCATCGTTTCGCGGTGCGAACTACATCGGGGCCGCTACACCCGGCGAACTGATAGCGGCTCTGGCCGCCGTGTTCGGCCAGGATGGTCCCCGGTTGATCTTTGGTTACTACCCCGACCTGGACAAGACCGGCCACGGGCAGGGTGTCAATTCACCAGCTTGGCGGCATCAGCTTGCGGTGACCGACCGCATGGTGGAGCGGCTGGTCACCGAGTTGCCGCCGGACGTGACCCTAGTGATCACCGGCGACCACGGCATGGTCGATGTGGAACCGTCCGGGAAGCTAGACCTGGACTTGGCGGCGAACCTGTTAGACGGCGTGGCATTGCTCGGCGGAGAGGCACGTGCTCGGCACGTCTACACGGCTCCCGGTGCCGCTGGCGATGTGCTGGCCGCATGGCGCGAAAGCCTCTCGGGCATGGCTTGGGTGGTGAGCAAGGCCCAGGCGATTGAAGAGCAGTGGTTTGGGCCTGACATGACGGATGTGGTGGCGCGGCGGCTGGGAGATGTCATCGCCGCCGCGCTGCCGGGCTCAGCACTTGTCGCTACGGTGAAAGAGGAGCGCCAGTCGGCGCTTCGGGGGATGCATGGCTCACTCACCACCGCCGAACAGCTCATTCCGCTGCTGACGGTACGCGTTTAGCGGCTTGCGGACACTCAAGATCTGGCCAGTCACGTTTTGTGCTTGGTGTGGCATATACTGCTGGAGTGAGCATCCAGCCGGTGATCGATGTGTGGTCCCATCCTCAGTCGTGGACGCCCGCGGAGTTCATTAACCTTCGTGAACAAACCGAGCGCCGCATGGAGCTGGTAGAAGGAGCTCTACTGATGGTCCCATCCCCTGACCTTTTGCATCAGACGCTGGCACGGGAGCTGCTTATAGCTTTCTACAACTCTTTGCCTCCTGAGCTCAACGTTGTAGCCGAGCTAGACGTGCGGTTGGGAAGCGAATTTCGGCTGCCCGATCTTGTGGTGTATAACCGTTCGGCGGTTTCCAAGAACGCCAAGAACCTGTTGCCAGATCAGGTCGCATTGGTGGTGGAAGTGGTATCACCTAGTAGTCAGCGTCGGGACTATCTGGCCAAGATGCACGACTACGCCCAGGCCGGAATCCCGTACTACTGGATTGTTGATCGCCGCGAGGACACAACGGTGAGCTGCTATCGCAATACCCCTAGCCATACTTACGCGCAGTATGCGAGTGCGGCAGGTACCGAGACTTTGGTGGTGTCCGAGCCGTTTTCCTTCAGCGTAGTTCCTGCCGCGTTAGCTCGGTAGACTAGCGAGCTAACGGTACAACGGCCTACAACGGCCAAGGTCAAGCTGGGCGGTGTCACGTCGTGGTAGCAACCGCTGCTCTTGCTGAATCGGACGCCGGATGCACTATTTTGCATGTGGATATGGATGCGTTTTTCGTCTCTGTGGAAGTGCGCCGCAATCCAGAGCTTCGGGGGCTACCCGTCGTGGTAGGTGGACTTGGTGGCCGTGGCGTGGTGTGCTCGGCGAGTTACCCGGCTCGTAGCTTTGGGGTCCGTAGCGCCATGCCTACCGGCCAAGCGCGTCGGCTCTGTCCGCAAGCAGTGTTCCTCCCAGTAGACGCCGCGGCCTACCGTGAAGCCTCCATAGCCGTGATGTCGGTGTTCGGCGAGTTCACCCCGGTAGTAGAGCCGTTGAGTTTGGACGAGGCATTCCTTGATGTCTCTGGGGCATTGCGCCGGGTGGGTTCTCCGACCGTGATCGCCCAACAGATCCGCGCGCGGATGGCCCAGCAGCTTTCGCTGCCGTGCTCTGTGGGTGTGGCAAGTACCAAGTTCATGGCCAAACTTGCCTCAAGCCGGGCAAAACCTGATGGTCTACTGGTCGTGTCAGCGGCGCAAACCGTGGAGTTTCTGCGTCCCCTTCCGGCGCATGCCCTATGGGGTGTTGGGCCGCGGACACGCGCCGCGCTGGAACGGCTCGGCATCGCGACTGTGGGAGAGTTGGCGGAGTATCCGCTGGCAGGTTTGCGACATGCGATAGGCGCAGCGGCGGCATCTGGGTTGCACGAGCTGGCCCAGGGTCGCGATCCGCGGCGAGTGGTGCCGCGTAGCGCCGATAAGTCCATCGGTGCCGAGCATACGTTTGCCTCCGACCTTACGACAGGACGCGAGCTGCGGCGCGAGCTGCTTGCGTTGTCGGAGACGGTCGCTCGCCGGCTACGCGATGGTCACCATCAGGCTCGCACCGTAGGGTTGAAGCTGCGGTTCGCCGACTTCGCCACTCTCAGTCGCAGTCAGACGTTACCCCATCCGACCAGTGGTACCCAGCGGATCTATGACGTGGCTACCAGCCTGTTAGATTCGCTAGCGCTGGACAAGCCGCGTGTGCGATTGTTGGGTCTGCGGGTAGAGAATGTAAGCGCCGACGCTACTGGCGCTCAGTTGGAACTGGGGGAAGCGGAGCGCGGCTGGCGTGAGGCAGATGCCGCCGCCGATGCTGTGGCCCGCAAGTTCGGCCCCGCTGCTATCCGTCGGCTCGGCGGAATCGGTTAACGGCTAGTGGCACTTGCCTCTGATTTGGGCGTTTTCCCGGAAAATGCCCAAAAAACTAAGGTACTTTACGACGTTTTTCGGGAAAACGTTGTAGCTATCGCCTTGAACAAGAGCCAATTTCCCCGACCTTTAAGGTGGGAAAAGTGTTTGGCCTATGTGCCTTTCATGTAATCGGCCCACCCTCGTAGACTTATAACACAATGACTGGCTGAACTTTGGCTAGCGCGCAGCGGTAATCAATGCTGGGACGATCGAGGAGGGGTGCTATGCCGCTCTCTGAACATGAACAACGCTTGCTTGACCAGATTGAGCGGTCATTGCTTGATTCCGATCCCAAGTTCGCTTCAGCAGTCCGAGCCAGCGATCCCCGCAACCATGCTTGGCGCCGATTGGCACTCGCGGTTCTGATTTTTGTGCTGGGGGTGGGAGTTATGGTCTTTGGTCTGATAGCCAACTTCACTCCAGGTGGTGTGCCCGTGCTAGGAATCGCCGGTTTTGTCGTCATGTTCAGCGCGGCGGTGTTGGCCGCGCAGTCGTTTCGGCGGACTGCCGCACCAGGTCTGCGTGTGGTCGATGGCGAGTCTGGCGAGACACACCGCTCTAGCGGTACTCGAAAGGCGTCACGTCGCTCCGCCGGTTCTCTTCGTTCGCAGGGTTCATTGATCGATCGGCTAGAGCAGCGCTGGCGCCGGCGCCGCGAGCAAGGCGGCGGTCTCTGACCCTCGAGGGCGATCAGGCAGCGAGCTTGGCCAGTTCCGAGGCGATCTCACTTACCTTGGGCTGACCTGCCGCCACTGCGATTACCAGGGACTCGTCGTTATCTGGATTGGAGGGTACAGCGACGCCGTTAAGCCCTAGGAAGAGAACGGTGCCCATCCAGGCGCATCGCTTGTTCCCGTCGGCTAGCGCATGATTACGCGCCAGCGACTCTAACAGGGCCGCGGCCTTCTCGAAGATTGTCGGGTAAGCATCCTCTCCGAATACCGAGGCCTGTGGCCGAGCCAGGGCCGATTCCAAGAGCCCGTAGTCGAGCACTGTTACTCCTGGAAGGATGCGCCGAGCCGCTGCCAGAAAATCTTCCAGCTCCAAAAAAGTGGTCACTTATGGGCCAGCCGGTCAAAAGTTTCCGCGTGTTCGACCGCTATTGCATCGATGAGCTCGTCGCGCAAGCGACGCCGCGAACTCAGCGCGGCGTCCAAAGCGCGGACTGCGTATTCGTTGGCCGAGACGTGCTCGGCGGCGGCTTGCTTGCGGAGCGCGTCATGTAGTTCGTCTGGGAGCCGAAGAGTCATTACATTCATAGTCTGATGCTACCACGTGATTTCACCTGCTATCAAAATGATGGGACCGGAGTACCTGCACTATAAACGCACGTGTGTTCCCAGCGCCTTCGCCAGCTTGTCCGTGAGCCGACTCGATCCGCGCCGCAGGTCGATCCAGTTTTGCCCTGAACTGCGCCGCCAGCGCAGAAGCATTTCATACGTACTGTGTCGGAGACGTTCGGCTGCTGAAACCGGCCATACTATGGCACGCAGTCTCGCGGTGCGGCTCGCTTGTGAAAGCAGCGCCATGCGCGCTTGGGTGACTGCCGTGCGCAGACCCATCGCGGAGCGAGCTTCCTGGGCGTATCGCAGATGTTCCTGCGCCGTAGCGATAGCTTCTAACGCTTTGCGGGCAGATTCGCCAAGCCGAGCATGGGACAGCTGTACCAAAAGCTCGCGCGGTGTGCGGGTCTGCCGCCATCGTACTGTCGGTGAAGTCCAACTCGCTGGTAGCAGTCCTAAGTCATAAGCGGTGTCAGTGAGCTCATCCCAGGCGGCGTGAGCAGCGCTGGCGTCTCGGGTTTCTTGTGTTGTGTGGGCGATTAGCTGCGCGGCCACGCCGAGGAAGTGTATTACGGCCGCGCGGTCGTCATCGTCTTTGAGGTGGCTACTGTCTTTGAGGTTACTGTCCTTATTTCGGCTAGTTTCGGGACACCCATGGAATTGTGCGGCGGTGATTCTCCGTAGCCGCCGGCGCCGCCACACCTGGCGAGCTACGGCTGGTCCCGCGCCTAAAGCTACCGCACCCAGTACGGCCATAACCAGGCCGAATAGGCTGGGCCACTGTTGGGTTAGCCCTGGCTCCGCAGCGGCTTTCGCTTCGTTTTTTGCCGCTATCTGGGAAGCGGCCCCGGCCTTGCCCGGCGCGACCAGAGCCTGGCTAGGCTGATTGCCCGTCACATGTGGGGAGCCCTGCGGGCTAGCATCCTGCGTCATCCAGGATTTCTCAGCGTCTCGGCGGGATCCGTCCGATGGCGTTGGGTCGAACGGCACCCAACCGAGCCCGTTGAAATACACCTCTACCCAGGCATGCGCATCTCGAGTGGTAATGGAAGCTCCACCATCATCAATCTTTTGACCACGGCTGAAGCCGATGGCGACTCGAGCGGGAATCTTGGCGGCACGGACCAAATAGGCCATAGCGGAGGCATATTGTTCACAGAATCCCCGCTTATTGGACAAAAAATCGACCAGGGCATCTCCGGAACTGCCGGTCTGAGTCCGTTCGGAATACACAAATCCATTGGACTCGTCGAAATGATGCAAGATAGCAAACACACTGTCTACCTGGCTTCGGCCAGGCGGCGCTAGTTCATTCACCAAACCTTGGATCTCGGGCTTCATTGATCCAGGTAGCTGTATGTAGTCGGCGTAGGCGCGCCCCGAGCGGGTAAGCGGAGCGGCATGTGCCAGCAGCTCTTGGCCGTAGGGAATGCGCTGTGAGCTGAACTCGTAGCTGAGTCTGCCGGTGCGATTTCGTGCGCTGAACACCGTTTCGGTATTAGCATCCCAGCGCCAGTCACCGTGGGCGATTATGCCGGTCGGATTGGCATATACCGGTAGGTAGGGCGACCCCGTGAGGCCACGCACTTCGACTTGCGTGCGTTGCTTCACATGGGGGACGCCGCTGTCTAAAGGCAGGCGCCGGTCGTCCCATTGCGAGACTTGGTCTTTGTTTCCGGCCAGCAAACGACTTTGACTCCAGCCGCTGTCGGTGAAGCGGTCCAGTGTGGTGAGCCGAAGATAAAACGGTTCAGGGTCATTGGTGCGCACACGCAGGAGCTCAGTGGGAGTGGCCTGATTGAGCTGGCCACGAAGCGAGGTGAATGGATGCACGGTTGCAACGCTGCGGCCATTACTGGAGGCAGAATTAGGGTTTAGGCCACCGAATCCGGTGAATAGTCCTTCTCCCGAGCTGCCGGGCATGAGTGCTGTGATCGCGAGGGCGGCAACGACGCTGAATGCTCCTAGTGGCAAACTTAGTCGCCATCGGGGGCTGGCTGTTGCCTGCTCCGAATGCGCAACGGCCAGTAGCAGGATGTATCCGGATGCCGCGGCGACAAATGCCCACCACGGCAGATTGTCGTGTCGGACGATCATGGGAACCGCGGCCAGAATGAGCAGGGGATAGCCGGCGGCGGCGGCTCGCGCGAAAGTCACCGCACACAACTCGACAACGAGGGCAGTCATGCCGATTCCCACTGCGACGATCGCGATTAAACCCGGATGTGGTTGTAGCGGGACACTGGCGTGAGCGGCATAGGCCGAGCCCTCGTGCATGCGCTTGCCCAAAGCGCCGATTGTGGTCGGAGTCGGCAACACGCCCAACAGGCCGTGGCCGTCGGAATACAGCACGGTTAAGCCCATGAGTACAGCGAACAACCCGGTGGGTGCGCTCATCCATGGGGGGAGACGAACGAGTCGCGCCAGATGAGTACCTGCAATCGCGCAGCCGATTCCCAGCAGTGTGGGGGTAATCCATCCAGTTCCGACGAACACACTGGCTAGACCCGCGCTGCACAACGCTGTTGCCATAGCTGAAGCTACGCTGAGCTTCAGGTTTTGTCGTGTCATGCCGTTGCCGTTGTGTGGCCGGGTAGCGACGACGCGGTTGCGAGGTCTTGCCATAGCTGACCAAGATCGTCACTGGCTCCCACCGCGATGCTGCGCCACCCCGGAATTGTCGGTGAGAGCTCAGTAGCAGCGCGAACGTCGGGTGCGTGCACGGTTTCCCAGTGCTGAGCCACGAGCGCCAGCGTCAGCCCTGCGCGTCCGCCGAGACCGCCGCTGGTGCGGCTCAGCCACGCCGCATCGTCTCCCGTAAGTGTGCCCAGCACAGCGATAACCACACCCGTATCGCTATCCCAGTTGCCATCAACGCTGTGATTCGCCGCGCCAAATCCGCCACTGAGCCGCTGGCGCTCCCCAGCGCGAACGCCGGCTAGAAAGTTCATGATGCGGTGGGTCTTCAAGCTGAGCGATTGACCATCCGCCTCTGGTTTCCCCGAGAATAGTTCTTGTCCGTCGTCGGTGAGTAAACGTACATGTAATCCTTGTCCAACGAGGTGGGCCACGATGCTCGCCGCGGCGGCGACTGCCCACTCAAAACTGGCACTCACCGTTCCACCGCTATGGCTTTGCGACCGAGTATCGAGCAGCACCGTCGCCTTTGCGTGACGAGGCTGCTCCGGCTGGCGTACCATGAGCGCTCCAATCCGAGCGCTGGAGCGCCAATGCACTTTGCGCGGCTCGTCGCCGGGTCGATACGCGCGCACAGAAGCATCGTCGTCGCTGTAAAAGTCCAGGTTTTGGCCACGCTGCTCGCCTAGTCCCGCACCGGCGTTGATGAGCCGATTAATCGGAAGCTGCGTGATCGCGGGGGTAACGATGAGCGTTTGGGCGCTGCTGACCGGCTGCGATACGGTGCACATGCCGAAAGGATCGCTGCGCTCAACGGTCAGTGGCCCAAGCACGTAGTGCCCTCGGCGAACTGGTTGTGCGTGATACTCCAGCTCTGCCGCGCCGCCGGCGCCAAGCCGTGGTAAGCGAAAGCGTAGTTCCGGTGTATCACTACGTGCCGCGGTCGGTGTGGTAGGTATTCTGCTGCCCGGATCAGGTTTCGACTGTGCCACAAGCAGTTCGGGAGGTATCCGATCTTTTATCAGCAGGCTGGCCGTGCTTGCCTGCGCTGATACGTGTAACCGCACCGTAACCAGCTCGTGTGCCGTTACGCAACCAGGTGCAAGATCGCGGCGGCACCGCACAGCCACGCGCATACGTGCCACCGCTACCGCACAGAGTAGTGGAAGCGCGATGAGCAGCACAGCGATCTGAAACAGTCCCTTCTCGCCGAGCAACGGGGAGAAGCCGGCAACTACGATCCCAGCAGCAATGACGCTGCGACCTTGCGCGGACAGACCGTGAAGCGCGGTGCGCAGTGAAGCGAGACGGGCGGGTGACACGGCGGGGAGTTCAGTCACGTCGGAGACCTCTACTGGCCGGCAGTAGGTACTGGAGTGTGCTTAATCAGCTGCTTCACGACGTCGGTCGTACTGCTTCCGTCGGCGCGGGTCTGCGCGTTGAGTAGAAGACGATGCGCTAGCACGGGCACAGCCAGAGCGGCAATGTCGTCGGGGAGTACAAAGTCTCGTCCGTCTAGGGCGGCTACGGCTCGGCCGGTGCGTAGTAGGTGCAGTCCGGCACGTGGGCTTGCGCCTAGTCGGAGCTCCGGCGTAGCGCGGGTCGCACCGAGCACATTCACCACATACTGCTTTACCGCGGGAGAGACGTACACGTTCGCCACCATCTGGATGAGAGCGGCAATTTCGGCAGGACTAGACACCGTTGGCATAGCAGCGACGGGGTCATCCGCGCAATGCTCGTCAAGCATTGCCAGCTCAGCTTTGGTGTCTGGGTAGCCCATCGCAATACAAGCGCTAAAGCGGTCCCGTTGTGCCTCTGGAAGCGGGTAGGTGCCCTCCATATCAATAGGGTTTTGGGTAGCGATCACCATGAAGGGGGTCTGGAGTGGATACGTCACGCCATCGTTGGTGACTTGGCGTTCTTGCATGCATTCTAATAGCGCCGACTGGGTCTTCGGTGAGGCGCGGTTGATCTCGTCGGCCACCAGCACGTGGGAGAACACCGCTCCGGGTTTGAATTCAAAGCTCCGGTTGTCTGAGTTGTAGATGCTGACGCCAATCACGTCGCTGGGCAGCAGATCTGGGGTGAACTGAATCCGCTGGATGTCGCCGTCGATGGAGCGTGCCAGCGCCTTGGCCAGTGTGGTTTTGCCTACGCCCGGTACGTCTTCAATGAGTAGGTGGCCGCCGGAGAGCAGCACGGCCAGTGCCAATGCAATGACGTGGTGCTTACCCTCGATCGCGCGTTCGACCGATGAGGTGATCGCAGCGGCGACGCTGCGCACGTTGCTGATGTCAGCTAAGGCTAGCTCGCGAGCTAGCGCCCCAACCGGAGCCGCGGATTTGCTGGCAGCGCTGTCCGTCGGAGCGTAGTCCGTGCCAGCGTAATCAGCGGTGGTGTAGCTAGTGCCGGTGTAGCTGGTGGCGGTGTAGGCAGTCACGAGCCCAATCCTCTCACGGGGAGCAGGTTTCTTGAGGGCTATAGTGCGCGCATGCCTGCACCAAATTCTCCAACACCGACTCGGGTGCTTCTGTCTGCCAATCGTACGACCGAATCTGAAACGGCACCGTCTGAAACGGCACGGTCTGAAACTTCCTCAGCCGAGCTGGCGCCAGCCGATACCCCGCCGTACCGCTACACCGCACAGTTGGCCGAACACATCGAGCGTACTTGGCAGCAGCATTGGGAATCCGAAGGCACATTTCACGCGCCCAACCCGGTGGGGGAGCTCGCAGCTGAACCCGGAAGCTCCGCCGCGAAGCGAGCGCAGGGCCCGAAGCTGTTTGTGCAGGACATGTTTCCGTATCCCTCGGGCGCGGGTTTACATGTTGGACACCCACTGGGATATATAGCTACAGACGTGTATGCCCGGTTTGCCCGAATGAACGGGCGCAATGTACTGCACACGCTGGGTTACGACGCGTTTGGACTACCCGCGGAGCAGTACGCGGTGCAAACAGGCCAGCATCCGGCTATCACTACTGAGCACAACATTGCCACGATGCGTTCCCAACTGCGGGCGCTTGGGCTCGGTCACGATTCCCGCCGCAGCATTGCTACTACCGATCCCGGTTACTACCGCTGGACCCAGTGGATCTTCTTGCAAATCTTCAACTCGTGGTATGACGAGGAGCAGGACAAGGCGCGTCCGATCGATGAACTGGTCGAGCAGTTGCGCTTGGGAGCCCGCCTCACGCCGGACGGAACACCGTGGGAGCAGCTGTCGGCGCAACAGCAACGGCAAATCATCAATGATCGTCGGCTGGCGTATTTGTCCGAGGCGCCGGTGAACTGGTGTCCCGGCTTGGGGACGGTGCTATCTAACGAGGAAGTCACTGCCGACGGCCGTAGCGAACGCGGCAACTTCCCCGTGTTCAAGCGCAATCTGCGGCAATGGATGATGCGCATTACCGCGTATGCGGACCGTTTGGTAGACGACCTGGCGCTGTTGGACTGGCCGGAGTCGGTCACGTTGATGCAACGTAATTGGATCGGCCGCTCGCACGGGGCGCGAGTTGACTTCGCCACAGTGAATGAAACCACGGCCGAGGGCGCGGCTGCGACTCCACCGATCAGCGTCTTCACCACCCGGCCTGGCACCATTTTCGGCTGCAATTCAGTGGTTTTGGCGCCGGAACACTTATTGGTGAATACTTTGCTTCCTCCACATTGGCCAGATGGAACCCCGCCACATTGGACCGGCGGAGCGGACACGCCCACCGACGCTGTGGAGCGGTACCGAGCCGCTGCGGCTGCCGTCTCCGCTGTTGATCGTCAAGCCACGGGTCGAGCCAAGACTGGGGTGTTTACTGGTGGTTTCGCGCTCAACCCAGTGAATGGGCAACGGCTACCGATTTTCATTGCAGATTACGTGTTGATGGGGTACGGCTCAGGCGCCGTGATGGGAGTCCCCGGCGAGGACGAACGGGACTGGGAGTTTTCGGAGAGGTTCGAGCTGCCGATTATTCGTACTGTGCAGCCGCCGGAAGGTTTTGACGGCGAAGCCTATGAGGGCGACGGCGTCATGATCAACTCAGACTTCCTCAATGGCTTGCCGTGGCCGCAGGCCAAGCAGGCCATGATCGATTGGCTCAGTGAGCACGGCCACGGTGCCGGCACGGTGACCTACAAGCTGCGCGACTGGCTATTTAGCCGGCAGCGATACTGGGGCGAGCCCTTCCCGATCGTATATGACGACGACGATCAGCCAATTGCGTTGAACGACGCACAGCTGCCCGTGTTGCTGCCTGAGGTAGACGAGTACTCTCCGGTGACCTATGAGCCGCATGATGCCGCGACCGAGCCTGCCCCTCCACTAGCCAAGGCCGCCGATTGGGTAAGTGTCGAGCTGGATCTGGGCGAGGGGGTAAAGACTTACCGCCGTGACGTCAACGTGATGCCTAACTGGGCAGGTTCGTGTTACTACCAGCTGCGCTACATCGACCCCGCCAACAGCGATCAACTATGCGATCCGGTGAACGAGCGGTACTGGATGGGTCCGGAGCCGCTGCGGCACGGTGCCGACGATCCCGGGGGAGTGGACCTATACGTGGGGGGGGTGGAACACGCCGTACTGCACTTGTTGTACGCCCGATTCTGGCACAAGGTGCTGTATGACTTAGGCCATGTAGGTTCCACCGAGCCGTATCGTCGTTTGTTCAACCAAGGCTACATTCAGGCACCCGCCTACACCGATTCTCGTGGCACGTATGTCTCAGCCAGCGAGGTTGTGGAGATCGACGGTGGTTTTAGCTGGCAAGGGCAGCCGGTACGCCGCGAGTACGGAAAAATGGGCAAGTCACTGAAGAATGTGGTGACGCCTGAGCAGATGTGCGGCGAATACGGCGCCGACACGTTCCGGGTATATGAGATGGGCATGGGCCCGTTGGAGGCATCTCGGCCGTGGGAATCGCGGGCCGTGGTAGGTGCTCACCGTTTTCTGCAGCGACTGTGGCGTGTCGTGCTCGATGAGCAGACCGGGACACCGCGAATCACCGATGCCGCCGCGAATCGCCTGACTGGCCAGTTGCTGCACCGCACTATTGAGGGCGTACGCGCGGACATGGTGGGGCTACGGTTCAATACCGCGATTGCCAAGCTGATTGAGCTCACTAACCACGTGACTGTCACGTATCCGAACGCGGCACCACGTGAAGTTGCCGAAGCGATGGTGCTTATGGTCGCGCCGTTGGCTCCGCATATCGCCGAGGAGTTGTGGCAGCGGTTGGGTCATGCCGAGTCTCTGACTTACGCGCCGTTTCCGCAGGCCGATCCGCAGCTGCTGATTGCCGAAACTATCGAATATCCAGTGCAGGTCAACGGCAAGGTCCGGGGTCGGATAACTGTGCCCGCCGACGCCGATGAAGCGAGCGTGCGAGCGGCGGCGTTAGCTGATGAAAAAGTCGCGGGCTACGTCGGCGCCAGCGCGCCGAAGAAAGTGATCGTGATCCCTGGCCGCATCGTCACCGTGGTGGTGTAGCGCCCATATCAATAGTCAATTCTGTACCAGAATAGTGGCGTTAGCGACTGCCTAGTGTCACGTAATCGATTGCATTGCTCTGTGTGAAGTGCTCTGGGGTTGGGGTTCTTTCAGCGACAACTAGGCACTAGTTGTCGCTGAAAGTGTACGGCGATATCGATTACACAACACTAGCTAACTATTCTGGTCGGGGTTATATAACCACATGCGGGGTAGCGGCTGAGGCAATCTCCAGAAATTATGTAGTGGTGAGAAAACGGTTAACGGTGGCGCAGCATACGCGCCGGGCATTTCTGGCTGCTGCGGCTGGTCTTACAGTGGCGGGATCGGCGGGGATAGGCTGGGCTGATACAGCACATAGTAGGCCGTCTGGGGCTGAGTCGGAGTTAGACGGTCTCGATGTTCCCGAGTTTAAGCTGACGTCGTATTCCCAGCACGTCCGCCCTTTTGTAACTGCTTGGGGGAAAACCGTCGAGGATTGGTATCCGGCGTTTGCGGCGATCACTCAGGATATGACGGCGACAGGTGGCGGTCGTTTGATCGTACCCGCGGGCAGGTATCACATCTCCGGGCATGTGTTGTTCGATCTTCCGGTCGTCTCAGTGCATCTACGCCAAGGGTCGCACGTGGAATTGGTGGGGAGCCCGGATGTCTTCCTCGGTGCTCCGCTAGGTTTTTTCGGCAACGCTAAACCGGGGGAACCGATCGAGAACCGGATTCAGCGAGATTTCGCCGCGGTGTTTGGCCCGGGGGCGATTGGTTATCCCGCCGATCAACTCCAGCGTTACCCGCACGAGAACGGCGTGGCGATGAGCTATATCAAAACCGCGATCATGGATGGTGTGCATGTTCGGCATGTTCCCGGTAAAGGAGTAACCGCTCAGTTCGGCTGCAACCGAATCATTATGCGAAACTGCACCATCGGCGTTACGTCTGATAGTGCGGTGGAGCGAAACTACCGTGGGCAGTGTTCAATTGTGGCTCAAGGCGGCCTTTCTTTCGATAGGCGTACAGCTTCTGATGCGTTGTTCACTGATGTGGTTGTTGAGAACAACACAGTCAACAGTCTTAGCGTCCGCGGGGTGCACGCCAGTTATTGCCGCGATGTCAAAGTCACCAACAACACCTTGGCACCCAGCTGGGGCGCGGGATTGGTGTTGCAAGGGGTGGCCAAAGCCGCGGTGGAAAACAATGTGTTCGCCAAGACCTCTGCCGGTGTCCGGGCTGGGGACAACATAGCTACCACTGGATACCCCCTCGCCGAAGGTGAACATGAGGATGCCGTGATCCTTGGAAATGTTGCCGAGCCGCAGCTGCTGGGTAACCAGCTTGGTGGCCACTCCCACCGGCACTGTGTGTTCTCTTGGACGGATCCCCGTTACCCGCACTACCCCGCTGGTGTCGCCTATGCACGCGGCAACAGATGGTCACAAGGTAGCGCCGCCGTCTTTGGTGGCGCTCCGCAATGGGATGCTGGCTAAGCCGTTAGCGGCTGAAGACTGCATCGAGCCTGGCAATTCAAAAGCACCACTACATCTTTTGGGTGTAATGGTGCTTTTTCGTGTGTCGGGTCGCTGACCGCGCCGTCGCCTTCGCGGAAAAATTCCTTATTGAGTGTGACGTGACCGTGGCCTAATGCAGCTTGACTGTGGGGGATTGTGGGGTAGTGTGGGCGCACAGTGGGGGAAAGTGGAGCAATCGCTCGCGGATCCCGATGGATCAGGGAGGAGTGTCATGTTTCTTGGCACGCACTCCCCAAAGTTGGACGACAAGGGTCGGCTGATTTTGCCGGCAAAATTTCGGGATGAACTAGCGGACGGGGTAGTGGTGACCAAAGGACAAGAGCGCTGCTTGTTCGCCTTCCCCATCGCGGAATTCAGCCGTATCTCCGAGCAGCTGCGCGCCGCACCCATGACGCACAAAGCCGCACGCGCCTATAGCCGAGTTTTCTTCGCCGGTGCCCACGACGAGGTGCCCGACAAGCAAGGGCGCGTTACCATCCCAGCTCACTTGCGCAGCTACGCCGGTCTGTCCAAAGACTGTGTAGTTATTGGAGCCAGTAGCCGCGTAGAGATTTGGGACAGCACCGCCTGGGAACACTACCTTTCTGAGTCCGATGAGGCATTTGCCGAGCTAGAGGAGGAAGTGCTACCTGGAATCTTTTAGAGCTGGATACATGGTCGTGTCGCGTAGTCTCCAGCCGCTTACCACCTGAAACGCCTTCCCCGGTGTCAGGCGGAGTCGAGCGGATGGGGACTTCGGGACATGGCCGGTCCGCTTAGTCGAGCAGGAACACGTAGCGCAAGGAGTCGAAAACGTGCAGCACACCACACACGTTCCGGTGATGGCGTCACGTGTCGTTCAATTGTTGGCTGCCGCGCTGCACACTTGCGACGAGAAAAAGCCTCCAGTGCTGGTCGACGCGACTCTCGGGCTCGCCGGGCATGCCGCGCAGCTGCTTGCCCGCGTGCCCGGGCTGGTACTGGTGGGACTCGATCGTGATCCGGGTGCATTAGAGCGTAGCCAAGCCCGACTGGCTGCATACGCTGATCGAATCCATCTAGTGCACCGGCGATACGACCACATTTCCGCGGTTCTAGCGGAGCTGGGAATCGAGCGCGTTCAAGGCGTCCTATTCGATTTAGGTGTGTCGTCGATGCAGCTAGACGACCCCACGCGAGGCTTTGCCTACTCATATGACGGTGGGTTAGACATGCGAATGGACCCCACCAACGGCATTACCGCCGAGGAGGTGGTGAACACCTACTCAGCCGCTGCGCTCACCCGAGTATTACGGGAATACGGACAGGAACGCTTCGCTTCTCGGGTGGCTGGAGTGATTGTGCGAGCTAGAGAAAAAGCGCCGCTGCGTTCGAGCACGGTGCTAGCCGAGCTGGTGCGCAGCGCCATCCCTGCGGCAACGCGTCGCACCGGTGGACATCCGGCTAAACGTACATTTCAGGCGCTGCGCATCGAGGTCAACGCCGAACTCGAGGCACTGCAGCAGGCGCTGCCCGCCGCACTAGACGCGCTGAGTGTAGGCGGTCGTGTTGTGGTGTTGTCTTACCAGTCGTTAGAAGATCGCATCGTCAAACGTGAGTTCGCACGGCGCTGCGCCAGCAGCACTCCGCTGGACCTGCCCGTAGAGCCCGCCCCTGCGGCTTTCGAACTGCTGACTCGCGGTTCCGAGCAGCCAAGCGACACCGAGTGCGCCACCAATCCGCGCGCGAGCTCCGCGCGCTTACGCGCGATCCAGCGAGTCAGGGAGGGCGAATGAGCCGGGCTTATAACCAGACCTATATAGCGCCTCGTGCGCCTTTTGTCTGCCTCGTGGTGTTGTTGGTAGCGGCTGGTCTTGCCGGTTTAGTGGTGCTCAATACCGCGGTTAACAGCCATTCATTTCAGCTTCACGACCAGGCGCAGCAGAAAAAGCAGCTAGATGTGCGCGAAGCTCAGCTCAGTCGTGATGTGGCAAATCTCGGTACGCCCAGCCAACTCGAGACTGAAGCTCGCCGGCTGGGGCTGGTTCCCACAGGCGCCCCGGCTTTCGTTGATCTCTCCACTGGCCGGATTACGGGCACTCCGATTCCGGCTGGAGGCGGGCAGGGCCGATGACTCCACCTCCTAGCTTGACCCCCACACGGAGCAGGCCCACTCGCGTAAAGCAGCGCAGCGGGGGAGCCGAACTCGGCCGTAGGCGGAGTCGTAGTGAGACGCCTATGCCGCGGCGCGTACGTCATTCTGCCCCCGCGCCGCGGTACACGCCGCCTCCGCCCCCTCCACCGCCACGGTTGGGTAACCCGCTGCGACGGATGCGGTTTGGTCTGGCGGTGGTCATTATTTTGTTCTGCCTGCTGGGCGGAAAACTGATCGTGCTCCAGATATCAGATGGTCGTGCATATGCCGCAACGGCGGAGGAAATACGCATGGCTCGCGTGAGCCTCTTCGCGCCCCGCGGCACAATAACCGACCGGACGGGAAACCCGCTCGCGCACAGCGTTCCAGCGAGCGCCATCTATGCCGATCCTAAGCATGTCTCCGATCCGGATAAAACTGCCCAAATCCTCACTACTCTGCTCCAGGTGCCTGAGGCCGAACTGGCTGCCAAACTGAGCCGCAAGACTACTGATAACGGGACACCCCTGCGGTTCATCTATCTGGCTCGTGAGCTCGATACCGAAATCGGTACGCAAGTGCAGAAAATGGTCGAGTCTAAAGAGCTCGCCGGCATAGGAGTCCTTACCGAGGAACGTCGTGACGTGCCCAGCCGGGATATCGCCTCCAACGTTATTGGCTTCACTGGCCGGGATGGTTACGGTCTTGCTGGACTTGAGTCCAGCTATGATGACGTGCTGCGCGGCCATGACGGCAGTCGTGCCTTTGAGGTCGGTCTGCGGGGTCAGGAGATTCCGGCTGGCTACAACCGGGAGGTGCCGGCGCGGCCGGGTGCCAACATCGAACTCACATTAGACAGAGATCTGCAGTACGAAGCCCAGCGTGTGCTCGATCAGCGGCTGGCCCAGGTTAACGCCGACAGTGGATCAGCCGTAGTCATGGATGCCAATAGTGGAGAAATTGTCGCTATGGCCAGTTATCCCGGCTATGACGCTTCTGCTCCGGCGACATCGCAACCCAACGAGCGCCGCGATGTCGCATCCTCCTGGATGGTAGAGCCCGGGTCTATACATAAAGCCATCACGTTGTCAGCCGCGTTGGAGGAAGGGGTGATCTCGGCAGATACTGCGCTAGAGCTGCCCCCAACCATCGTCAAGGGTGGCCAGACATTTCGCGATACCCACACGCACACGGCGGGGAAGATAACGCTGTCTGGAATTTTGGCCAAATCCAGCAACATCGGCACGATCATGATCGCCGATAAACTCGGTGCGGACAAACTGTACGCATACCAAAAAAAGTTTGGTCTGGGCAGTAAAACCAATATCGGTTTAGCCGGTGAGAGCGCGGGAATCTTGCAGCCCCCATCGCGTTGGAGCGGACCATCCTATGGTGGTATTCCTATCGGTCTCGGTGTGGGCGTGACGCCGCTCCAGATGACGGCTGTATATGCGGCAATCGCCAACGACGGGGTTTCGGTGGTTCCGAAGCTGATCAAACGCATCAGTGACTCCAACGGTCACAGTCGCGAGCTGCCCAATAGTGCCGCCGAAGGCAAGCGGATAATCAGCGCGGAGACGGCCCAAATTATGCGACAGGCGATGCAGGCCGTGGTTTCCAAAGACGGGACGGCGGCGTCTGCGGCCGTGAACGGCTACAGCGTCGCAGGTAAGACTGGTACAGGGCTATACGTGGTAAATAACAGATACGCACCCGGCGATGTTACGTCGTTTATTGGCATGGTTCCCGCGGAAAAGCCAAGGTACGTTATCAGTGTGTTCGCGCATGTTCCTTCCGGAACAGGAGGCGCGGTGGCGGGACCGGTGTTCTCGTCCCTTGCCAGCTTCGCGCTACGACTATACGGGGTTCCGCCCACGTCTGACCCCAAGCCGGCGCTGCCGGTCATGGTGTCGTAGCCGACCTGCTGAGATAGTGGAGTGCACTGGCGCCCCGCTACTGATGCTTACTCACTGGCCTCCGCTGTCCAGAGCATCCCGGCGCGGCGTTGGGCGTGGTTCCTCATACTATTGCCATGTGCGAAACGCTGTGATCAAGAGTGCCAACTTTAGCGAGCTCGACACGGAGACGCTGTATAAGCTGCTTCAGCTGAGGATTGAAGTCTTTGCGGTCGAGCAGAAATCCATCTATCAAGACTTAGATGGGCGGGATTGTGAGCCGGAAACCCAGCACATCTGGGCTGAGCATGAAGGTGTGCCGTTGTCGGTACTCCGCGTCTTGAAGGGACCCGGCGACAGTTCTCAAATCGGACGGGTGTGTACCGCTCGGCAAGCTCGCGGAAACGGATTGGCCGCCCGGCTCATCGAGCTTGCGTGCAGGGAAAATCCAGGCGACATTTGGCTTCATGGTCAGTTGTACTTGCGTTCTTGGTATGAGTCTTTTGGTTTCATCACCGAAAGCGACGAGTTCGCCATAGACGGCATACCCCACATTGCAATGCGGCTCAGCAGATCCTGATTGCCGTGAAGGATACATACGAGCTCAAGCTGAACGCATCGGCTCAGCTATCACTACCACTCGGGCTTGTCCAAACCTTGCGCACTCGACTCGGCAAGCCAGCAGATAGCTGGCTGCGGTATCGACTACCCCAGATCATCGGCCTGTGCCAGTCGAGGTGGGGTTTGGAAGTGGAAGAGGCGATTCCGGGGGGGGCGACTGCGGTAGTTCTTGCGGTGCGTAAGGCAGGAATGTCTGCTGTACTAAAAGTGCATCCTGAGAGGGAGCTTGCAGAAAGAGAGTTACACGGGTGGCAGTTGTGGGCGGGGAAAGGTATGCCATCCCTGCTTGAACATGACGTAGAGCTCAATGTGTCGCTTCAGGAACGGGTAATACCTGCCAGAAGCCTTGCTGAGGTCGGCGATCGAGATATCGCGGCGCTAGCCGCCACAGGCTTGCTTGCTCGTCTGCATAGCGTCGGGAGACCCCTCAATCTCCCGACGCTATCCACGCTCATTGCTAGGCGCTTCACCGGTGCGCAAGCGCTGGTCAAGGAAGGCCAGGCCGTAGTGACCAGCGATCTTCTCAGCCGGGCGCGAGAGGTAGCTGACCGCCTCTTGCTTGAGAGCGGCCCCGATGTTGCGCTCCATGGAGACTTCTTCCCGGACAACATCCTATTCTCCCAGCAGCGCGGCTGGCTTGCTATTGACCCTCAAGCATGTCGCGGCGATGCGGCCTTCGACGCTGGCACGTGGTCGTACGCTTACGGGCGAGGCGGTCAGCTGCGTTCAAACGCTGAGCTCTTCGCCCAGCATCTGGGTGTGTCCAGCGAGCGCATCAGTGGCTGGGCGCTGGTAGTCGCTGTCACCAACCTCGCCGGACGTGCGGCATATGGGCATGCTGACCAAGCGGAAGTGGCGACAACCCTGGCGGCTTGCCAAGAGCTACTCTGACGAGGGTGGTCACATCTTCACGCACCGAGCGTGAAACCGCGGTCCCTTTTCGGCACCAAAAGCGGCCCCGCTGTCACGCTCGGCGACCACTCGGTGACCAAAGGCGGTTGGCCGACCCTCACTCGATAGGGTCGTCCATTGTGGCAGCACCTCCCTTTCCGCGTCCCGTGCGCGTTGAGCCAGTACCGCTTGCGCGGTTGACGGCCCAGCTCGGTGTGCCGGAAGCGGCGCCGGGAGCGGTCACGGTGACCGGCGTCGCGCAGTCAAGCAACGCGGTTTGTCCGGGTGACCTCTACGTGGCTTTGCCCGGCGCGCATACGCACGGTGCTAGGTACGCCGCCGATGCGGTTCGGCGAGGTGCGGTGGCACTGTTGACCGATTCAGCCGGCACTGCGCTGTTGTCCCAAGCACCTGAACTCGACACGCTGCCGACGCTCGTGGTGGACGATCCGCGACGCGTGGCCGGGCCGATTTCGGCAACCGTATTCGGGAACCCAAGCCAACGTTTACGCGTCATCGGTATCACTGGCACGAACGGCAAGACCACTACCGCCCACCTGACCGATTCGGTGTTGCGCACGCTCGGAAGTGCCACGGCACTGCTGAGCACAGTGCACACCCGCATGGGTGATCAGCTGCTGCCTTCGCTACGAACCACACCTGAGGCCGCCGATCTGCAAGCGCTGCTAGCTCTGGCGGTAGAACGTGGCATAGACACCGTCACGATGGAAGTCTCTAGTCACGCGCTTGCCCTAAACCGAGTAGACGGTACGCGTTTCGCCGTGGGAGCCTTCACTAATCTCAGCGTGGATCATTTGGACTTCCACGCCGATATGGCCGATTACTTTGCGGCCAAAGCTCGCCTCTTCGACGGTCGCTGTGAACACGAAATCGTCACCATTGATGACGACGCAGGGCGTCGCTTAGCCAAGCCCGGCGCGCTGACCGTGTCCATACGAGCCGACAGCGGAGCCGTGTGGCGAGCCACTGACATCGAGTCTGCTGGATACGGCCAGCGGTTCACTCTGCGCTCGCCGTACGTTGCAGCTATGCCAGCGGGTATACCAGCTGGTATTGGTCTGCCGGGAGTGTTCAACGTCAGCAATGCGCTGTTGGTAGTGGCCATAGTGACCGCGCTCGGCGCAGACCCACGTCAAGTTGTTGACGCGCTGCGCGTCGCCCCCGGCGTGCCTGGTCGGATGGAGCGCGTCGGGCCTCCGGAGCTGCCCATTCTCGCTGTCGTGGACTACGCGCACGCCCCCGATGGAGTGGCTAAGGCCCTCGCGGCGCTGCGTGGAGTCACCCGAGGGCGGCTGATCTGCGTACTGGGTTGCGGCGGCGACCGCGACACCGGCAAGCGCCCCATGATGGGTGCGGCGGCGGCACGTGGGGCAGATCTTTTCGTCGCCACCGACGATAATCCTCGCTCCGAGACGCCTGAGGAGATCCGCGCCGCCATGCTGGCTGGAGCGCTGAGCGGTACGAATGGGTTGTCGGCCGTCCCAAAGATCATCGAGATCGGTGATCGGGCAGCCGCCATCAACTACGCCGTCGAGAACGCCCAACCTGGCGACACGGTGGCTGTGCTGGGCAAAGGCCATGAACAAGGGCAGGAGATTTCTGGCGTGACAACACCGTTTGATGACCGTGATGTGCTGGCTGCCGCGCTCCGGGAGGTGTACGGATGATTGCGCTGTCGCTTGGCGAGATCGCCGATATCACTGGTGGTGTACTGACCGGTCCGGGCGGTAGCGACGCCGCTCACTATGCCGACCCCGAACATGCGTCAACCATGGTCACCGGCACGGTCGAATTCGATTCCCGCAAAATTACCGTGGGCGGGCTTTTCCTTGCGCTGGCCGGCGATCGGGTGGATGGGCATACGTTCGCCCCAGCGGCCTATGCGGCAGGGGCCGTTGCGGCGTTGACTAGCCGGCCGGTGGAGGGTGTGGCGATCGTGGTGCCCGACGTGCTGGTCGCACTAGGGGCGCTGGCCCGAGCGGTGCTGGAGCGACTTCTCCAACTCACCGTGGTCGGGATCACCGGCTCCTCAGGAAAGACGTCTACCAAGGATCTGATGGCGGCTGTGGTGGAACAACTAGGCCCCACCGTTGCGCCGCACGGATCGTTCAACAACGAACTCGGTCATCCGTACACCGTGCTGCGCTGCGACGAGCACACCCGGTATCTCATCCTGGAGAAAAGCGCCCGCGGCCTCGGCCATATAACGTGGCTCACCCAGATCGCGCCGCCGCGCATCGGGGTGGTGCTCAACGTCGGCTCGGCGCACATCGGCGAGTTCGGCTCAATCGATATCACCGCCAAGGCCAAGGGTGAGCTGGTGGAGGCGCTACCCGACGCGGGCGCCGGAGGCGTGGCCGTATTGAATGCCGACGACCCCGTCGTAGTCGCCATGGCCGATCGCACCAATGCGCGCGTACTCCGGTATGGAGTCGGGCCATTCAGCGACACCGATACGGTAGATATTTGGGCCAGCAATGTTGTGCTCAACGAGCACGGTCGAGCGGCGTTTACGCTGCATACTCCACACGGTAGCGCCAACGTAGCGCTGGCACTACACGGAGAGCACCACGTGTCCAACGCTCTAGCAGTGGCGGCCGTTGCCATAGAGCTGGGTGCGTCACTGCCGGAGCTGGCCCAAGCGCTGAGCGCGGCTGGCTCTCGGTCTCCAGGCCGCATGCAGGTCACCCGCCGCGGCGACGGCGTCACGGTGATCGACGACAGCTACAACGCCAACCCCGACTCGATGCGGGCCGGACTACGGGCGTTGCGTGCCATGGCCCCCCAAGGCGAAAGGTCCACTGTCGGCGGCTTGGTCGACAGCTCGACGCAGGCGGGACGTACCTGGGCTGTGCTGGGCTATATGGCTGAACTGGGCCAGGCCGAACGCGCGGAGCATGCCGCGCTTGGGTTCACCGTCGCCGAGCTAGGCATTGACCGCCTCGTGGTGATTGGGGAGCCGGCGCAAGCTATGCATACCGCTGCGGTGTCAAAAATGGGTACCTGGCATGGTAGCTCTGTATTGCTTGCCGACACCGCCGCCGCGCTCGCGCTGTTGCGTGAGCAGCTCCGACCCGGTGATGTGGTGCTGGTGAAGGCTTCACGGGCCGCGCGTCTGGAGCGGGTTGCACTGGGCTTACTTAAACCCGTGAGCTTGCTTGAACCCTTGGGCTCGCTTGATCCCGCGAGCTCGCTTGATGACCGTCAGCACAGTGACAAGGAGGGCACCGCGTGAGATCGGTGCTCGCCGCCAGCATGGTGGCGTTTCTGGTATCCATCTTTGGCACACCACTGGCGATCAAGTATCTGCAGCGGCTCAAAATTGGCCAAGAGATTCGCACTGAAGGCCCCAAACACCATCAGTCGAAAGCCGGCACACCCACCATGGGTGGGATCGTGTTCATTCTGGCGACCCTGGTGGCGTACGGAGTTGCGCAGTTACTGGTGATCAACCAGCCCGGCCGGGGTTTCTCGATCACCGCGCTGGTCGTGCTCGGGCTTTTCGTGGGCATGGGTGCGGTAGGTTTTGTCGACGACTACATCAAAGTGCGTCATCGCCGCAGTCTCGGCCTGAACAAACGCGGCAAAATCGTTGGCCAGGTCCTGGTAGCTGTTGTCTTTGCGGTCATGGCGCTGCAATTCCCCAACGTTCGCAACTCGAATGTGGGATCGCTGAGTTTGTCGTTTACCCGCGACATTCAATGGGTGCACATAGGTACCGCTGGGGCGGCAGCACTGTTTGCCTTTGTGGTGATCGCGACTGCCAACGGAGTTAACCTCACAGACGGCTTGGACGGATTAGCCACCGGTAGCTCGGTCATGGTGCTGCTGGCATATTTCCTGATCGGGCTGTGGCAGTATCGGCATACCTGCGGAGTAGGGCCACCAGGGTACTGCTATGACGTGCGAGATCCGTTGGAGATTGCGCTGATCGCCGCCGCCGGCGCGGGCGCGTGCTTTGGATTCTTGTGGTGGAACGCCGCGCCGGCGCGAATATTCATGGGTGATACCGGTGCGCTCGGGCTTGGTGGGTTGATCGGTGGTCTCGCTATGGCGACGCACACCACTTTGTTGTTGCCGATCCTGGGCCTGCTGTTTGTGATCGTCACGTTGTCGGTGATCATCCAGATTGGTTCGTTCAAGCTCACCGGCAAACGGGTATTTCGGATGGCGCCGCTGCAACACCACTTTGAGCTCGCGGGCTGGAGCGAGGTAAACGTCGTGATCCGATTCTGGATCATCTCCGGGATCGGGGTGACCGCGGGGTTGGGTATCTTCTACTCCGACTACCTCGGACTACTGTAGGGCCGTTGTAGGGCTACGGTAGGGCTGTTTTAGAACGTTGTAGCAGCTTACCGTCCATGCGACACGCCTTGCGATATCCCTGACTGTGTGGGAGTGAACGTTGATCATGAATCAATGGCGGTAACCGAGGCGGGCGGAGGGGACACCGCCAGCCCAGCTGCCGGCCAGACTGGCATCGTCGCGGTCGCGCAGGGTCTGCTCCGCCGTCCGCTGGCGTCGTACTATCTGCTGCTGGGCAGCGCGACACTGTTGCTGGCTATCGGGCTGATCATGGTGTTGTCGGCGTCGAGCATTGATTCAATTGTGCACAACGGAAGCGCGTTCACCGTTTTTATCCAGCAGGCAACCTCGGCAGGCGTCGGATTAGTGGCGTTTTGTGTTGCTGTGATGATGCGGCCTACATGGTTTCGCTGGCTTGCCTATCCGCTGCTACTCGCATCGCTGGCGCTACTGACCCTGCTGTGGCTGCGTCCGAGCGTGGCTGTTGGGCGGGAAGCCCTGTGGCTGCAAGTCGGACCGATCACGGTACAGCCATCCGAGGTCGCCAAGCTGGCCCTGGTGCTGTGGGGTGCCGACGTCCTGATCCGAAAACGTCCGCTACTTGCGCAGTGGCGCCAGCTAGCTATCCCGCTGTTTCCGGTGGCTGGTGTGATGTTGCTGTTGGTCGGGTACAAGGATCTGGGCACCATGCTGTGTTTACTGATCGTGTTATGTGGCTTGGTGTGGGTCTCCGGGGTGCAATTTAGGATGTTGCTGGGTTTGAGTGCCGCGGCTATGGCAGGCGTGGTCATGCTTATCGGCTCCAGTCAGCATCGGCTAGAGCGCATTAGCAGCTTTCTCAATCCGTTCGCCGATGCGCAGAACACTGGTCATCAAGCAGTGCAGGGCCTCTACGCTTTGTCTACTGGCGGGCTGTGGGGAGTTGGGCTGGGGCAATCTCGCAGCAAATGGGAGTACGTCCCAGAAGCGCACAATGACTTCATCTTTGCCATTATCGGCGAGGAGCTGGGATTGTTGGGCTGCATCGTGGTGATTGCCCTATACGCGGTGCTTACATACTCGGCAATGCGAATCGCGCGTCGGATCACCGATCAGTACTGCCGTCTCGTGGCGGCCACATGTGCGATGTGGCTCGCTGGGCAGTCATTCATTAACATGGGAGCCGTAGTGGGCATTCTGCCCATTACTGGCATTCCGTTACCACTGATTTCTTCAGGCGGCAGTTCGCTAGTGATCACAATGTTCACAGTAGGCATGTTGGCCACGTTTGCCCGGGCTGAGCCAGATGCCGTTACGGCGCTGCGCGCGAGAGGTAGTACCTATTGGATCAAGATGTGGACCAAGATGTGGGCTGTGCCGCCAAAACCGCCAAAAGCCGCCAAAACTTCTCGCGCAACCCGCAGCTAGGGAGAAACCATGAGCACGTCCAGTAGCGGGGGCGCCGATAGTTTAGGGGCCACCGCTTCGCTTCGCTCCGTCGTGCTTGCCGGTGGTGGTACTGGCGGACATATTGAGCCAGCGCTAGCGCTGGCTCAATGCCTACGCCGCCACGATCGGAAGATCCGAATTACCTGCCTTGGTACGCCCAAAGGTTTGGAATCGGAGCTGATCCCGGCTCGCGGTTGGGATCTACGACTGGTGTCGGCTTATCCACTGCCGCGCCGTCCTAATCTAGATCTGTTGCGTACGCCTGGCCGAATCAGAGCAAGTATGCGTGGGGTGCGTGAGGTGCTCGCCGATGTTGCCGCCGATGTTGTCGTGGGCTTCGGCGGATACGTCGCTGTACCGGCATACCTTGCGGCCTGGCGGCACGGCACACCAATCGTTGCACATGAGGTTAATAGCCCCGCGGGTATCGCGAATCGGCTCGGCGCTCGGTTGACCTCGCATGTGGCGCTTGGAGCTGACCACGTCAAGCTGCGCGGTGGACGCCTTGTTGGTATCCCTTTGCGTCCGGAGATTGCGACGCTGGATCGCGCTAAGTTGGCTGCTCGTGCACGTTCGGACTTTGGACTCGATCCCGCTCGGCCAACTCTGCTGGTCTTCGGTGGCTCCCAGGGCGCCCGTTCCCTTAACATCGCCGTTGCCGCGGCGGCTGAGCTGTTTGGCGCTGCTGGTATTCAGATACTGCACGTGATCGGCGCCCGCAACAGCATGGCTACGCGGCCCACTGAACATGGTGTGCCTTATGTCACGCTGGATTACGTAGACCGAATGGACCTCGCCTACGCTGCGGCAGACCTGGCGCTCTGCCGCGCTGGTGCGCTCAGCTGCGCCGAGCTTGCCGCTGTAGGACTCCCCGCCGTGTACGCCCCGTTGCCCTGGGGGAACGGAGAGCAGCGCCGTAACGCGCTTCCGGTAGTGCGGGCCGGAGGGGGCCTACTGGTGGAAGATTCAGCACTTTCGGCAGAGTGGCTGCACGCCAACGTGGTTCCGCTGCTGCATGATCCGACCCGCCTAGCCGCGATGAGCGCAGCTGCGGCAAGCTATGGTCGCCGCGACGGGGACGAGGCGCTCCGCAGCATGGTGTACGAAGCCTTTACTGCCGCCGAAGCTGGCCGACGAAGGAGTGCCGCGCATGCTCGTTGAGACTACGAACGATCTCACCGGACTGTCTGCTGAGGATCTTGGCCGAGTTCACGTCATAGGCATCGGTGGCGTAGGCATGAATGGCTTAGCTCGCCTGCTGGTGACTCGGGGCATCCCGGTCTCTGGAAGTGATGTTCGGGAATGGCCGCCCATCGCCGCGCTGCGCGCGCTCGGTGCAGACGTGCATATTGGGCATGACGAGCGCCTGCTTGATGGAGTCGACACGGTGGTGTATTCCACCGCCATTGCCGACACCAACATTGAGCTTGCCGCGGCACGTCGCCGTGGGTTGCGCACGCTACATCGGGCGGAAGCGCTGGTGACAGCGATGTTAGGCCGCACGGTGATAGCGGTAGCTGGGACGAATGGGAAGACCAGCACCACGGCGATGTTGACCACTACTTTGCAGCGCACCGGTGCTGATCCATCGTTTGTGATCGGGGGAGAGCTGGCCGAAGTAGGTGCCAGTGCCCATCATGGCACCGGCAAGCACTTCGTGGTGGAGGCAGATGAGAGCGACAAGACTTTCCTGCTTTACCATCCTGACATTGCCATCGTGACCAATGTGGAAGAAGACCACATGGACACCTATGGAGATTTAGCCGGAGTCGAGGCAGGATTCGCGCAATTTGTTGATCGAATCACTCAAGGCGGTCTGCTTGTGGCCTGCGCCGACGACCCGGGCGCGGTGCGATTGGCCGAATACGCCAGAAGTGTTGGCGTGAATGTGGCTACCTATGGAGTCAGTGAGGACGCCGACCTACGTTTGGCTGAACTGACCAGCGATACCACGTCCGCTAGCTATACAGCGGTTGTGGATGGCACGCGAGTAGGTTCGGTGCGACTTGAGGTACCCGGCCGACATATGGCACTGAATTCCGGTGCGGCTTTACTGGCAGCACTTCGGCTAGGTCTGAGTGCGGAGTCGGCGATCGACGGGCTGCAGCAGTACCGCGGTGTGCGGCGGAGATTCGAGCTCAAGGGTGTAGTGCGTGGGGTGCGAGTGTATGACGATTACGCTTACCACCCTTCCTCTATGGCAACTCAGCTGCGCACCGTGCGAGAAGTTACCGGCAGCGGGCGACTTGTGGTGGCGTTCCAGCCGTATCGGCTGTATCGGACAAACGCGTTCTTGACGGAGATAGCCGAAGCGCTGTGCTTAGCTGATGAGGTCATTGTGATGGAGGTGTATTGCCCCACTGAGGAGCGCGGTCCGGGGGAGGGAGGGGCCGCGCTGACCCGTGAGATTGAAGCAGTGCGCTTGAACGCGCCTGACTCCGCTCAGCCAGCTGTGGTATTCGAACCGTCGTGGTCAGCGGTTGCCAAGCTGGTGGTGCAACGCGCTCAACCGGGAGATCTAGTGCTGACGATGGGGGCTCCACCGATCGTGATGATGGGCCAGGAAATTGTGGCGGCGTTAGATTGTGGCGGTACAGATTCTGACGGTACAGATTCTGGCGGTACAGATTGTGGTGGCACAGATTGTGGTGGCACAGAAGAAAGTGACCTCGCGTGAACGACATATCGCCGGCTGAAAAGCCGCAGCATTCCAACCGGGCTACCGGCTCCGCCGTCCGCCGTGCGTGGCGGTTGGTGAGGGGGGAGCGTCGAGGGCCCATCTCACGGTTTTTCGGCCGCAGAATACCGCTGAAGGTGGGTGCCCGCCGCCGTCAGGTGCGGCTTGGCACGTTGGTTTCATTGGCGGTGCTAGTAGTGCTGGCGCTCGGGAGCGTAGTGGTGTTTGAGACCCCGTTGCTGGGCGCTAGGTCCGTGGAGGTTGTCGGCACTAAACAGCTCAGCGCAGCTCAGGTACGTGCTGCCGCCAACGTCACTGAAGGCACGCCGCTGGCCCGGATCAATACTGGGGAGATTGGGGCGAGAGTGCGCTCTATTGCCTCGGTAGCCCAGGCATCAGTAGTACGAGCCTGGCCAGCAACTATTCGGATAAAGGTGAAAGAGCGTCGTCCCGCTGTGGCCATGCAACGCGGCAGTGAGTATGTCGTGATTGATGCGTTAGGTGTCCCATATTCGACGTCAAAAAGCCGCCCGGCTGATCTTCCGCTGATTAAAGTTGCCGATCCTGACGCTATTGTTGTTCCTGATTTTACTAAAAATCCACTACCAAAGAAAAATAAGACGCTGCTCGCTGCGGCTCGAACAGCTTTAACCCTCACTCCGGAGCTACGTGCCAAGTTAGTGCGCCTAGACGCCCCCGATCCGTACCGGATTAGTGTGGAGCTGGCTGGTGGGCGAAGCTTTTTCTGGGGCGCTGCCGATGATCTGGCAGAGAACCTGCGTAAGGCTACGGTGGCGACCATCCTGCTCAATCGGCCAGGCCATATCATCGATGTAAGTACACCAGGCGTAGTGTCAGTTCGTTAGAGCACGCCAATAGGTCCCTGCCTGTGTTCTCATCGCCTTGCCTACCTCTCGTAGGCGGCGGCTCCTGCGGCCTTGGCAGATGCCCTATTGGCGAAGCTCTAATATCTAGACATAAATACGCTCGGTATATCGAAAGATATAGACACGCCGGCTCTCATACTTGAATTGCTGGCAGCAATTCCCATACCGTCAGAATATCGCATCTGAAGTAACTCTAAGCCTCAACGTGAGGTTTATGCCTTAGGTAGTTAGACTCGATAGATTTAGGTTAGCTCAGCCCAGCAATTTGGTGCCCAACCAGACGTGGTGCCCTTAATCTGGAAAGGCGGATTCGACTATGACACCTCCGCACAACTATCTGGCGGTCATCAAAGTCGTCGGAATTGGTGGCGGGGGCGTCAACGCGGTCAACCGCATGATCGAGGTCGGTCTCAAGGGCGTCGAATTCATTGCTATCAACACCGACGCGCAGGCCTTGCTGATGAGTGATGCTGACGTCAAGCTCGACGTGGGGCGGGAGCTCACCCGAGGCCTGGGTGCGGGGGCGAGCCCTGAGGTTGGCAAACAGGCCGCTGAGGATCACCGTGACGAGATCGAAGAGGTGATCAAAGGCGCCGACATGGTCTTTGTCACCGCAGGCGAGGGCGGAGGTACCGGCACCGGTGGCGCGCCAGTGGTGGCCAAAATCGCTCGCAGTTTGGGTGCTCTCACCATCGGCGCGGTGACTCGTCCTTTCGCGTTCGAAGGGCGCCGCCGCCAGCTTCAAGCCGACACTGGTGTAGAGGAGCTGCGCGCGGAATGCGACACGCTCATCGTCATTCCCAACGATCGGCTGCTTGCCGTAAGCGATCGCCAGCTCTCCATGATGGATGCTTTCCGAATGGCAGATCAGGTGCTGCTCTCTGGCGTGCAAGGTATTACTGACCTGATCACGACACCTGGCCTAATTAACTTGGACTTTGCTGATGTCAAAAGCGTCATGAGCGGCGCGGGCACCGCGTTGATGGGTATCGGGAGCGCCCGTGGTGAAAACCGAGCTGTGGAAGCCGCCGAAGCGGCAATAGCCAGTCCGCTGCTGGAAGCCAGCATGGAGGGCGCGCACGGGGTGTTGCTATCCATCGCCGGCGGTTCGCAGCTGGGTCTATTTGAAATCAACGAAGCCGCGTCCTTGGTCAGCGATTCCGCACACTCGGACGCCAACATCATCTTCGGCACCGTGATTGATGACTCGCTTGGCGATGAAGTGCGGGTGACCGTGATTGCGGCTGGCTTCGACGGCGGCGACCCGCCATTTAGGGCGGCCCGGCCCGTCAGCGAGCCTGTCTCGAGAGAGCCTTCCGACAGCGACCGCGACGAGCCCACCCGGCCCCGCCGAGTTGCTCTCGACGACGTGGACGTGCCCGACTTCCTCAAAGGCGGCAGCTGAGCCGCACTAGCGTCCTTATGCCACCAACGTGGCAGCATGGTCGTTTTCCGTGCCGACAAGGGGCCGTAGTGTCGCGTTCGGCGTATGCAGGGTTGAGTTTATTCGGTGGTGATGAATTGTCCGCGGGCTTGTTTGACGGTGAGGTCGTGGGCTGGGCTGGTGGATTGGAGGGATCCTGCTATGGGTTGCCAGTTGCCGCCGTTGACGGAGTATTGGCCGTTGAAGGTGACGGTGAGTTTGATACCGAATAGTCCGGTTTTACGGTAGCGGTGGGTGGTGGCGTAATTTTTTTCGATGTCTTCTAGGCGGTCGATCAGGGCGGGGTCGTAGGGTTTCCCGGGTTCGGTGGTGGTCATGGTTTCTGTGTCGCCGAAGTCCCATACATATTTTACGGGGATGAACTTGATTGCCACCTTGGCTACAGTAATGCCGGTGGGTTGCTCGTAGGTTTTAACGTCACTCCAAAAAATGTTGGGAAAGTGAGCAAATGTCGCCGCCGAGGGAGACACCGCCGGAGCAGAAACCTTCACCGGAGCCCGATAAAACTCCTGTACCGCCAACACACCAAGATCGGCCTTAGACTCACCGCAGAAAAGACTGACCGAGCTGCCGCCTTTCTGTATATCCTCAACAATCCGCAGATACTGGTCCTGCCCATTGGCGCATTTATCCGGCACGCAGTTATCCACAAACCGCGTCGCGCCCGGGGCTGCGGCAGTAACCGAACATGACGGCCGCACCGTCACCCGCTCCTTCAGCGGCTCAACCGAAGATAACGCGCTTCCAGCAGACGAGCGCCCAGAAGACCCAGGCTGTTCAGCGACAATCGCAACTGAATCTCGATCCTCCCTTGATCCCGTGACACTCACCGGCGCCGCATCGTTGGCTCGGACAGCCCCAGCCGGGGCAGCAACCCAGACAAGACAGCACAACACCAGTGCAACCAATCTAGGATTCACGATACTTCTCCCGGGGATATTCTCTGAATGATCCAGTAACCTGCACTGAAGTTAAGCGAGTATGGAATTTTCACTACAGACTTAGGCGGATATTTCTTAAGCTCTTTTCCGTCCTTGTCGACAAGTTTCACTTCTTTCTGCTGAGCTTCCGCAACAATGGCGTCGCCGAGATGGTCTCCGCTGCTACCTATGCTGGTGATCGCCTCAATGCTCGTTATCGTGTATTCGCCGTCCACGAAATGGGTACCATTTCTGAGAATTTCAGAAAATCGTTCTACCAAAAGTTTGCAGGTCTTACACGTGGACGTGTTGTACACTTTCTGGACCGGTTCAAAGTCGCCTGTGCGCTGGGCGTAATTGAACGCGTCGATTTCGAACCGGATCGTGGCCTCAATGCCCGCACGAGAAAACTCCCGCACTTTGTCTGGTAGCACCGGCGGCTGCTCCCGCGGCCGACCCGACCCACCTGGCGAACCCGATGACGGCGTATCCGACCCCCCATCGAACACACCAGA
>QHCE01000018.1 GCA_003243955.1 Acidimicrobiales bacterium | reverse complement strand
GTAACCAGGCCCGTAGCCGGGACTCCCGCCGTAGGAGGCAACTCGGTTGCGGTTTCGCAGCGAGCGCACAACCAACGCCACGATCGCACCCACTACAACCAGGCCAACGAGGAGGCAAAGAATACCGGAGATGGAAACACCATCAGAATGCGTCTTTCTATCCGAAGCTGCTCCACCCGCATGCTTCGCGCCGGCTTTCGCGATCGACTCGCGCAAAGACGTCAGCGCCGCTACGGTCGCGGCGGTGTAGTCACCGTTGCCAAAAGCCGAAGCGAAAGCCGAGCTCGCCGCCGCCGAGGCGGTTTGATTCACGCGCGCCTGGGTTCCGGTTCGAATCGCCAGGTGATGCGACTTCGTGTTCATGGCAATCACAATGCTGTTCGGCGCGGCGGCTTTCGACTGAGTCGTCGTATCAAAGGCCCCGTTGTCAGCGTCGTCCTTGGTAGTCGTGTAGATACTCACCATCGCTGAGCTGGGCAGTGTGGCGGCGGCGTTCTGTACTGAGGTGACGTTCAGGACATGAGAGCCATCGAAGAATTGGACCGCTGCCGCATCCGCGGGGGCAACGGCAAACATGCTGACAGCGACGATCGCGCTCACCACGGCGAGAGCTCTCCCGCGCCATGATCGCGGGGACACAGGTGCCGCCGTCGGTATAGGATTCAGATTAGCCACAGGGGTCACATTAGCCACGCAGAGCAGTGTAGCCGCACAGACCCAAGAAAGGATTGCGCACGCGCCCTATCGTGCTACTGAGACAGGCGTCGCCCAATCGCGGAGTCACTCTCTTTCTCCCACCAAGGCTTTTCCCAAGGTTCGTTATCGACGCAAGCCAGTGCGGCTTGTGCGTCTAGCTCCTCGTCGATGCGGGCACCTTCAGCTCGATCGGCTCGGATCCAGCGGACGAACAAGAAGCCAAGGAAGGGCAGATCGATCACCTCAGCCAAAAACCACAAAATCGCGCCACCGTGCTGCTGATCACCGAGGCTATTGAAGACCCCTGGGGCCAGCAAATGCGTTCGGAGTCGAACGACAATGCCGGGTACAGCGTCAGCAAGCAACTCGATGGACCCGATGAACATCGCTACCGCCAGCGAGAAAGACCCAAGGTGTTCATTCTCTCCCGCCAGTGGAAGCGCAAACAGAAAACCAAGAAACACCAGCGCCGCCTGCAAAATTTGCAGCGCCCCGCTTGATCGTGCGGTCACAGGCAGGACAGCAGTGAAGAAAACCAGGCCAAGAGTGACCGGCACCAAAAGCGGACCGATCACCGGGCTGGAGAGCAGGCGGAACCCTGCGCTGTCTAAAAACCGACTAGAAGTCGGCAGTACCTGCCGTGCCAGTGTCAGCGGACGCCCCAGCGCTAGCAGCATTGGGGTAACTACCAGCAGCATAGTTATCTGCAGTGTGTAAACCCAGAACAATCGATGGGCATAAACCCCCACCCACGAGGTGGTAAGCAGCAACAAGCTGCCCACCCCGCCTCCTAGGAAACACAACGTTCGGCGCCATGACCATGTCGACGCCCGGCGGACTCCCGCTAGGTAAGCGATAGTCAACCCTCCCGCGATCAACGTCGCCGTGGGGTTGAACGTCCACGTTGCGACGGCGCTTGCACCGGACAGGGGAGCCATAGTGGCGATTCTACGTAAGCTCCGGCCGCGCTCAGCTACTAGCATGAAGGCGTGACTGCAGACAGACCAGACGAATCGAGTCGAACTATTACTGAGGACGTAGCACAGCAGATGTCAGCGGCCGCCCGCCCCGCGCATCACATACACGTGCCGGCCTGGCTGCGCGTCACTCCCGGAGAAAACCGCTGGTCAGTAGCGGCAGCAATCCTAGTGGCCATTGGGTTGCAAGTTGTCTTACCCGATCGGTTAATGCCGCAATCTCGATGGCTATTTCCCGGATTGGAACTGGCTCTGCTAGTGGCGTTGATCGTGGCGAATCCCAGCCGACTGAACAAAGAGTCCACTGCGTTGCGCGTGGCGAGCCTAGTCTTGAGTGGCCTAATGAGCGTGACCAATGCCTGGTCAGCCACTATTTTGGTGCTGGGTCTAGTACACGGCCAAGAAGGCAAAGACGCTGCTTCTCTGCTGTCTGCTGGAGCGGCGATTTGGCTCACCAACATCATAGCCTTCGGCCTGTGGTACTGGCAATTCGACCGAGGTGGCCCAGCGGCCCGCGCGCATGCTCGTCGTACCCAGCCAGATTTTCAATTCGTCCAAATGCAGAATCCGGAACTGACCCATCCAGACTGGGAACCAGAGTTCGTTGACTACCTCTACCTGTCATTCACCAACGCCACAGCCTTCAGCCCTACCGATGTCATGCCACTATCGCGGTGGGCCAAGCTAACGATGCTTTTTCAATCTCTGGTGTCACTTGTCACCATCGCACTCGTCATCGCGCGCGCGGTCAACATTCTCAAGTAGCGCCCATACCTCTTCATAGAACCCCAACTTTCGAGTCTATAAGAACCACAGATGGTATGAATAGAGCGTGGTTATTCCCTCGGCTGAAACTGAAGTCATTCAATTCGCTCACGACCTTATTCGTATTGATACCACTAATACTGGTGATCCCGCCACGACTGTTGGCGAGAAGAAGCTGGCTCTCTACGTGACGGATCGATGGAAAGAGGTAGGTATCAAGCCAACCCTCATCGAATCTGCACCTGGTCGAGTCAGCGTTATAGTGCGTATACCTGGAACCAATCCGGATGACCCGGCAGCACTTTGGCATGCCCATTCCGACGTTGTGCCGGCCGCGAATTCCAGCGATTGGGAGTACGGCCCCTTCGCCGGAGAAATTCGGGATGGCCACCTCTGGGGTCGCGGTGCTCTCGACATGAAGAACATGATCGCCATGCAACTAGCTGTCTCACGGGAATGGGTGCGGAAAGGCACCAATCCACCCTATGACGTGGTAATAGCTATTTTCGCGGATGAGGAAGCCGGCTCCCTGGGAGCTAGATACCTTGTTGAAAACCATCCGGAGCTTTTTGAAGGATGCAACATTGCTATCGGTGAAGTTGGCGGATTTTCTATCGCGCTTCCCAACGGCCAAAGAGTATATCCCGTCATGGCTGGTGAAAAAGGGATGGGATGGGCACAGATACGGACGGAAGGTAATTCAGGCCATTCAGCTATGGCAACTGAATCCAGTGCGATCCTAAAACTTGCCTCGACTGTTGGCCAGGTGGGAGAGCATACATTCCCCATTAGTCTTACCGGGACAATGCGTACGTTTCTGAGCACAGTTGCAGAGGCGCTGAAACTGCCATTTAACGAAGAACAAGAAGAACAAATTCTCGATATAGTACATCAGCTTGGAGCACCGGGAAAATTTCTTGTAAATAGTTTGCGTAATACTGCTAGACCTACTGTTTTTCAAGCAGGAGTGAAATCGAATGTGGTTCCTGCTGAAGCGCGTGGCGTTGTTGATTGTCGCATTCTTCCCGGGCAAGACATAACAGAGTTTAAACAGCTAATTGAGGATTTAGCGGGAGATGAGGTAGAAATTGAGTGGCCTTTTTTCGGCCCCGGCTGGGAGAACGACTCATCTTCTGAATTACGTGAAGCTATAGAGTCGAGCATTCACGCTGAGGACCCAGATGCCCTGGTCGTTCCTTATCTCATGCCGGCATCTACTGATGGATATACGCTGCGAAGGCTAGGCATTGACTGTTTCGGATTTTGCCCGATGCGACTAGCGGAAGATTTTAACTACATGGCTCTTTTTCATGGAGAAAATGAGCGGGTTCCTTTAGAAGCACTTAAATTCGGCGTCCGAGCATTCAATAGGCTCTTTGAGAGCTATCAGCCAGCGCGAACTCCCGCTAGGCACGGTAACGTTGTTGCACCGGGACAAGGGCAAATCTACATGCCAGGCACGCTCAGAGGCCCATTCCCTAAATTCCACCACGTCCCAGGGGCACACACTCCTCACAAATCCTCCTCCGGCAGAACACGTCGAGTTTGCTAATGCACGTGCTTTGCCTAATCCGGCGAGAGAGCCGGCTACCCTCATGCTGTTTTTCACAGTTGCCGAATCAGTGGTTGCGCATGCTCCACGCGAGTAATCGATCTAGTGGCCAGGTATTGACTACCCGGTCCGGGTCGACACCGCAGGCAACTGCCCGCTGGCAACCGTAGGGTTGCCAGTCGAGCTGGCCCGGCGCGTGCGCGTCGGAATCGATGGCGAACAGGCAATCCGCTTCAACCGCGAGTCGGAGTAACCGCTTGGGTGGGTCGAGCCGTTCGGGCCTTGAGTTAATTTCCACCGCGACCTCATGCGCGGCACATGCGGCAAAGACGGCTTCGGCGTCGAACTGGCTCTCTGGTCTATGTTTGCCGGAAATCAGCCGTCCAGTGCAGTGGCCTAAGACGTTCACCCGTGGATGAGAAACGGCGGTCACCATGCGGGTAGTCATGCGATCGGACGGGCTGCGCAATCCGCTGTGAACGCTGGCGACTACGAGATCGAGGCCCGCTAGCATGTCATTCTCCTGGTCGAGCGAACCATCATCGAGGATGTCCACCTCGATCCCAGTTAGTAGACGGAAAGGCGTTAGCTCCTCGTTAATCCGCGCAACTTCGGCAAGCTGTTCACGTAGCCGTTGCGCTGACAACCCTCGAGCTACAGTTAACCGGGGCGAGTGATCCGTGAGCGCCACGTACTCATGGCCCAACTCTTTGGCGGCCTGTGCCATTTCATAGATAGATGACCCTCCGTCTGACCAGTCGGAATGAGTATGGCAATCGCCTCGCAGTAGCGCCCGGAGTTGCTGACTCGCTTCATCCAAGGGGGTGAGCGCTGTAGCTTCAAGTCGTCGAAGGTATACCGGAACGTGGCCGTCAAGTGACTCCGCGACACAGCGTGCGGTGACCTCACCAACACCGTGCAGCCGCCGCAGCGAGTTGTCCGCGCTCCGCCGGACTACCTCTTCTGGGCCACACTCGGCAAGCACGTGAACCGCGGCGCGAAACGCCCGTACTCGGTAAGTGGCCTCATGCGCTCTTTCTAAAAGGAACGCGATTCGCCGCAGATCGGTTACCGGATCTCGGGGAAAGGTTGGCTTATCTGCCCGGCTCATTCTTGCTCCATCGGTGAGTCGGAGCCGTAAAGGACACGTGACAGTGCGGGCGATCTCATTGAGCCCATGCGTCGATCCCAGCGAGTAGTCGCTCCGCCACTTTCGCAGGAGCGGTGGAAGCGCGCACGGATTGACGGGCGAGGTTCGCGAGAGCCTGGTCCTTGAAACCCTGAACGGCGCGCAGGATTTCGTACTGCCCAACCAGCCGGGTACCCACAATCAGCGGGTCATCCGCACCCAACGCCACTGAAACCCCGGCCCGCGCGAACGCGGCGACCGGGACCTCCTCCAGCGAGAAAAGCACCCCGAGGGGAAGGTAGGAGGTTGGGCAAATTTCCATGGTGACCTGCCTTTGGGCCAGGATTTCTAGCGTCTCCGGACTCGCCACGGCGGTGATTCCGTGGCCTATTCGGCTCGCGCCGAGCAGTTCGACACATCGGCGCACGTGAAAGTGGTCGGTGTAGTAGCCGGAGTGGGGCACCACAAGCAGACCCGCGTCACGCGCGATACGGGAAGCGGAAACGAAAGTGCCGGGTTCACCTAGCCGCTCGTCGTTGGAGAGGCCGAAGCCGACAATGCCGCGGTGCGCGTACCGGGCCGCGACCCCCGCGACATGCTCCGCCCGCTCGGGCGAGGATCCCCAGCTCACCGCTAACACCAGGCCGACCCCGATTCCGACAGCCCGGGCCGCTTCCTGGCACGCGTCCGCCATGATCTCTACCGCTTGGTCCAAGCCGCCGAAGTGGCGTTCATACGAGCTGGGATCGACTTGCAGCTCCAACCATCCGGAGCCTTCCGCAGCATCGTCTTCGACCGCTTCCCGGATGATCCGACGCACATCGCGCTCGGACCGAATCGTGTGCCGGGCCGCGTCGTACCTGCTCTGAAAATCGGACCAATCTCGGTCGCCGTCGGCCCAGCCGAATTCTTCGTTTACCAGCGCGACAGGGAGGCTAACACCGTATTGATCAGCAAGCTCTCGGATCGTGGCTAGCCGGGCGGAGCCGGTGAGGTGCAAATGGAGATGCGCCTTGGGCAGCGTCCGCAACTCTCGCACGAGGGCAGTATTGCACCCGAGCTGTCGAGAGCCAGCATGGTGGCTAAACCGGTGGCAGAGTGGCCGGCGAGGCCTCCGAGTGGGTGTCGGTTCCGGTTGCTCGCTCGAAAAAGCGCAGCAACTCGACTGGAAAGGGCATCACCAGGGTGCTGTTCTTCTCCGCCGCGACGTCGACCACGGTCTGCAGCAACCGCAGTTGCAGGGCACCTGGAGTGGCACTCATAGCCTGCGCGGCTTGCGCCAGTTTGGTCGACGCCTGGAACTCGCCATCGGCGGCGATGACTCGGGCACGGCGTTCCCGCTCCGCCTCGGCTTGCCGGGACATCGAACGCTTCATGCCTTCGGGGAGCGCAACGTCCTTGACCTCGACGCGCTCGATGTGCAGCCCCCACGGTCCTTCGGTGGGGGCATCGATGACGGCTTGCAGCTCGCTGTTGATCTGATCGCGGTCCGACAACAGGGTGTCCAGGTCCGCGCGCCCAATCACCGCGCGCAGGGAAGTCTGGGCGACCTGAGAGACCGCCCGGATGTAGTCCTGCACGTTGATCACAGCCTTGATCGGATCAACGACACGGAAGTACACCACCGCGTCCACAGTCAGGGTCACGTTGTCGCGGGTGATGGCGCCCTGGGCAGGGATGCCCATGACCACGGTCTGCATGGACACCTTGCGCATATAGTCGACGAACGGGATGATTAGCCGCAATCCGGGTTGGCGGACCTCGGACAACAGACGCCCGAAGCGCAGCACGACGCCTCTTTCGTATTGCTGCACCATGCGAACGCCAAAACTCAGCAGCACGAGCACGGCAATCACGATAATGACGGCGATAACAACAACAGTGGCCATGGGAGCGTCCTCGTTCACGTTGGGCTTGGACATGTGAATCAACTCAGTAGCGGTATGGCGAGCGCGCAGTCACCCTACCGGTTTTTTGCGTCGCCGTCCTCACTACTACGTCAACTTCTCCGCATATACTCCACTTCGCCTTCGTCATGTCCGGGTCGCACCGCACTCCCGCGTGATCATCTGCTGCCATCTAGAGTCGACAAGAGCATGCCAAAAATCTGCTTGCAACGCGACGTATGGGATCCTCTAAACGGATTGATGCAGAACGCCCTGCCAACCGGTTTTGGAGGAGAACGTGGCTTCACCGCATGTTAAGTACCGGCGCCAACAAACGACCGTGTTGATTTGGGGGCTCATGGCCGAGATTTACTTGACAAGCCTGCTTTTCACAATCTATACCGGAGCTACCCACGGAGGTGACACTCTGTTCGATGGGGCCTGGTCATATGTCACCTTGATTGCGGCATCCATAGTCACACCTGTCGCCCTGATTTTAATCATGATCCCTTGGCTATTGCCAACGACCGTACTACGGGTGACAGCGCTGGTGGTAACTGTCGCGGCAGGCGGTGTTCTCGTCTTAGTGTTTTCGATGCTCGGCGGCACAAACTCGTCCGGACCAAGCCTTATCTTCATGCTTGGGCTTGCCGCAGTAGGGATGATCACCGTCACGGCTCACATAGCCAAAAAACGGCCTCCCGCTGTTCAAAAATCCAGTGTTCGTTGAATAGGTCGCCAGGGGGTCAAGCGTTCGACTACATCTCTTTACCCCAAGTAAACAGAAGGTGGAGCCTAGTCGTGCCGATGATCCTCGTCCGACTGATGTGAAGAAGTTAGCGGGTATAAAGATGGTTACCGCATAAAATTCCGAAAGACTGGCACGTATTATTGTATGACGTCGTGACGATCAGCATCCTCGGATGCGTCCCGGTAGTCTTGCCGGGAAACAAAAGTTCGGTACAGCCTAAGCGGGATGCTCCATACTATCTAGCGTGGGTTCCCGGCGATGGTGAATGCTTCTCCGCTCCCCCCATCAAAGTCACCCTTCCTCCAGAGAACAGTGCCCACCGGTGGTAGGAACAGTAAGTACTGTTCTCTCTGGATGGTCTTTTTTAAATCGGGCAATAACTGGTACCGGTGTTTCATATTTGGCCAAAGCCCAAGCAATACCTTTAGTAACCACACTAGTCCATGGCCTTTTGCGAAATGGTACCTGCCGAAACGGCACCGGAAGTTTCCCCTGGCTGGCCGCCGCATGCACCACGACGTCGCCGGGAAGTATTCCTAGTCCACGAATTTCTTCAAGGGCACCTAGTGAGCCTTGTTTAACACGTTTACGACTTGAAAAGGACTTTAAAAGGACACCGTCTGGGCCTTGCTCCACGCCTTGAGGGTTAGAATCGGAAGGCTCCAAATTGGGATAATTCTCCCCAGCGGCTATAGCGAAAGCGCTTTCTAGCATAACGGGTTTACCACTGTATATCATCTTCCGTAAGAGATCCTTATGGCGTTCGACGCCTAAGGCAGTTAAACCCACCGTTCCACCGGGCCCATATACCAGATCCGCATTATCAATAGCTCGAGAAGCTTCTTCATACGTCGAGGAGCTGAGGTTAATTTTCTTTATCTCGACGTTCCTGCCAAAAATCTCTCTAATGGTCTTTCGAGTCGAATATCTTCCTGCGGCGGAGTTTATTGCATGATCTACGACACCAGAATTGAAAAATCCGAATCTCGCAATGTCTCGAATACGCTGAGCATCGTTTAAAACAAGTATTCGTAAGGGACGATCTTTTCTAGGCGTGAAACCGCCAGCACCTTTCTCTAATAACGTTAATGCCGCACTTTTTAGCTCCTCTGTAGAAAATAGAGAAGTCGCTAAGAGAACCCGGGCCTTAGGCGGCGCTCCGTCGCCGGGGAGATGAAGTGCTCCTCCTGGGCGCGAAAATTCCGGCATGGTGTCGCATCTCCGTTTCGCGGCTACTGCTCAGCTATCAGCGTCACCGCCAAGCATATCGGCGTTACCGCGGCACGCTCGGGTTAACGGCGCCAGGTCTGATTTCCGCCAGCATCGGGCCATCTGGGGCGGTAGAACAAGGGTATGCATACGACCAAAGTTAACAAGCAGATGCCGAACGTGACGAGCCCGCCATCCCACAGGGGGCGAATGTTGGCGGTGTTGCTGGCCGGGCCGTTCATGGCCCAGGCCGATGCCACGATCGCGAATCTGGCCACACCCGCGATTCATACCAATCTGGGAGCGTCGGCGACCGAGCTGGAGTTGGTGGTCGGCGGTTACCTGATCGCCTACGCGATGTTGCTGATCACCGGCGCCCGCCTGGGCCAGACCCACGGTTATCGACGAATGTTCATGGCCGGAATGGGGATCTTCACCGTCGCGTCACTGGGTGCCGGTCTGGCTCCCACGCCACTCATATTGATTGTCGCTCGCGTGATCCAGGGTCTGGGAGCGGCGTTGATGTTCCCGCAAGCGCTGACAGGAATCCAGCTGAACTTCGCTGGACCGGCACGGACCTGGGCTATTGGGTACTACGCGATCGCGGCATCAGCCGGTGCGGTGGCGGGGCAACTGTTCGGTGGACTGCTGATCTCAGCGAACCTGTTTGGTAGCGATTGGCGACCAATCTTTCTGATCAACGTGCCGATCGGTGTAGCGGCCATCGGCGCGGCGGCTCGGTTTTTGCCCGGCGATACGCACCGCACAACCCGACGGCTGGATCTGATCGGCGTGGGCGCCCTGTCGGTCGCGGTGTTACTACTCGTACTGCCCCTGACTCTAGGACGCAGCGCGGGCTGGCCAGCCTGGACGTGGCTGTGTTTGGCCGCTAGCCTGCCTGCCCTTGGGGGGTTCCTAGCTAGCCAGCGCCACCTGGCTGCCACCGGTGGCGCCCCGCTGATCAACCTGCACGTTCTCATCCGTCGCCCGGTGTCTTTCGCCCTGTTGGCTCTGGCGCTTGCCACCGGCACCTACTACGCGTTGCTGTTCACTCTCGCTCAATACTTGCAGCAGGGACTGGGCGATAGTCCACTGATTTCTGGCCTGATGCTCGTGCCCTGGGTGGCCGCGTTCGGTGCCGCCGGGCAGCTAGTACGGCTACTACCTGCCCGAGCCGCCGTCCTGATGCCAACAGCTGGCTGTCTGCTGTTAACCGGCGCTTACTTGGCCATCAGCATCACTTTGTTCACTGGAAACCACGATCAGACGCTACTCATCGTGCTACTCGGGGGAGGCGGGCTCGGCTTAGGTCCTCCAGTTCAATGCCCTCATCGCCCACCTCACGAACGCCGTTCCAGCCGACTACGCTCCCGACATCAGCGGGGTCACCACCACCGCGATGCAAATCGGCGGCGCGATCGCCATCGCTGGCTTCGGCACCCTCTACATCAGTCTCGGCAATCTGCACAGTGCGACCCACAACTACGCCATTACCACTGCGGCCTTTACCGCCACCGCCGCGGCCGCAACCATCGTTGCCCACATCGCGACCCGGCCCAACGCGGGAGCCAGCCGGCGCGTAGCGGGGGCCTGATGAGCAGACGGGGAGGGTGATGCCCCAACTAGCAAAGGCTTTCATGTAGTTGTTTGACTCGCCGCAGGGATTCGCCATCTGTCGGGGTATAGGTAATGAACCTGGTTCCAGGCTGTGGACCAACCCACAGTGGTGTGTAGTAGAAGCGCATCACACCGAAATCTGCGTGCAGAAAGCGCTTTATCCGGCTTTCGGGGTTCTTCGACGCACCTTTGACCTCATGCCGCTCCCACAAGGCCACAAATTCTGGCGAGGCGTTACGCAGCCGTTTCACCAGGCATTTCCAGGTGGAGTCGTCTAAGTGTTCGGCCATCGCGGCCCGGTATTGCGCCACCATATACGCGAGACTGTCTTCCCAGTCCAGGAGCGCATCACGCCAGGCAGGGTGAGTGAACGCTAACCACAACGAATTCCGATCTTCAGCGGCCACGGCGGTTAGATCAGTGACAAGCTGCCCATAGGTGCGGTTAAACGCCAACAAATCGTAGCGGGCGTTTTGAATGCAGGCCGGGAACGGCTCCAGCTTTTCCAGCATGGTTCGCATTCCGGAAGTGACCGCGGCGGATTCAAGCTCGAGGGAAGGCAAGGAGGCACCGCTCAGCACGTACAGGTGTGACCGTTCGTGGTGATCCAACAGCAGCGTCCGAGCAATAGCGTCTAACACGCTTTCTGAGACGCTGATGTCTCGTCCTTGCTCCAGCCAGGTGTACCACGTGATACCAATATTGGCGAGCTGCGCTACTTCTTCCCGCCGCAAGCCAGGAGTCCTGCGCCGCCCGCCAGGTGGGAGTCCGACTTGAGTCGGTGAGAGCCGTTCCCGGCGGCTAGGGAGAAAAATTGCGAGTTCCCTACGGCGCAACTGCGCGGGCGGGGTTGGCCCGTGTTCGGTGGAGCTAGCTTCCGCGGGCTGGGGCTCACCGATTCGAGGTATAACAGCTGAGGTTGTCACATATCGAGTTTCCCGCGATATGAGTGATTCGTCCAGGTGGCATTTATACCAGGATAAATAGACTCTGGTACCTGGTTATCTGGTGAGTGAGAGTAGTGACCATGGCGAATCAACTTGACGTAATTCCCAGGCCGGTGCCACGAAGTGCGCCAGCTACACCTGCTACAACTCAAACTCCTGCGCCTAACCGGCCCGGAAGCGCACAAGGTCCCTCGCCCTCGAAGAAGCCGTCAGAGCTCAGCATTCTCGGCATTATCACGGTATTGAGCGGCGTCTTCCTTTCCATGGTGGATTTCTTCATCGTGAACGTGGCACTGCCTTCCATCGATCATGACCTGCACGCTTCATCTGCGATCCTGGAGCTGATTATCGCCGGTTACGGAATCGCATACGCCCTTTTACTGGTGATTGGTGGCCGGCTTGGTGATACTTTCGGTCGTCGGCGGCTTTTTATAACGGGGATGGCGGCGTTCGGTGTTACGTCATTGCTATGCGGTCTTGCTCCTAGCTCGGTGACGTTAGTGGCCGCGCGAGTATTGCAAGGCGCTTCCGCCGCACTCATGGTTCCGCAGGTCTTGGCCACTATTCAAGCCACTACCACTGGACCGCACCGGGCGAGGGCAATCAGCATGTATGGCGCAGCCGGTGGTCTGGCTGCGGTCGTTGGGCAGATCCTTGGCGGTGTGCTGATTTCGGCTGATATCGGCGGCCTTGGGTGGCGCCCTATCTTTCTGGTAAACGTGCCCATAGTAGCCGCTGGCTTACTATGTGCCGTTCGGATGATCCCCGAAACTCGTGCGACCACTCCCCCAAAACTCGACGTTCCCGGCACCGTACTCCTCGGCTTGACCGTGCTGACGTTGCTCATACCGCTCACTGAAGGTCGCGCCACCGGATGGCCGCTGTGGGCATGGCTGATGCTTACTATTTCTCCAGTGAGTGCCGCGGCGTTTATGGCTGTAGAGCACCACTTGGAGCGGACTGGCGGTCTTCCCCTGGTCCCGCCGTCTCTACTGAAGATGCCCAGCATGCGTAACGGTTTACTGGCCAGCGTCCCATTCTTCGTCGGCTTCGGTGGCTTTATGTTCGTCTATGCGGTCGTGTTGCAGCAGGGTATACACCTGAGCGCACTACAGGCGGGGCTTGCGCTCACTCCGATGGGAGTTGCTTTCTTGATCACTTCGTTGAATAGTCCTCGGTGGGTAACTAGCCATGGCCGACGGGTGATCTGGGTGGGTGCGCTCATCCAAGCCGTAGGACTCGGCAGCATCGTGCTCGCTGTTTTCACTCAGTGGCCACACCTCACTCCGCTCAACCTTGCGGTGGGAATGACAATCGCCGGCGCAGGCCAAGGCCTCATCATGAGCCCACTGTTTCGGGTAGTGCTCTCCAAAGTTCCCACCGAACAGGCCGGGATAGGATCCGGAGTTTTGATCACCACTCAGCAGGTCGCCTTGGCACTCGGGGTCGCCACGGTGGGAGGCCTGTTTCTATCACTGTCGGAGGCTCGTAGTGTCGGAGCACAATACGCCTTCATCACAGTGCTGTGTGTGCAGATACTGATAGCTGGAGTAGTCATGGTGGCTAGCCGACGCCTCCCCCGCTCGGTGCGCGGATAGGCAGCAGGGCAGTGTTGTCGCATGGCGCAGGATCAAGCTGACGCATCGCCGAAGGATGAACGCGTTCACATCGAGCCGTATAACGCGATGTGGCCCGCGCAATTCGCGAGCGAAGCCGCGGCAATCACCACGGCTATCGGCCCCTGGATCACCGGAGGTATTCAGCACATCGGAAGTACCGCGGTACCAGGGCTGGCCGCCAAACCGATCATCGACATCATGGTGGGAGTCGCCGATCTAAAATCCTCGCGCCCATGCATCGACATGCTCGCGCCGCTTCGATATTGCTATGCGCCCTATCAAACGGAGGCGATGCACTGGTTCTGCAAACCTCACCCAGCCCGTCGAACTCATCACTTACACCTAGTACCCGCAGGCTCGCCCCGCTTTGTCGACGTACTGGTATTCCGGAACTACCTGCGAGCACACCCAGACGCCAACGTCGAGTATGAGACGGTCAAACGGGAGCTGGCAGCTCGCTATGCCGGCGACCGCGAGACGTATACCTCAGGCAAAAGCGCCATCGTGGCTCAGCTTACGGAAGCTGCCCGATGCTGGGCCAGAAACGTCCCCTCCGTCAGCGTTCAAGAAGTTCGACGTCTCACGGGTGCAGCTAGCTCCGACCTCGGCTCAACACCTCGCGCTTGAGGAACCCAACGATTCCGGTAACCACAAACAGCACCACGCCAACGACGGCCAACCAAAACAGGCCCTTAATCACGGCACCGAGCACAACGAACCCTACCCAAATCAGCAACAACACCACGAGCAGTGTGAACACAACGACCTCCAGGTCAGCAGGAATCGTGCCCTACCTTAGAGCACGCAGTGCAACGGCAACGCGGACATACCGCAAGTCCGTTTACTTTCGGCCCCAACCCGCGGCCAGCCGCGGCAACGGAAAGGCTCATGCTGCCAATGTGTAAGACTTGGCAGCATGACATTGACACTCGGCGACGCTCCGCTCTCCTCCCGTCCTCGCGACACCGTGAACTACCGCATCGACGGTCCCGCACACCGGTTGTTGTTGCAACCCTTCCCCCGACGGGTGCGGGCGGTCTTGCGCGGTGAGACAGTGCTCGACACCACTCACGGGATGCTGCTCCACGAGAGCAACCTGCTCCCGCAGCTCTACGTGCCCCGCGGCGACGTCCGAGACGGCGTGCTCAACCGCACCGACCACCACACGCACTGCCCGTTCAAGGGGGAGGCCAGCTACTGGTCAGTCACGGCGGGTGGCCAGACGGCCGACAACGCGGTGTGGTCCTATCTCGATCCGCTGCCTGAGGCAAGCTGGCTGATTAATTATGTAGGACCGTACTGGCACTTGATGGATGCCTGGCTCGATGAGGACGAGGAGGTCACCGGACACCTGCGCGATCCCTACCACAGGGTCGACGTCCGGAGCACCAGCCGGCATGTTCGGGTGGTGGCCGGGGAGGAGGTGATTGCTGAGTCCCGGCGCGCAATATTGTTGTCGGAGACCGGCCTGCCCAACCGCTTCTACTTGCCAGCCGAGGATGTGCGCGGCGACCTGCTCGAGTTGTCTGGTACGCACACGGTGTGCCCGTACAAGGGCATCGCGTCCTACCGCAGCTTGCGTACTCCATCAGGCCTCATCGTCGACGCTGCCTGGTGCTACCCGGAGCCGTTGGACGGGGCACAGGCGATCCGCGGATACCTGTGCTTGGCCGCCGAGGGAGTCCAAACCTGGGTGGACGACATACGGCTTGAACCATAGGGATGCCCGCCGGCCTCTAAGGGCCTGCCTGGGTGCGGCTAGGACGGCGCCGCTGATTTCAGCGTTTCGGAAAAAGACGATCTATCCAAGCAGGCTGCCTAAATACCCTTCGCGGCGATAGTTTCCGATGCTCGTCTATGACTCGCACCATACTGATACTGAATAGGTGCTCTCTAGATGATCTATTCCAAGG
>QHCE01000036.1 GCA_003243955.1 Acidimicrobiales bacterium | reverse complement strand
GCCAGTGCGGCCAGCCGGTCGGTTTCATGACCGCGTAAGTGGGCGATTCCACGAAGTCGGCACGGGCCATCGGCCAGGGCGCATAGCGCGGCGATCACCGGTGTCAGCTCCCCAACGTCGTGCAGGTCCAGGTCAACCGCGCTGATGCGGGCGCCGCCGCGCACGGTGAGGCCGCTCGGCGTCTGGATTACTTGTCCGCCGAAGGCCGTCAAAAGCTCGCGCAGCGCGTCTCCAGGCTGAGTGGTCTGAGCCGGCCAGCCCGGCACGGTGACCTCTCCGCCAGTCACGAGCGCGGCGGCAAGAAATGGCGCGGCGCTGGACAGGTCAGGCTCAATCTCCCAGTGATGCCCGCGCACGGGGCCTGGATCTATCCGCCAGCGTGTGGGTTGATCGTGGGCGACTGCCACTCCGACGTCGGCCAACATGTCGATAGTCATCGCGATATGTGGAGCGCTGGGCAGGTGATCTCCGACGTGTTGCACTGTGATCCCAGCGTTGAAGCGCGCACCTACCAGCAGTAAGGCGGAAATAAATTGTGAAGACGCCGAGGCGTCTATGGATACGGCTCCGCCGGGCAATCCGCCTCGACCACGGATGGTGAATGGCAAATATCCAGTCTCCGCTCCCTCCATGTCCGCGCCGAGCTGCTGAAGCGCCGCAAGTAACGGCGCCATGGGACGGGCACGTGCTCGGGCATCTCCGTCGAAATTGATGGCGGCGGTGGCGAGAACGGCGGCGGCGGGCACAAATCGCATCACGTTGCCGGCTAAACCACAATCCACCGAAGTATCGCGGCACCACGGACCTGGCTGCACGTGCCAAGTGGAACTATCCGTCAGGGACATGCCTTCATCGGCATCGTTTGCGGCAACGCCGCTTCCGTTCAGGCCGTGAATACTGGTGCCAAGCGCGCGCAGGGCCTGCACCATTAACCGAGTGTCGCGAGAGGCCAGGGGGGCCTGCAAAGTGCTGTCGCCATCGCTGATTGCTGCCAGCAGCAGTGCCCGATTTGTAGCGGATTTTGAGCCCGGCAACGGCACCGTGGCGCGTACGGCCGCAGTTGCCCGTGGAGCTACCCACGGCTGTTCCTCATCGAGGTCATCACTGGGTAAGGCGGCGGGGCGGTTCGTGCTCATGGCAATAAGTGTCTCAGCAAGATGTCGGGCGTGCAGCACGCCCCGCTGCTTTGCTTACACACCCATGACTATCGCTAGCGCTCACCGGGGCGCGTGATCCCAGCTCATGACAAATACGGCAAGGCGCATGCGCTGGTTGTGTGGCGGGTTTCGTCCGGATGCTCCCCGCTTTAGCTGTTCAGCTACCCGTAACGCTTTTCCCCCTAGCTCGTTGGCCCTCTTATAGGTACATGCACAGCTCGGACAGTTTGACGCCAATGATCGCTCAATGACGATTGGAGTTCATGTGACCCGCGCACGACAGCCAAGGCCGTATGAAGTACAGACAGCAGCCCGCGATCCACGTTTTTTGTCAGCTCGATCGGGCTCGCTGGAGGAGTCATGGCGCACTAAAGGTCGCTGCCAAACCGTGGACCCAGAAACGTTCTTTCCGCTGCCCACCGAGCCTGCCGATATGGCTTTGGCGCTTTGCCGCTCCTGCCCGGTAAGCGCGGCCTGCCTGCGTGCCGCGTTAGAGGCAGGTGACTGCGAGGGCGTGTGGGGTGCAACCACACCGCGTGAGCGTCGAGCCATGCTGGTGGCTTGGCGAAATGAGACCGACTCGCCGCAACCTACGATGCCGGCCCAACCTACGATGCCGGCCCAAACCACAATGCCAACCGAGCAGCCGATGCTTAACCCAGTTGGCACTATGGGCGGGCTGCGCGGATCAGGGCATGGATCCACTCGTTCATTGACCCATGCTCGCCGGGAGGGTCCAGTCTGCTCCGCCTATGACGAACAGTACTTGGCGGTGTGAGCCGGCATAGCAAGTTTGCCCAGTAGCCGCTTTGGCGGCCGCTCATAGGTTTTTGCGTAGTAACCGGGGAAATGTTCTCCAGGCACCACGTGTTGCATCAGTCATGACCTTATCTGTATCTAATGCCACACGAGGCACACGGGAAGCTTCTCTGGCTCGCCCAGCCGGCCGCAGTGACTCGGCGCACCCCCGTTGGGTTTCCACCTCCGACGCGGTATCGTCGGCTCGATTCGGTGGTGGAAATTACCGCGGCCGTCCGGTAACGCAGATGGCTGGTGAGTTGGTGACACAGGGTTCGGAAACAGGCAAGTTGCCTGAAAGTTTGCAGCAGCGCAAGGAGCGCTTTGAAACAGACGCTTTGCCGTTTCTAGACCAGCTGTATGTCGCCGCATTGAGAATGACTCGCAACCCAGCTGACGCCGAAGATTTAGCGCAGGAGACGTACGTGAAGGCCTACGCGGCTTTCCATCAATTTCATGCGGGCACCAATCTCAAGGCATGGCTGTATCGGATTCTTACGAATACGTTCATTAATACCTACCGTCGTAAACAACGTCAGCCCCAGCAAAGCCCAACCGAGCAGATTGAGGATTGGCAGTTAGCGGCGGCAGAGTCGCATACTTCAACCGGACTACGCTCAGCTGAATCCGAGGCGCTCGAACGACTTCCCGATACCGATATTCGGGAAGCGCTGCAGGAGCTGCCCGAAGATTTCCGACTGGCGGTGTACTTGGCTGACGTTGAAGGTTTCTCGTATAGGGAGATTGCTGAGATCATGGATACACCGTTAGGCACTGTCATGTCGCGGTTGCATCGGGGTCGGCGAGCTTTGCGCCACTCGCTGGAGCGGTATGCGATTGACCGTGGGGTGATCCGGCCTAGTGATGACGCCTCGGCGCAGGAGGTTCGATCATGAGCTGCGGCAAGCATCACGAGGTGGCGTGTCAAGAGGTTCTCGCGGACGTCTACATTTATCTCGACGCGGAGTGTGATCGCGAAGCCAAACAGCGAATCAAACAGCATTTAGAAGAGTGCGGTGAGTGTTTGCGGGAGTACGGCATCGAGCAGGAAGTCAAAGCCTTAGTGGCGCGCTGCTGCTCTAGTGAAGGCTCCCCGGAGGGTTTGCGTGACCGGCTGCGTGCCAAGCTCGACGCTGTGACGCGTACCTCGCCGTAGCCCGCGCCGCGGTAGTGGAAGAATAATACTTGACAGGTGCAACGCCTTCTGGCTGTAGTGCTTCCGGGGTCCGTGAAAGGCAGAGCATGGCTGACGAGATACGTGCTGAAATGGTGGCCAACGTTTGGAAAGTAGTTGCATCCATGGGCGACACGGTGAGCGACGGGGACACATTGGTCATCCTGGAATCGATGAAGATGGAGATTCCGGTGCT
>QHCE01000007.1 GCA_003243955.1 Acidimicrobiales bacterium | reverse complement strand
CCCGCACCGCCGCTGCCCGGGCGACCATGACGCAGGCATGCCAGGGTAATAAACCGGTTTCTACCACTCTCGGCGTTTCCCCACGCCAAAAATACTGATTGGGAACATAACTGTCAGGACGGTGGGAGCGACGGCCAGCGGGGGTGAGCTCATCACATCGACCTACTGCCCAACTCACATTCCGGGTAGTAGCCGCAGCTAATAGCGTATCCAACCCACCTGGTAACCACTGATCATCTGCGTCCAAAATTGACAACCAGGGAGTCCGGACCTCCGTCAGCGCTACAGTACGAGCAACCGCAGCACCAAGACCGAGCGTTCCGGTGGCTAACACAGTAGTGCGCTTTCGAAGCTGCTCCGGTAGTGTAGCCAGTTGGTTGGTCACTCCATTCGTATCGAAGTCGTCGGCTACGACTATCCACTGCAGCGGCACTGTTTGATCCAGCAAGGACGCTCCCGCTTCACGTAACCATTGATACGCAGCGGGATGCGCTGCGGTAATTACGGACAATTGCGCGTAGGTCATAAGGCAGAATCATAACTTGGTGTGTACAGAGTTCTAATTTCCTTTCAATTTATGCCACAGCCGGAGCAAGGTCTGCATTATTGGGCTGGCCCTGCGGACTCCGAACTTGGCTTTGTTTGTGCAACCGACGAATAATTAACCAATACGCCGCTACCATTTTTTCTCTGCTGAAAAGGCTACGATCCTGAGCCGCTGTAGCGGCAAATTCGCCGCGCCGCACGTATGCCTGCTGCCAGGCCGATACAATTGCAGTAGGATTACTGGATACTACAATTCCGCGATTAGTGACAATTGCAGCACTGTCGCCTATGTCAGTAGCCACGGGAACCGCCCCACACATCATTCCTTCCACCAGCGATAGCGGGTACGCCTCGCCGACTGATGAGGTTAGTGTGACGATGTCAGCCGCCGCATACACCACCTCAATGTCGCGACGTATCGATAACAGATGGATTCGCTCAAGTAGAGCCGAGGTACTTTTAAAGATTTTGGTCAGGTGTTTATAGAGATCTTGATTATCAAAGCTCATCCCAGAACCACACATGGTGATATGCGCTTTCGGTTCCTGCTCCAGATACAGCTTTGCGCTGCGCAGAAAAAGCGGAACATTTTTCATTCGATCGTATCGAGCCGCAAAAACCACCACCGGAGATTCTTGTGGTATACCTAACTCGGCCCGGAGCCGCACCCGGCCAATCGGATCAGGTTTGAAGCGCAGTAAATTTACTCCATTAGTGACAACATGTAGTTTTTCCGCTGGAATCCCTGCTCGAAAGTATGCGTCCCTGGTGGATTCAGCACAGCATATACACGCTACGACCTGGCCAGTGAGAATAGCCTTTTGTAGTTCGAAAAGCGCCGCACCTTGATTCTCCGGATCAGATCGGTGCAAACATACAATAATGGGTTTTCCGCCAGTGTTGGCTTGGTTTATGAGATGCAGGGGCTGTTCTTTAAGAGAGAGAATAACATCGGCTCGGCTAGCATACTGCTCGAAGCGTAGTAGCTCCGCCTCGTTAAAAACTGTCGGGTCAGGTAGTTCCTCAGAATAGGGGCGCAGAGAGTCCACTATGATACCAGCTGAAGTTAGATGCTGATAGCAGCTGTTTTCTCTCATATTTTGAATGGTCGCGTCACGCCGCATCACTTCATTCAAGCTGAGCACAAAATTACGCGAACCTTGTCGTTCCAGGCCAACGAGAACATCACTATGAAGAATTCTGGCACCGCCAGCAAAAAAACCTTCATAAACTGATAGTACGCGTAATTTTTTCGCCACGTTTCCACCCCCGAAAATTTTCTACTGGCAAGTAGTTTGGAGCACTCTATACCGCGACGGCCACATACGTCACTCGTTTTTATAGATAGTTTACGAAGCGCTTGGGGGCTGAATCTCGTTACGGAAATAAGGTACAGATTCTCATTAAAGGTTTGGGATTTTAACAGCATTTACCATGCCGCCACTGGAAATGAAAGTCCGATTTACACGAGTTTTACGCTCTTTTGGCACTCAGTTTTTCAGCTATGGCGGCCAGGAACTCTTCGGTCGACAACCATGGAGTCCCTCCGCCCTCGCGTTCCGGATCCACAGAGTCACCATGTGACCGATCGACAGAGTCGCTGTGCCCCTGATCGACAGAGTCGACTAGAAGGGCAAGGTCCTTCGTCATCTGGCCGGATTCCACGGTACTGACGCAGACCTGCTCCAACGTGCGCGCGAAAGCGATCAACTCCGGCGTGCCATCGAGCTCGCCGCGATGAGCCAGCCCTCGGGTCCAGGCGAAGATAGAAGCAACGGGGTTTGTTGAGGTTCTCTCGCCCCGCTGGTGTGCGCGATAGTGCCGGGTCACGGTGCCGTGCGCTGCCTCAGCCTCCATGGTCTTACCATCCGGGCTCAGCAGCACGCTGGTCATTAAACCGAGTGAGCCGAAACCCTGTGCCACCACGTCGGACTGCACATCGCCGTCGTAATTCTTGCAGGCCCAAACGAAGCCGCCCTCCCACTTGAGAGCGGCGGCGACCATGTCGTCAATAAGCCGGTGTTCGTAAGTCAGTTCCGCCTGCTCGAAGTCAGCCTTGAATTCGGACTCGAACACTTCAGCGAAGATGTCTTTGAACCGGCCGTCGTAGGCTTTCAAGATAGTATTTTTTGTGGATAGATACACCGGTAAGCCGCGTTGCAGTCCGTAGCGCAGGGATGCGCGGGCAAAGTCACGGATCGAATCGTCAAAGTTGAACATGCCCAGCGCCACACCCGGACCGGTGAACTTAGCCACTTCGAACTCGAACGGCTCGCCCGACGCGCTGCTATCGGGGGTGTAACTGATGGTGACCGTGCCGGGACCGGGCACGGTGAAGTCGCTGGCACGGTACTGGTCGGCGTGCGCGTGACGGCCCACGATGATCGGCTTCTTCCAGCCGGGCACCAGTCGCGGCACATTCGTCATGATGATTGGCTCTCGGAAGATCACACCGCCCAAGATGTTACGAATGGTGCCGTTTGGCGAGCGCCACATCTTGTGCAGGCCGAACTCGGCAACTCGAGCTTCATCGGGCGTGATAGTGGCGCATTTCACCCCGACATTGTGCTCAGCAATCGCATGCGCGGCATCGATGGTGATCTGGTCGGCGGTTGCGTCGCGATTCTGGATCGACAGGTCGTAGTAGCGCAGGTCAATATCGAGGTAGGGCGCAATGAGCTGTTCTTTGATCAGCGACCAGATGATCCGAGTCATCTCGTCGCCATCGAGCTCGACCACCGGACCGGCGACCTTGATTCTGTTCATGAACCCTCTCCCTCAACCTTTTCGCCAAGTTAGGAGAAGTTGTGTTCACACAACTTCTCCTAACTTGGCATCGAACCGCTCCACCTCGTACGGATTCCTACAGCACGCCCTACAGCGAAGCGACGTCGGCTTGCTTACCGCGGACCGCTTCGGCGGCTTGCCGAAGCGCGGCGAGCTCGGCATCAGTCAGCGGGGTCTCCACCACCCGGCGCACACCTTGCGCGCCCAACTCAGCTTGCACACCCAAGTAGACGCCAGAAATGCCGTACTGTCCGTCCACCCACGCACACACCGGCATTACCGCACCCGAATCCTGCATCACAGCTTGCGCCATTCGTGCGGCCGCGGCAGACGGCGCATAATATGCCGATCCCGTTTTCAGTAACGCGATAATCTCCGCGCCACCGTTACGGGTCCGCGTCACTAACTCGTCGATAGCGGCAGAATCCAGCAGCTTGCTCAACGGTTGCGCTGAACCATCCACAGTCACACTGCACTGTGACGGCACAGGAACCATGGTGTCGCCGTGCGAGCCGAGCGTGAGGGTGCCGACCATTGAAATCGGCACATCGAGCTTCTCGGCCACAAAGTGGCTAAACCGGGCGGTATCTAACATCCCAGCCTGGCCAAGCACACGCTCATGCGGAAAACCAGTGACCCGCGAGACCAACGCAGTCATCTCATCCAACGGGTTAGACACCACGATGACCACAGCATTCGGCGCATGCCGCGCGATTTGCTCACTGACGCCGCGCACGATTGTGGCGTTAACCCCGAGCAGATCCATGCGACTCATGCCCGGTTTGCGGGCCACGCCGGCGGTGATGATTACCACATCGGATCCGGCTATGGCCGCGTATCCGCCACCGTTACTGCTGGTAGTGACACCAATCACTACTGTTTCAAAGCCCTCGATAGGACGAGACTGGTTGATATCAAGCGCCACGCCCTCCGGCTTACCCTCGACAACATCGGTGAGTACCACCGAGTCGAAAATGTCGAATTCGGCCAGCCGTTGCGCGGTGGTCGAGCCGTAGAAGCCCGCCCCTATAACCGTGACTTTACCGCCCATGTGGTCTTCACTCCTTGAGGACTGACGAAGAGGACTAGAAATTGCATTGCAAGCGTGCCTGAAGTACTGCTAGCAGGTAACCTGACCCGCGCGGCGTTAGGCTACGCGCATGACGTTACTCCAGTAACAAACAGACCCGGCGAAACCAGCTCGACTCACGAGAAACCCCGGCGTTGACGGACAGGTGCGGGTGGTGCGTGTAGGTGGCGGAGACGCATGTAGCATGACAACGAGCTTTTTTCGCGTAGCGCGACTGCGGAATAGAGATCAGCTCGGCAGCACCAAGCAGTAGTACCGCTGAGCACTAGCAGCCATCAGGCTCACGCACACATCATAAAAGAGGTTTCGGGGTGCAGCTTGCGCCCCTATTAGCAATCGACTTAGCAGCATGGAGAAGTAGTGGCAGCCAGTAGCATTAAAGGCAAGGGCATTCGCCGGCGCAAGCAAGTCAAGCGTTCGCGCGCGCTCAATACTCCGTTGACCCCTAAGAGCGTCAAGTATTTTGAGAAGCGCCCGTACCGGCCTGGCCTGCATGGTCGACGTCGACGCACCGCCAGCGACTACAGCTTGCGGCTACACCAGAAGCAGCTGCTACGCGAGCAGTACAACATCAGCGAAAAGCAGATGCGCCGCGCCTTCGATGACGCCGTGCGCATGGAAGGCAAGACTGGCGACAACCTGATCGCTGTCTTGGAGAGCCGGTTGGACGCTACCGTCATGCGTGCGGGCTTTGCTCGTACGATTTACCAAGCCCGCCAGCTAGTGAGCCATCGCCACTTCACCGTAAACGGACAGCGGGTGAACATCCCGTCCTACCGGCTAGAGCCTGGTGACGTTGTTGAGGTGCACGAGAAGAGCCGCGACAAAGATCCGCTAGTGCTCGCGTCGCAAGGTGCCTACGCCGGCGAAGGCGTCGGAGTCGGCTACCTGGACGTACAGCGCGAATCGGTGCGGCTTGTGGTGCTGCGCACCCCGACTCGCGAAGAGGTTCCTGTGCTCTGCAACGACCAGCTCGTGGTGGAGTACTACAGCCGATAGAACACGCTGAGGTTCCCCGGCTCGCTTAACCATTCGGGTTAGACGCATGAGGGAACTACCTTTTGTTAGTACGCCCTGGCTCTCTGAGCCAGGGCGTACTAACTTTCTGCATATCTAAAGCGCCGCGCTGGACCGAAGCAGCGTTGGCCCTCGCGATAGCGGTAGTAATTCGTGTAGCCGCCGCAAAAATTGCTTCCGATTCGTTATGCCAGTTGAGTTTGGGAGAATCTGTCGACCATCTTCTAGATGCGACCCACATCGCGGTCTGGACCGCATCTTTAACAGATGATCCAGGAGCCGGCTCAAAGTCAGGCTTCGGAGGCTAACCGCTCCCAACTTGGTCCCATTGAGGTTGGTCATACTGGTTCGGCGAGTAACTAAGGCTGAGGTGGCCACCCGAACCGTCCGCGACGAAGATGCTTAGCTTATACGGCGCACCTTTTATGAGATGGATAGCTTGACCAAGTTGTTGCTCAACCTCGCGCCAGCTCCCTTGAAGATCGAGATCGTCTAGGCGGCAATTTTTCGTTCCTTTGGCTCCATACAAGACACCAGCGTCGGAACCTACCGGTGCGATTAAGTATGGGGCAGGGGCTCGGGTGTGTTGTAAGGTCAGAAAGGCTCCACGCTGCAGCATTTCAGCGACCCCAGCGTTTCCCTCCGGCTGCACCAGTTGGGAAGCTGGCCCCAACACCTTGTTTACTCGCTCCCGCCACTGCCAGGGGGGCAGCTCAGGATGCCCCTCTATCTCGCATAGATCCGAAAGTCGGCGTAGCTGCTTTAGAGCTTCCAGTCTGTCCTCCGGAGAGACAATTCCAGGCATAGCGACATCTTCATCGAACTCGAGGTCGAAGGACCGAGCCGTGTCCCCGATAGGAGACATCCTCCAGACTTTGCAATCCCAGTAGGCCAAAAAATCCCCATGAGGTCCGGTATACACGTCGAATATATACGGCTGTGTCTCCTTATCGGCAGACCAGAGAATTGAATCAGGATCCCTTCCGTAAGCCGGTACCGGTTCCCACTCGCCATCGGACGTTTGCTTAGCCCACCACACTCGTTGTACTAGGTTAAATACCGCAACCGCCGGGCGTGAAAGTGGGTTGAAACGAGAAGGAAATGCCATTCGGCATGCACCCTCTAGCCGCCATGGTTCCATCGTCGTCTGTATTTTTTGGTCCACGCCAAAGACAGTAGCCGCTTCCGGAATCCAAAATGACGGAATTCACCTTGCCTGCCTATCATCTCCTCGTCGTATCCTTTGGACATCAGGAATACTGCGGGCAGTACGCCAAGGCAACGCAGCTGGCTGTGCATCCAGCTCCGTCAGCTTGGTAGCGACCGCTGGAAGGAAGGCTCTCTCTAGGACACTCCTCCAGTCCGGGTTACCTTTACCCTCAGATTGAGACACCATCCACGTCGCGGTCTCAAGGGCATCCTTGACTGTCGGTCCGGGGCTTGGTCCCTCACCTGCGGCCATAACCTCCCTAGAGCCATCCGCTTTGACCAATTCCCATTGGAACTTTTGCAAGAGTGGGGGCCGGCGGAGGGTTACTTGACCTCCAAGACCGTCGGTGACGAAGAGGGTGAGTTCCAGCTGATCGTCTCGCACGCTAGCAGCTTCATGTAACGCTCCTTCCAGCGTGCCCCAGCCGAGATCTAGATCAACTAGAGGCATCGACCGATATGCCGTTTCCCCATCTAATCTCAGGACAACAGCTTTAGCCTCACCGGGACGGGCTACGAAGTAAGCGTTTTGGGTAGCCGGTCCAGGAGAAGCATTGAGCATGAGAAAAGCTCCTCGGTGCAGCATCTCGTCAACTATGACAGGGACCGCAGGCTCTATTAATTCGGAGGCAGACCCCAAAAGATCCTCTAAGCGCCGCCGCCACTGCCAAGGAGGTAGTTCAAAAGGTTCCTCGGGCCATCTAAAACCTGAGGCCAACCCACGTGCCCTCCCGATGAATTCATTCCTATCGTATAGCGAGACGACAGACGGTGCCAAAATCTGGATAGCAGGGGTAAAGTCTTCGGTCTCACTCTTGCCAGGGGCCACTCGCCTGGGCTGATCACTCAGGGCCAATAACTCTCCATATGTTCCCGCATATACATCGTATAGACGCGGTTCGTTGTCCGCGTACTTATTGATCCGGACGGGGTCAGATTCACCCTCTATTGGCAGCCAGCGATCATCATGAGGGTCTTGCTCCGTCCATACTTTCTGAACTGGGTCGAACACCTCAACTGGCGGGAGCACGTAGGGTCCGCTCCCAATGAATGCCATTCGAGCCGCGCCATCTAACCGCCATGGAGTCATGACCATCCTCCTTTGCCCTTGTCAGAGGAGACAGTAACCGCTACCGAGGTGGCAAGAGTTGGAATTACCCGAACCTGCTGGAATCGACCTGTCGCTCGGCGGCTTCCACCACGTTGGTCAGCAGCATGGCGCGAGTCATCGGGCCCACACCTCCCGGCATGGGTGCGAGGAAACCAGCCACCTCCGCCACATCGGGGCGCACATCGCCGATCAGGCCAGCCTCGGTACGAGTGATCCCCACATCGAGTACTGCCGCGCCTGGCTTGATCATCTCCGGCGTAAGCAATCCCGGCCGGCCAGCTGCCACCACCACGATGTCCGCGGAGCGAGTATGGGCAGTCAGGTCACGAGTACCAGTGTGGCAGAGCGTGACAGTGGCGTTCTCGCTCTTGCGGGTGAGCAGCAGACCCAGGGGGCGGCCAACGGTGATGCCTCGACCAATCACAACGACGTGGGCACCGGCGATGGGAACGTCATAGCGGCGCAGCAGCTCAACACAAGCGCGGGGAGTGCACGGCCGTGGGGCAGGGTAACCCAGCACCAGCCGCCCTAGGTTGACCGGATGCAGGCCATCGGCATCCTTGCCGGGTTCCACTGCCTCTAGCGTGCGCTGTTCGTTGAGCCCCGCCGGGAGTGGCAGCTGCACCAGATAACCAGTGCAGGCGGGATTGACGTTGAGTTCGGAGACCGCCGCATCCACATCGGCTTGCGTGGCCGAGGCGGGTAGATCAGCTCGGATACTGGCGATACCAACCTCGGCACAGTCGCGGTGCTTGCCGGCAACGTAAGCTGCCGAGCCTGGATCCTCCCCGACCAACAACGTACCCAAACCGGGAACAACGCCTCGCTCCCGCAGCTTGCTCACACGCACGGTGAGGTCGGCCTTAATCGCCGCCGCTGCCGCTTTGCCATCCAGAATCGTCGCCGTCATAGCAAGATTCTCCCCTAGCCCGCTAAGGGCGGTCCACCGCGCTACGTTTCAACGGTAGCCCATCATGGGCTACACTCATGGAATGGAACGCATTGGCATTCGGGAGCTCAAGCAGTACACCAGCAAATGGGTGAAGAAAGCTCACAGCGGTCAGCCCATCGAGGTAACTAACCGCGGTGAATTAATGGCTCGGCTGATTCCAGCTGTAGACCCGGACGACCCGGTCGCCGAGCTAATCGCGGCCGGCATCATCCGCGAGGCGGAGGAACCGTGGGACTTGACTGGTATCACACCCTTATCACCCCTGCCAGGTCATCCCTCGGTCTCGGAGGCGTTACAGGAACAGCGTGAAGACCGGCTGTGATTTACCTCGACACTTCCGCATTGGTGAAGCTAGTGCTTACAGAAGCAGAGAGCAGCGCCTTGCGTACCTGGCTGGACCAGCGTGCAAGCTCGGCAAAGGTCAGTAGCGAAATTGTGCATGTCGAACTGCCTAGAGCAGTAGCTCGATCTAACCCGATCATGCTGCCAAGCGCTATGCAAATTACGAGTGGCATGCAAATCGTACCGATCACTCCCCGAGTGTTAGCTCTGGCCGCCACCATGCCGCCGCCAGCGCTGCGGTCACTGGACGCGATCCATCTGGCCAGCGCGTTGCAGCTCACCGAGCACCTGACGGCGTTCGTCGCGTACGACACGCGACTAGCTGAGGCGGCGGAAGCCGCCGGGCTGAACGTTGTCGCGCCGCGATAGAGAACTAGTGCGCGAAGTGCCGGGTGCCGGTGAGGTACATGGTCACGCCGGCAGCCTGTGCGGCGGCAACGACTTCGGAGTCACGAACGCTGCCGCCCGGCTGTACGACCACGCGAACACCAGCGTCAATGAGCACCTGCAATCCATCGGGGAATGGGAAGAACGCATCCGATGCCGCCACGCTGCCCGCGGCGCGTTCTCCGGCCCGCGAGACAGCCAGCCGAGCGGAATCCACTCGGTTCACCTGCCCCATTCCTACGCCCACGGTGGCGCCACCGGATGCCAGCACGATCGCGTTGGACTTCACCGCCCGAACCGCGCGCCAGGCGAACACCGCGTCGGCTAGCAACCGCTCGTCGACGGCATCTCCGCTGACGAACTGCCAGGTGGCGGGATCGTCACCTGGGGCATCTACGTAGTCGGTGCACTGCATGAGCACCCCACCCGAAATCACTCGTGTATCGCTACCCGCCCGGTGAATATGCTCGGCACGCAGTACTCGGATGGAGGGTTTCGCGGTCAGCAGCTCCAGCGCTCCTTCCGCATAGGCCGGCGCCACGATTACCTCGGTGAAGATCTCCACCACCTGCGCGGCCATTGCGACGCTCACCGGGCGATTCGTGGCGATGACGCCACCAAAAGCCGAGACCGGGTCACAGGCATGCGCGCTGGCATACACTCGCGCAATATCCTCGGCGCCCTCACCATCCAAACCGACCGCGATGCCACACGGATTAGTGTGTTTGATGATCGCTACGGCCGGCTGATCGAAGTCGTGCACGGCGCGAAGCGCGGCATCGGCATCCACGTAATTGTTGTAGGACATGGCTTTGCCATGCAGCTGCTCGGCTTGCGCGATTCCGGCTCCCAACCATTCATTGCCCGCCGGAGCCGAGCCGTTGCTGCCAGCGGCCACATATAGCGCGGCCTCTTGGTGTGGATTTTCTCCATAACGCAGTACCTCGGCACGCTCCAGTGTGACGCCAACAAATGACGGCCACATCTGCTCGGTTTGTGCGGCGATGTCTCGGCCGAACCAGCTGGCAACCGCCGCGTCGTAGCGTGCGGTGTGCGCAAAAGCCTTCGCCGCGAGCCGGTGCCGGGAGGCGGAATCGAAACCCTCGGCAGCCACAGCCCTGGCGACAGCGACGTAGTCGGCTGGATCGACCACCACAGCGACGCTGCCGTGATTTTTCGCCGCGGCGCGGATCATCGCGGGACCGCCAATATCGATCTGCTCAATAGCGCGAGCCGGGTCGACCTCGCCGTCGGCTTTCATTGCCGCGAGCGTCTTGGAGAATGGGTAGAGGTTCACCACCACCAGGTCGAATCCGGCGATGTCGAGCTCGCGAAGCGTTTGCACATGTTCCGGATTGCCGCGATCAGCCAAGATTCCAGCATGGATGCGGGGATGCAACGTCTTCACCCGCCCGTCCAGGCACTCGGCGAATCCGGTCACCTCGCTCACACTGGTGACATCGACGCCCAGCTCGGCGATCCTGGCCGCCGTGGAACCGGTAGAGACGATCTGCACCCCGGCCGCCGCCAAAGCGGCGGCGAGTTCTGACAAGCCAGTCTTGTCATAGACGCTGATCAGCGCCCTACGCACCCCTGTGCGCCGCGGTGGGTTAACTGAGTCGAAAGTGTCCTTGGCAGTAACGCTCATCGCAGCGTGACGTTCCTTCCGGTAATGGTCCAACTCTGGCGCGCCAGCCGCCCAACAACTTCTACCAACATCTCTCGTTCTACCTGTTTGATGCGCTCGTGCAGACTGGCTTCGGTGTCTTGTGGCTGAATCGAGACGGCACGCTGCTCGATGATGGGCCCGGTGTCAGTGCCAGCGTCGACGAAGAACACCGTAGCGCCCGTAACAGTGTTGCCGTAGGCCAGCGCGTCGCGTACGGGGTGCGCGCCAGGAAACGCCGGCAGCAGTGAGGGGTGGGTATTGATAAACCGGTCGCCAAATGCGACCAAAAAATCGTGCCCGACAAGTTTCAAAAATCCGGCCGAGATCACCAGATCCGGCTGGAATTGCGCCACGCGGGCCGCGAGCGCCGCGTCCCACAGCTGCCGATTGGGGTAGTCACCAACCCGTTCGATGAACGTCGGCACCCCAGATCGCTCCGCTCGAGCCAAGGCCTCGATTCCAGCGCGGTCGGCGCCAACGGCTACCACCTGCACGCCGTAGTCAGGATCGACACTAGCGTTCAGCAGCGCTTGAAGCAACGAACCAGTGCCGGATACCAAGACCACCACACGCACGTCTCAGCAGCTCCTCACCTCAGCGACACTATGTTAGTAACGGTACTGGGCTAGGCTTGTAAACGACATATGGCACGGTAGGAGTTGACAATTTGTTCCTAGTTGTCGCCAAAAACCGGTCCGATGTGCCACTCTTGTCGCGACGGGTCATACGTTGAGCCTATATGTAGCCAAGGTGCCCCCCAGCAAGGAGAAGCTTCATGGCTGATTCGGCCAACAGTACTCAATTTTCCCAGCTGCGTGCGCTGTACATTAACGCCACGCTTAAGCACTCCCCCGAGCACAGCCACACCCAGGGCCTGATCGACCGCAGCCGGGAGCTCATGGAGCGCCACGGCGTTACCGTGGACGCATTCCGCGCCGTTGATCACGACATCACCACCGGTGTATGGCCAGACATGACCGAGCACGGCGCCGTCACCGATGAATGGCCGCAGCTGTATCAGCGGGTGCTTCACGCCGACATTCTGGTGCTTTGCGGACCGATCTGGCTGGGAGACAACAGTTCGGTGATGAAGCGAGTCATCGAACGGCTGTACTCGTGTTCGAGCCTGCTGAACGACGCCGGCCAGTACGCCTACTACGGCCGGGTGGGTGGGTGTCTGATCACCGGCAACGAGGACGGCATCAAGCATTGCGCCATGAACATCCTCTACAGCTTGCAACACATCGGTTACAGCATCCCGCCAGCGGCCGACGCCGGGTGGATCGGCGAAGCCGGGCCCGGACCGTCATATCTGGACCCTGGGTCGGGCGGGCCGGAGAATGACTTCACCAATCGCAACACCGAGTTCGCGACCTGGAACCTGATGCATTTGGCCGCGGCCTTGAAAAGCCTCGGCGGCTTTCCCGCGCAGGGCAATCAGCCGGAGGTGTGGAAAGCCGCCCGAGCCGCCGGCTCCGACAACCCCGAGCACCGGTAAGCGGCACCGGGATGCGAACCGCACCGGGGTGGCATTTTCCCTGAAAACGTCGCAAAGTGCAGCTGAATAACGACGTTTTCAGGGAAAATGCACGGGCTCAGCGGCTTTACTGTCAATCGGTCCAGGGAACAGCCGCAGCACCCGTGGTACCAGCCAGCGGTGGATGACAGCGCCCAGCACGCTACCCGCCGCAATGCTTGCGGCAGTGACTACCGCAACCTGCCACGCGAGCGGCCCAAAATCGGCGAGCCGGCCATCCCCTAACGAGCCGCTAGCCAGGAAAGCAACCCCTCCTAGTACCATCCCCGACAACACCCCGACCAACGCGGCACCTAGCAGCAGCGCTCTTGCTGAGCTTTGGCGCTGCTTACGGGATAGCTGCGCCCCGCCGAACACGCCCGCAATCGCCGGTATTGCCATCAGCAGTTGCACCGTCACGCTCCCTGGCGTGGTTGGTACAGCAGCAAGCAGCGGAAACGCCGGAAGCGAAGAAAACTCCACCCGATGGATGCTCACCAACGTTCCCGCACCCACGGCAAAGCCTGGACCCACCACATAAGCCGCCGTCCACAGCATCATGGTCGGCAGGTAGATCAAGCACAGCAGCAACATTCCCATGCCGCCGATCACACCCAGCGAGTAACCGCTCAGCGTGTCGATGACGCCGCGCGCGGAGACCGCCAGCATGATCACCGTCAGCAACGCAGCCGCGGCGGCGATCAGAATGACCACGCTCGCACTCGCCCGGAAAACGTCAGCAATCAGCGCGGGTACACGACCGAGCAGCTCCCGTCCCGAAGCCGTGCCCAGGACAGCGCCGACCACGCCGCACACTAAAGCCACCGCTGCGAATACCGCAGTTGCAACCCATGGCGTCGCGTGGACGCTAGGAAGCTGTCCCCACACCGCCGCGGCCGCTCCGGCCGCGGCGTACCAGACCCCGATCGCTGTTCCTACCCGCACAAAAGCCGCCACACCGTTGGCCTGGACAGCCCGGGCGGTAGTAGCGCCCGCTCGGCCCAGCTGCCAGCACATGAAGGCTGTCACAAGTAGCGGAAGGAACCGAAATGAACCCTGCTCCAGCAGCAGCGGAACACCATGCGCGGCCAACCAGAAGTCCAATGCCAGCCGCACCGCATCCGGTGCTGGCGCGGTAGATCTGCTATCGGCCACCCACGCCAGCAAAGACAGGCTCAGCAGCGGAGCTAACACGGCCAACACGGCCCAGCCGGTAGCTATCAGCGCGGCTACCGGAAGCGACGCCGCAGCCTCGGGTTCGCCGTCAGCGGTAGCGCGCAGAATGTCGGGAGGCACACGCCAACGTTAGAGCGACTCCACGATCTCCCGCATGAGGCGCGCGGTCTCACTGGGCGTTTTACCCACCTTCACCCCGACGGCCTCCAAGGCCTCTTTCTTGGCCTGGGCGGTACCGGCCGAACCAGAGATGATCGCGCCAGCGTGGCCCATGGTCTTGCCCTCGGGAGCAGTAAATCCGGCAACGTAGGCAACCACGGGTTTTGCCACATGCTCGGCGATGTAGGCAGCCGCGCGCTCCTCTGCGTCACCCCCGATCTCACCGATCATGACCATTGCGGCGGTGTCGGGATCGGCCTCAAACGCCGCGAGACAATCGATATGGGTGGTGCCAATGACCGGGTCGCCGCCGATACCCACGCAACTGGAAAATCCGAGATCACCCAGCTCATACATCATCTGGTAGGTCAGCGTGCCGGACTTGCTTACCAGGCCAATCGGGCCGGAGCTAGCAATGTCTGGTGGAATGATGCCTGCGTTGCTAGCACCGGGCGTGATCAGGCCAGGGCAGTTGGGGCCAATGATGCGCGTCTGACCGGCCCTTAGTCCTTGCTGTGCATGAGTCCAAAATGCAATGGTGTCGTGCACGGGGATGCCCTCAGTGATCACGACGCATAGCCCGATACCGGCGTCAATCGCCTCCAGGACAGCTGCTTTGGCGAACTTGGGTGGCACAAAGACCACGGTGACGTCAGCTCCGGTCTCGGCCATGGCTTGAGCCACCGAGTCGAAGACTGGGATCGCGGAGGCACCGACATCGCTGAAATCGACCGACTGGCCGCCTTTGCCCGGGGTTACCCCACCTACGATCTGCGTTCCGGCACCGAGCATGCGTCGGGTATGTTTGCTGCCTTCAGAGCCGGTCATTCCCGAAACGATGACCCGGCTTTTTTCGTTAAGAAAAATCGACATGGTTACGCACGACCTCCAGTCGCGGCGAGTTCGGCGGCTCGCTGCGCCGCCCCGTCCATGGTTGCTACTTGTTCCACCAGCGGATGCCTCGCCGCGTCCAGAATTTTGCGGCCAACCTCTACATTGTTACCGTCCAACCGGACTACCAGCGGCTTGGTTACCGTTTCACCGCGCTGCTCCATCAGCTGCAACGCTTGCAAGATGCCGTGTGCTACTTGGTCGCACGCGGTAATGCCGCCGAAGACGTTCACAAATACGCTGCGCACGCTGGCATCAGAGAGAATGACCTCCAAACCGTTGGCCATCACTGTAGCGTTCGCACCGCCGCCAATGTCGAGGAAGTTTGCCGGCTTCACGCCACCGAAGGATTCACCCGCGTAGGCGACCACATCGAGCGTGCTCATCACCAAGCCAGCACCATTACCAATGATGCCGACCTCACCGTCAAGCTTGACATAGTTGAGGTTCTTTTCTTTTGCCGCTCGCTCCAGCGGATCCACCGCATCAGAATCAGCGAACCGTTCGTGGTCTGGATGTCGGAAGGCGGCATTAGCGTCCAGCGTCACTTTTCCATCCAGCGCCACAATGTCACCGGCCGGAGTCTTCACCAGTGGGTTGATCTCCATCAAGGTGGCGTCTTCGGCTAGAAACGCCGCCCAGAGTTTCACCACCGCATGCGCTGCCGGCTCGATCACTTCGAGCGGGAACTTACCTTGGGTGAGGATGTCTTTTGCTAATTCGAGATCGACTCCGTCGATAGGATTGACGGGCACCTTGGCCAACGCGTCGGGGTTCTCGACCGCGACCTGCTCGATCTCCACCCCACCTTCGGCTGAGGCCATCGCCAGAAAGGTGCGGTTGGTGCGATCCAGCAGGAAGGAGAAGTAGTACTCGGACTCGATGTCGCTGGCTTGAGTCACCAGCACGCGATGCACGGTGTGACCCTTAATATCCATGCCTAGAATGGCCTGGGCTTTCTGGTAAGCCTCATCGGCGTTCTGAGCCAGCTTCACCCCGCCGGCCTTGCCGCGTCCACCGGCCTTCACTTGGGCCTTCACCACGACGGCTCCGCCGAGCTCAGCAGCGGCGTCTCGAGCTTGCTCCGGTGTCGTAACCACGACGCCAGGTAGTACCGGTACACCATGCGCGGCGAAAAGCTCCTTCGCCTGGTACTCGAAGAGGTCCATGTTTCGGCGATCCATCCTTAACCTACGGGGGGCCTACGCGCGGTACATGAGCCAATTACGCGCCAGTGCCAGGCTAGTAGGAGTGCCTACACGCCGCCGCGCCGCCTAGGCCGCGGTGGCCTCAGTCACACTCTCCAGCAACTTTGACTTCAGCTGGCCCTCCGCACGACAAGTGCATAGGGACAGGACATTTCAGCGTGGCGTAACGATTCGCTGTCTTTGTCGCAGTAGCGTCACCAGTGTCAGCAAGGAGTCTCCTAGTGCAGCCGAACAATCAATCCCGAATTCGCGTGGTCATCGCTAAGCCTGGTCTGGACGGCCACGACCGCGGCGCTAAAGTCGTGGCCCGCGCGTTACGAGACGCCGGAATGGAAGTCATTTACACGGGCCTGCACCAAACGCCAGAGCAGATCGTGGAAGCGGTCATCCAAGAAGACGCCGACTGCGTGGGTCTGTCTGTGCTTTCCGGTGCCCATATGACGCTATTTTCCCGCGTCATCCAGCTGCTAGCTGAGCAGGGAGCGCAGGACGTGGTGGTTTTTGGCGGCGGAATCATTTCCGACGCCGATGCTGCCGAACTAGCCGAGCTGGGCGTTGCCCGGATTTTCACTCCAGGCGCAAACACCCACGACATCATCGAATGGGTACGGCACACCGTGGCGCCAGAGGCTCGGTGACAATTAAGCGCTCCAGGCATGGGAGTCGAACCATAAATGGAGGGCGCAAAGCAACCCGGGCTTGCTCGTATGGCCAACTGCCAGTAGCGTACCTCGAGGTGGATTGGCGCCGGTGAACTAAACGCCTGGCTTCAACCGCCCGCGTAGCTTTCACTGCCGCTTCGAACCTGTACCTTTAGCTGGGTCGAAATCGCAGTTGAACTAGTTACTGCGCGGAACGTCCTATTTCCCGGACCAAGGAAACTGAGTGCATCACGCAAAGCCTCGGAAATACCGGGGGCACCACCGTGCCTTAGTGGACCCTAGAACCCGATACACCGTAGCCATCAGCACCGCGCTGCTGGGCGCCGGCGTTGTTGCTTTTGGTGCCGGCTCGGTGCTGCCTTCACCGGATAGCGCCAGTGCCACACTTGCGGGAAGCTCCCTCACCGGAAGCCAAGCAAATGCCTCTTCGGCGAAAGCCACATCGGGCGCTAGCGCGAACTCCTCTGTAGCCCAAGAGCGCACAGCTCTGCTTAATGACGGCGGTGTGCAGCTGCGTATCGCCGCACCAGCACCCGAAAGACTGCCGGATTGGGTGCGACCAGTGGACGGTTACATCAGCTCTACATACGGCTTGCGCTTTGGTGGTACAGAATTTCACTACGGCCTCGATATTGCGGGCCCCATAGGAAGCCCCATTCACGCGGCGGCGGCCGGCAAGGTCATTTTCTCCGGAGTTCAGAGGGGCTACGGCTACCTGGTCATAATTCAACATGAAGGCGGCGTAGTTACCTACTACGGTCATAATTCTGTGCTTATCGCTCACGAAGGGGATGAAGTGCAGGCCGGAGACGTGATTTCATTGCGCGGCAACACTGGGCAATCCACCGGCCCACACTGTCACTTTGAGGTAAGGATCAATGGCGTCCACCAAGATCCGATGCCGTGGCTGCATGAGCACGGAGTAGCAATCTAGGACAAACCGCGAGCACCACGTCAACATCGGCTTGAGTGGTGAAAAGTTGAACGCATACTTTGCGTAATTGGTATTACTTCATAGGTGGATGAGGATCTAATGTTCTGTAGTCCCCACCGGCGCTGTGACGCTTAACCGGCGTCGGTGGGTTTGGCGCTGACCGGGAATGTGTAAATCTCCCGGTTCCTAAAGGCTTCCCGGTCAGCGCCCTTCCAACATCGGGGTGACATCACAGTCGCGTTGATGATGACCTCACGCCAAGTCGCGCTACAGCTTCTCCAGCGGCGCGAAGCGCAGCACGAACCAACGCACGATGCCGTCTCCGAAGTCCACTCCGGCCTGAGCCTTCTCGGCCTCGCCGCGGAGCTCAGCAACGGTGCCCATGCCGTGGGCGTCGTGGTTGACCCGGTCGCCCAGGGCCAGAATAGGCACTGCCCGGCTTCGGCCCGGCTGTGGTGCGCGAGAACGAGACACAGGGCTACGGGGGCGCGTTCCCAACGGACGGTTCGGAGCGGTGTACTGGGTTGTTGGCCCAGCACGCAACCCGACATCGCGATAGTCGGAACTACCTCGGCTGAGCAGGTCACGCGGATCACTAAATACTTCCCGCTCCCACCGGAGCACAGTATCGGGGATTTCTTGCAAAAAACAGGAAGCTGGGGAGTACTGCGGTTGCCCCCACGCGCTACGGGTCACTGCCCGGGATACGTACAGCCGCTGCCGAGCACGGGTAATACCGACATAGGCCAGCCGGCGTTCTTCTTCCAGATCACTCGGCTCCCCCAACGATCGTTCGTGCGGGAAAATTCCGTGCTCCATCCCGGTCAGAAATACCACATCAAACTCCAAGCCTTTCGCGGTGTGCAACGTCATCAACGTCACCACTCCCGGATCGTCGGGAATCTGAGCACCTTCGGCCGCCGTGGCCGGTGCGGTGGGAACAGCGTCGGCATCTGCCACCAGCGCGACGCGCTCCAAAAATGCCAGCAGCTGACTTGACGTGCCAGAATCGGCCTCGACAGCGCTGTCGGTGGCAGCCTCGAGCTCAGTGCCGCTAAGTTCAGCACTCCCAGGTTCGGCGTCCCCAACTTCGGTACCGCCAACTTCGGTACCGCCAACTTCGGTGCCCCCAGGTTCAGCGCCGCTCAGTTCTCCCAGCGCCGCGAGCTCGGCGCGGTCTTCGAACTCTCGTGCCACGCTCACGAGCTCCTGCACGTTTTCTACCCGGCCCTGGTCTTGCGGCTCCGCGCTTTTCTCCCATTCGGTCAAATATCCGGTACTCGCCAGAATGTCTTCCAGTAATACGCTCGGCGGTTGAGTGACCGCTCGCAAGCGCAGCTGGTCCAGCAAGGTGGTGAGCTGTTCGATGGCGGCCACGGCTCGGCTGCTAATACCCGGCGCTTGCGCGGCTTGCCCTAAAGCTGCTCCAAAAGAGCAGCGTTGCGACTCGGCTAGAGCGGTAACACATGCTTGCGCACGGTCTCCCACTCCACGCCGTGGGGTATTTACAATCCGACGCAAACTCACCTCGTCGTCAGGATTAGCCAATACCCTAAGGTAAGCCAGTAAGTCTCTGACCTCTTTGCGTTCATAGAACCGCACGCCACCCACGACCTTGTACGGCAGTCCCGCTCGGATGAATGCCTCTTCCAAAACCCGGGATTGCGCATTTGTGCGGTAAAAGATCGCAGTATCCGCGGGCCGGCAGTTCTCCTGCTCACGGAGCCGACTGATCTCAGCGGAGATAAGCGCCGCTTCTTGATGCTCATCGTCTGCTACCCAGCCAACAAGCTGCTCCCCAGCGCCGGATTCCGACCACAGATTCTTAGGTTTACGCTCACTATTACGGGAGATAACCGCGTTCGCGGCGATGAGGATATTCTGCGTAGAGCGGTAATTCTGTTCTAGCAAAATGGTGCGAGCGTCGGGATAGTCTTTCTCGAACTCTAAAATGTTACGGATGGTCGCACCACGAAATGCATAAATAGACTGGTCGGCATCACCCACCACGCACAACTCGGCAGGTGGAATATCCTTTTCAGCGCCGCGCGCACCCACCAGCTCGCGAACCAGCACATACTGCGCGTGGTTGGTGTCTTGATATTCGTCGACAAGCACATGGCGAAATCGACGGCGATAATATTGTGCGACTTCGGGAAATGCTTGCAGCATATTTACTGTGGTCATGATTAGGTCATCAAAATCGAGCGCGTTTGCCTGGCTTAGGTACCGCTGATATTCGCGGTATACCTGAGCAATAATCTTCTGCCACGGGCTCTGCGCCTGCTGCGACCATGTTTCGGGATCAATAAGTTCATTCTTGAGATTACTGATCTGTGCCGCCAGCGATCGTGCGTGATAACGCTTGGGGTCAAGTTCCAGCTCTCGAGTAACCAGCGTGATCAGGCGCTGCGCGTCATCAGAATCGTAGATAGAAAAACCGGGGCGCAACCCAACGTTTTTCGCCTGCTCCCGCAGCATGCGAACACAAGCGGAATGAAACGTCGAGACCCACATGAAACGGGCACGGCGGCCTACTAGCGCCGTCACTCGTTCGCGCAGCTGCGCCGCGGCTTTATTCGTGAACGTGATTGCCACTATCTCGCCCGGATGCGCCCGACCGGTAGCCAAGATGTAACCGATGCGGCGAGTGAGCACGGCAGTTTTGCCCGACCCGGCGCCCGCCACGATCAGCAATGGCGCGCCAGCATGGGTCACCGCCGCGCGCTGGGCTTCGTTTAGGCCACTTAGCACCGCTTCGGTAGCTTGACTACTGCCCAAGGCCGGCCGCGCAGGCATGCCGAGGGGCCCGTCGGGAAGCAACGCGACAGACAGGGAAGATGAGAAAGGCGAGGCAAGCATTGTGACTAGAGTCTATTGCTCAGCGCGATGGCTACGCGCTTGCACCGGCTTAACGCCTATCACCCATGAAGTGGATTGCTGCCAGCCAACGTCGGCCCGCATCTAAAATGCTTTACCACATATGACACGATATACATCATGCAGACACCCTCGGCCTTTTGTTTTTTCCACCACCGGGTATTAGTGGCCGAAGCGTTCTAGCCTGAGTTCACTATCGCCCACAGAGACATCTGGGGCGGACGTCTCCTCGGGAGGGTCGCCCACACCAACAGTTGGAGGAGAACGAAAATGCCCACTGCGACCAGTGAGGACATCAGCAGCACCCCATGGACTGAGGATGGCACTGCGCCATCGCTGGATGCCCGCGACATTGATGCTCTACGGAAACGTATCGACGAAGCCGACGCGGCGATGATCAAGCTGTGGCGGGAACGTTCCGCGGCAAGCAAAGAGGTCGGTGCGCGTCGAGTCGCGGCCGGAGGTACCCGAATCGTGCTCTCCAGGGAGCAAGAAATTATTCACAAGTTCCACCACGAGCTAGGTCCGCTAGGCACCCAGCTGGCGATGCTGCTGCTGCGTGCCGGCCGCGGCGCGCTGTAGAAGCTCACGTGGGAGTGTAGAGGTCCTCAAGTCCGATCAGCCTCACCCTTTCACCACTTCCGCTCAAACCCGCCTCAAATCCGGCGCCGCTGTAGCAAGCCAAGGTGGTGTCTCGGGTGTCATACCCCCGCTCGGTCAGTAGCTCCCGCGCTCGTCGCAAGCGTTCAATGTGGCGTATCCCCAATACTTTGCCCCATTTGGCCTCGCCGAGCGCTAAAACACGGGGCGGCTTACCTGGCTCTGGAACGTCGAAAGCGACGACGTCAATCTCGATCTGGGTGCGATGAACGGAATCGGTAACCACACCTGATTGCACCTGGCTTGGCCGGGCGCCGAACAGCTCAGCGGGGGCAAGTTCAGTATAGGAGCGACACAATGCCTCAAAGTGCGGCCCTAGAACTTGGGCTAGGAACTGGGGTTGCTTACGTGCCCATACTTGCCCGGCCCGCCCGGATTCCAGTGGACCGAGTTCTGTACGCACGATGGCCTGATGAAACGTGATCAGTGGCTCAGCGATCCGGTAGATAGAACGTCCGGACCGGAACGCATCCTGAACCCGCATGATGAGTCCGGTGTCTTCCAGCACGTTGAGGTAATGGGTCAAGTCGTTGCTTTTCCGACCGACCACCGAGGCGATACCACCACGGGTGTTACTGCCAGTGGCAATCGCTGCTAACAGCGACGGATACAGCCCGGTTTCCCGGTGATCGGTCACCTCCTCGGCTAGCTGATAGCGGGCCTCCAAGAACAACGGCGTCGCAGGATTGAGCACAGTTCGAGTCACCCAATCGTCAAAATCGCCGCGATCTCCTGGAGCGTCACCTGATACGAACTCTCGATAGGCGGGCGTTCCACCAACAATGGCATGCACCATAATGGCGAGCTCCGGATCGCTGATCCCCCAGTACCGTGCCGCAATCCAATGGTCGAAAGGGCGTAGCCGTAGTTCAAGGTTGGCCCGCCCACGTAGCGGGGCTTGACCTGCGAGTAAACGCCCCATTATTGACTGCGCCGAGCCGCAAATCAATAGCGAAGGGCCTTTCCGTGGGATCGCCGTCCGGTCGATGGCATGCTGCAAAATTGAGGGAAGCGCAGGCGAAGCCTTACTGAGAAACGGAAACTCGTCAATAATTATGGGTACAGAACGCAAACGAGGTTCAGCGAATAGGTAGCTAACCGCCTCACGCCAATCGGCGAAGCGGAGCGGGGCAGGTAACTTTAAGTATCTAGTGAGCTCAGTTGAAAGCTGACGCAAGGAATCAGCCTCTGTAGCCTCTGTAGCTCCAAAGTAGAAACCACCGCTGGCCGTGGCAAGGCTCTCCAAGAGATAAGTCTTACCCTGTCGGCGTCGCCCGCTGACCACGCCGAACTGCGGTCGTTGGCCGACGCGATCCACGAACTGCGCGAGAGCGCGCCATTGCGCTTCGCGATCAAAGACGTGATCCGGTTTCTTCAGCAAATGCGCTCCAAGAGAGGAATGAACTCCTCAGGAGTGTACTCCTTATTATGTGGTGTAGTGGACCGTCATCGTCAGCTTCCGCATTGATAGCTCAGCAACGGCAGCTAGACCATATGATGTTTTCACTTGACGGCTTAAGGAGCTAAGCATGGCCGGTCTGCCATAGATTTCATCGTCGGTGACTCACGATGCTTACATCTAAGCGGCGATAGTTGCCGCAATCGTCTACATGAGCGTTCGAGCGGTGATACGGTAATTCGCCAGCGGGCGGCACGGCAGCCCTGCATTCGAGTAGAAGGTGTAGAATATGGGATCAATTCTCAAGGAGTTTGCGGCGTTTCGATGGCGTTGATGGGCGTATTTGTATCATCTCCCGCCGCAATGGCCGACGTTAGGGACTGCAATGAGTATATTTGCTTCGCGGTAACAGGGGATTCAAACCACTGGACTGCAACAGTCAGCGCGAATCGTCGCGATGTTAATTTCCTAAGCGTAGCAGGTCCTAATGGTGCCTACACAGGTGAGCAGCATGTTCAGTCCTTACAGCTTACGGGCACCGGTGGTGGTTCTATCACGGGTTTCGGTTCCTATTTCATTAACGGACGCCTAGAGAAAACACGAATTACGGAGTCCATCTCATAACCCTTGCATCGTATAGTCCCTGTTTACGACAGCTCAGCAGCGCCGACATGTGAGGTGGAGCGCGTTCATTGCTATCGGCTAATTGCCGAGTCAACCATCGCTCGGCCCTACAAGCTCGTTGGCTCTATGAACATCGGGACGTATGCCAAGATCTGCTCTAGAGGTTGCGCCGCGAGCGAGCCTTGACGGGTCCCCTCGCAGCCTTTCCGCAGAGACGGCTTTTGGTTGTTCGGTAATGGCATAGCTGGTGTAACGCAGTCCGTTCGCTGGGTCCGGCTGTATTTCGACGTGGTGGGGCAATCTGCGGTTCACCGACGTCAAAGCAATCACGATGGTCATGCGCGGAATGCTCAAATGATAAGGCTCATTGGCAATGACCACTACTGGCCGAAGGCCGTGCTGCTCATGACCGGGTGGTGTTCGGAACTCGCACAGGTAGATATCACCTTGGCGAATAGTGCTATGCGGTATGCCGCACGCTCTGTACCGATGATCTCGGGGCTTCTAGTGGTATGGCGGCTCACTGTCCAGACCGTCTGCCGTTGCCTGATCGAGAAGATGGGCTTCGGCCTGGTAGTCGTTCCATGCTGGTATATCCTGACGCAACCGATCATAGGCTTGGCGTATTTCGGTCCAGCGCAGTTCACGTTCTCGCCGCTTGGCCAAGTCCGCGATGTCGCCATCGATGGTTTTTACCTTCCTTCCTTACGCGATGCTCATCGACCACTTCACGCTACGAAGTGAGCCGCGTTGCTGGCTAACTCCAGCAGCGGCCCCGGTGCCACACCCAAGGCCAGCGCCTCCACTGCAGCTTGGTAAGCGTTCCGTGCCGGTTAAAGCACGGCCAGCCGGGCAGAAAAATCTAGGCCGGTCATGGAGCCCCGTCTAGGCAAGGCGGATACTCCGTAACATACGAAACCCCGGCGTCGTGCCCGCTCTCGCGGGTAGAGGCCACCGGGGTGTACAAAACGAGCATACACGAAAGGGCTCGATGTGGCTAAGTCAGTGACCACTGTTGAGGAAGCGATATCCGTTGAACGACTATCGCCCTACTGCCACGTTAGTGGCGGTGACCTTGATGCAGCCGTACAGCTCTATATTTGGAATGCCGCCATATCTGGCGCCTTCTGGATAGACATTGCGCACCTTGAGATTTTTGTTCGCAACGCCATGCATATGCAGCTCACTCAGTGGAGCATCAAACAACACAATGAGCCCCGCTGGTATCTGGACCCTGCGGGTATTTTGACGCCGCGCAGAACAACAGACATCGCAATAGCGCGTGCCCGGCTAACCGATGGTCATCGGCCTAAACCTGAAACCCCCGGTCGAGTCATTGCCGAAATACCCTTAGGATTCTGGCGGTTCCTAGTATCCGGACATTACGAGCTGACTCTGTGGCGATGGTGTTTGCACCACGGTTTTGCTGGTCAGCCACGCAGAAGGCCACTACATGATCGGCTTTCCCGCCTCCATGGGCTACGTAATCGCATCGCTCACCATGAGCCCATCCATCGACAACCGCTCGCACAGCACCACAACGATCTACTCACCCTTGTCCAGTGGATCAACCCGCAACTACGAAACTGGATCGAAGCCCACTCCACAGTCCGCAGTACGCTCGCCACCCGACCAGTGGCATTGCATGCAACTAGCCGCTGAATTAACTTACCGCGGCTCGCCATAACTTGACCACTTCACGCCACGAAGTGGGCCGCATTGCTGGCTAACTGCAGCAGTGGTCCCGGTGCTACACCCAATGCCAGCGTCGCCAGCGCCCCCACTGCGATCGCCAGCCGAGTTGGACCACCCGGAAGCTGGACGGTGGCGCTATCGGCCGCTGGTTCTGCGGCATACATCAACACCACCAGCCGCAGATACGGAAAAACCAACACCATGCTGGCGATCACACCGACGATCACCAGCTCCAACCGTCCAGCACCAAATGCTGCCGAAAACACCGCAAACTTACTGGTGAATCCACTCGTTAACGGAATGCCAGCGAAAGCAAGCAGGAAAAACGTCATGACACCAGCCACCGCTGGAGAGCGGCGCGCGAGCCCTGCCCAGCGCGAAATGTGATTGGCTTCGCCACCAGCGTCACGAACGGTCATCACCACACCCAGCGCGCCCAGCGTCATGAAACCATATGCGACAAGGTAAAACATGGTGGCCGACAAGCCGGCCGCACTCAACGTCACTGTTCCGGTGAGAATGAAACCAGCATTGGCGATCGAGGAGTACGCCAGCAGCCGTTTGATGTCTGTCTGAGTGATAGCCAGGACGGCTCCCGTCACCATGGTGACGATAGCTACTGTGATCAGAATGGGCCGCCAGTCCTGTGCGGCTTTGTCAAAGCAGATATAAAGCACACGGGCAATAGCACCGAAAGCGGCGACCTTGGTGCAGGCCGCCATGAGTGCGGTTATCGGCGTAGGGGCGCCTTGGTACACGTCCGGTGTCCAGGAATGAAACGGCGCCGCACCCGCTTTAAACAACAATCCCACGATCAGCAGCGAAAGCCCCAGCAACAGCAGCGTCTGGCTAGCGTGTCCACCCAAGGTTGGGCTGGGGCCATGCGCAATAGCGCCTGCAATACCCCCCAGCGATACCGTTCCAGCGTAGCCATACAGCAGCGCAACACCGTATAGGAAGAACGCGGAGGCGAACGCCCCCAAGAGGAAGTACTTCATCGCCGCTTCCTGCGAAAGCAGCCGGCGGCGTCTAGCGAGACCACAGAGCAGATACAACGGAAGGGATAACACTTCCAGCGCAACGAACATCACTAGAAGATCATTCGCGGTAACGAACAGCAACATCCCGGCCAGCGCAAACATCGTGAGCGGAAAAACCTCAGTGTTCGTGGGAACTCGCACGGATTCCGAACTCGCCATACCCCCGGCTCCCCCAGCGACCCCGGCGCCCTGAGTGCCCCCAACGCCTCCGGTACCTGAACTGACAGATCGATCCGGCCCAGCCGGCTGGACAGCAAATGCCCCGCCGCGCTCCAGTTTCTGCTCAGCAATCAGCAGCACAGCAAGTAATCCCAGCACAATGATGCTGCCTTGGAAGAACAACCCAGCCGAATCGATGGCCACCGCGCCGGAGGCGGTGGTGAGGTTTGCGCCCGCCTGCCAGACAACGGCGGCTCCAGCGGTCAGCAAGGCGGCGACAGCAAGCACAAACTGGATGGCGCGGCGCGCACGACGCGGGGAAAAAGCTTCCACGACGATCCCCAAACACGCAGCGCCGAGCACGATCAGGATCGGCGACAGTGCCGCGTAATCGATCGATGGCGCGTGCACGCTCCCTGGCTTCGCGCTATAGAGTGCCGCGACGTGCGCCCCGAGTGACTCAATCATGCGTTACCTTCCGGAGCTGATATGTAGATCGGCGAGCGTACGGTCCACGGCAGGGTTAATCACGTCGATCACTGGCTGCGGATATACACCCAACAGCAAGATCAACCCGATCAACGGCGAAATAACAGCCACTTCACGACGGGTGATATCCCTGACCGCCAGCCGAGCAGGGGAATCGGTGACGGCTAGCTCCGGTATCAGCGGACCATGCATGGTCTGCTGATACAGCCACAACACAAACAACGCGGCAAAGATAATGCCCACCGTGGCAACGATAGTGGCCGCTTTATGGGCACCGAAGGCGCCGATAAGGATCAAAAACTCGCTTGCGAACGAGTTCGTGCCCGGCAACGACAGCGCTGATAGCCCAGCGATCAAGAAGACACCAGCGATCCATGGCATCAGACGCGCCATCCCGCCGAAGTCCGATATCAGCGAGGAGTTCCGCCGCGAAATCAGGAAGCCGACGACCAGAAACAGCGCTCCGACGGATAGCCCATGGTTGACCATATACAGCACCGCGCCCGTGCCGGCCTGAGCGGTGAAGGCAAATACTCCCAACGCGATGAAGCCGAAATGGGCGATCGAGGTGTAGGCGACCAGGCGCTTCATATCGCTCTGCCCCACAGCGAGTATCGCGCCATAGAGGATCCCGGCGACGGAAAGGCCAATGATCCAGGGAGCGAAATCGTAGGCGGCGCTGCCAAATAGCGGAAGGCAGTACCGCAGCATGCCGTAGGTGCCGACCTTATCGAGCGCTCCGACCAGTAGTACAGACACTCCTATGGGAGCCTGAGCGCTAGCATCGGGCAACCAGGTGTGGAACGGTATCAGCGGCGCCTTGATCGCGAACGCGATAAAGAATCCCAAGAACAGCCAACGCTGTGTGACTGGATCAATGTGCAGCGACAGCAACGCCTCAAAGGAGAATGTTCCTTTCCCCAGCTGATTCGAGCTAATCGCGTACAGCCCGATCACTGAGGCGAGCATCAGCAGCCCCCCTACCAGTGAATACAGAAAAAACTTCACCGCGGCGTACTGCCGGCGTGGACCGCCATAGGAACTGATCAGGAAATACATCGGGACCAGCATGACTTCAAAAAACACGTAGAAAACCAACACGTCAGTGGCGGCGAACACGCCCAGCATGAAGCTTTCCAGCACCAGCACCAACGCAAAGAAAGCCCGCACGCTATGTTTGCCCGGCTCGGCATCATGCCAAGAGGCCAGCACCACAATCGGCACCAGCACGCCGACCAGCGCCACCATGACCGCCGCTATACCGTCGGCTCCCAACGTAAAAGCGCTGCCGAACTGCGGAATCCAGGTGTAGCTCTCGGGATACTGGAAACGTGGGCCGTCGGTGCGCCAGCCGAACCACATGGCGACCGTGCCAGAGAAAACTACCAGCGCGGCGCCTAGCGCGATCGGCTTGGCCAGCTGCTCCGCTCTGCGCGGCAGCAGCGCGATGAGCGCCACGCCCAGCAGCGGGACCGCGATCAGCAGACTGAACAACGGAACATGAGCCATAAAACCAGACACCGCCACTATCGAAAAACTGCCAGAGAAAACGCGAGTATCACCGCGACCACACCAACAAGCATGGTCAGCGAATAAGAACGGACGAAACCGGTTTGCAGCCGGCGCAGCCGGGCAGACGTCCCCCCACACACTGCCGCCAAACCGTTGATCGTGCCGTCCACACCCCGACTATCAACGAACACCAACACCCGCATCGCCCACGCACCCAGGCGCACAAAAACCGCCTCGTTAATCACGTCGGCATACAAGTTGCGCCGCGCGGCAAGCACGATCGGGTTGGCGGTTACGGGTTCGCTGCGCGCGGTGCCGCGCGCGAACATCGCCGCCGCTATCACCACGCCCAACATCACAGCCCCCAGCACCGACCACGTAACCGTGAGCGGCTCCAGCTTGTGTGCAACAGATTCCACCGGCGCGCCGACTACCGGTGCGAGCCAGTTGCTCAGCGCGTCAGCGTTGCTGAGCAAAAAACCAGCGGCGACTGAACCGACCGCGAGCGCTCCCATCGGGGCAGTCATCACCCACGGCGACTCTTTCGGTTCGGGCAGCTGCCCGCCCGAAGCTGCCGCCCAGCGGCGGCGGCCAAAGAATGTCAGCACCATCAAACGCGTCATGTAGAACGCGGTGAGTCCGGCACCGAGCAGGGCGGCCCCGCCGAAGGCCCAACCGCTCCAGCCCGGACGGTCGAAGGCATGCTGGATGATGGGATCTTTAGAAAAGAAACCAGACAGCGGAGGAAGCCCAATGATCGCCAAGTAGCCCAGCCCGAACGTGATCGCGGTCGCCGGCATGACCCGAGCCAGCCCTCCGAAACGGCGGATATCGGTCTGATCTTTCATACCGTGCATCACCGATCCGGCGCCCAAAAACAGGCCCGCTTTGAAGAAACCGTGTGTGAGCAAGTGCAGAATCGCCAACGCATAGGCCGGACCGCCCAGTCCGGCTGCGAGGAACATGTAGCCGATTTGCGACATCGTAGAATAGGCCAGCACCCGTTTGATGTCGTCCTTTGCGCAGCCGATGATGCACCCAATCAACAACGTCACCGCACCGACGATGCATACCATCAGTTGAGCGGTGGGGCTGGCGTTGAAGATAGGGCTTGCCCGCACGATCAGGTACACCCCAGCGGTGACCATGGTCGCGGCGTGAATCAGCGCGGACACCGGCGTGGGGCCTTCCATCGCGTCGGGCAGCCACGCCTGCAGCGGAAACTGGCCAGACTTACCGCAAGCGCCCAGTAGCAGCAGTATCCCCACTGTGGTGGCCGTGACGCTAGAAAGGTTCCCTACCCCAGCGAAGACTCCGCTATATGACGTGGTGCCCAGGTTGGCAAACATCAAGAAGATCGCCAACGCCAGACCGACATCGCCGACCCGGTTCATTAGGAAGGCTTTCTTAGCCGCACTGGCAGCAGCCGGTTTGTAATACCAGAATGCGATCAGTAAATACGACGCTAAACCCACGCCTTCCCAACCGATGTACACAACCACGAAGTTATTGGCGAGCACCAGCAGTAGCATCGCCGCAACGAACAAATTGAGATAGGCAAAAAACCGCCGACGGGCAGAGTCGTGCGCCATGTATCCGATCGAATATACGTGGATGAGCAGACCGACACCGGTGATCAGCAACACGAAAACCGCCGATAACGGATCGTAGAGCAGCCCGATGTCAACCTTGAGGCTTCCGACGCCCAGAAACCGGAACAGCGTTTCCTCGACGCTACGGTCAGTGCGAGCCTGCAGCGCGAGAAACGCCAACACACCGAGTACGAAGCTGGCAGCCACCGTGGCGCAGCCAAGGTAATGTCCCCATCTATCAGCCCGCCGGCCGGCTAGTAGCAGCACCACCGCACTTCCCAGCGGCAGCGCGATCAGTAGCCACAGCACATCAAGAATGCTCGACACCTATACACTCCTTGCCGTCACGCTATCCAGAACCGCCATCATTCCCACAGACCCCGGCCCACTATGTACAGATCCCATTAAGAGCCCCTAATACTTCAGGATGTTGGCGTCGTCTACGGAAGTTGAGCTACGCGAGCGAAATATTGCCATAATGATCGCCAGCCCGATGACTACCTCAGCAGCCGCCACGACCATGACAAAAAAGGCCATAACTTGGCCGTCGAGTGTGCCGTTGATCCTGGAAAACGTCACCAGGGTGAGGTTCAGCGCGTTTAGCATCAACTCCACGCACATGAACACCACAATGGCGTTACGGCGCACCAACACGCCCACCGCGCCGATAGTGAACAGCGCGGCGGCCAGTATCAGGTAATAAGTAGGTGACATCTAAACCATCCCCCAATTGCTCCCTGCCGACACCATGCTAATCGCGGGATACCCGCCACCCAGGCGGTCGCCTTGCGTACCCACTCCGCCACGCTTCGCCGAAGTTAAGAAGTATTGCCGTACGCGGCGGCTCCTGCGGTCTTGGCAGGAACCAATTGGGGGATGGTTGAAATACATAGATAAACCTTCTAGCTTTTCGTATCACTGATGTTGGGATCGAGCCGGCGCCGCTCGACAGTATCCACGACGCTCGCCGGTGTGGTGCTTCCATCGGGAAGTAGAGCAGGTGTAGCCACCGAATCCGCTAAGGCGTACACGCCAGGCCCAGGCACAGGTGCCGGATAGTTGCCGCGGCGAAAACGCGCCCGCGACTGCTCCGGTTGTGACGCCACATCACTTTGCGAGTCCGAATGACCCAGCACCATCGCGCCGACGGCGGCGATGATCAGTAGCGCGCTGGTAAGCTCAAACGCGAACACGTATCGGGTGAACAGCAGCTCCGCCAACTCCGGCACGTGGCCATCGGACTGGCCCGCGGCAGCATTCAAACCACGGGCGTGCACGACGCCCAGCGCCCGAGACAACCCACTGCCAACAAGTCCAGCGAGCCCGATGCCGAGCACGACCGCGGCGATTCGCTGCCCGCGCAGCGTCTCGATCAACGAGTCTTCCGAGTCGCGACCGATCAGCATCAGCACGAACAGGAACAGGATCATGATCGCGCCGGTGTACACAATAATCTGCACCATGCCGATGAACGGCCCAGATTGCAGCACGTAAAATACGCCTAGGCTAAACATGGTCGAGACCAGAAACAGCGCCGAATGCACCGCGTTGCGGGCCAGCACCATCCCCATCGCTCCGCCCAAAGCTACCGGGGCAAGGCACCAAAATCCGACCTTTTCCCCCGTACTCATAGCTCCAGTGTTTCCGGAGCTCTTGAACGCCGCGGCCAGCACTGTATTGGTCAGCTCGGCAACCACACTCATGCGGCCTCCTTGGGTGGGCGCGGCGAATCGAGTCGTTCGGCACCCACCGATGTGCCGGGATTGGCAAGCGCGTCGACGTAATAGTCAATATCCGTTTCACCCAAACGCATCGGATGCGGTGGTGCTTCCATACCTTCCAGCAGCGGCGCCAACAGCTGCTCTTTGGTGTAAATGAGGTCGGCTCTACTATCACTGGCAAGCTCGTACTCGTTGGTCATCGTCAACGACCGGGTGGGGCAGGCCTCAATACACAGGCCGCAAAAGATGCAGCGCGCGTAGTTGATCTGATACACCGCCGCGTAGCGCTCACCCGGCGAAAATCTGCGTTCAGGGGTGTTGTCAGCCCCTTCCACGTAAATCGCGTCAGCTGGACACGCCCATGCGCACAGCTCGCAGCCGATGCACTTTTCCAGACCATCGGGATGGCGGTTCAGCAGGTGCCGGCCGTGATAGCGCGGCTCAGTGGGCTTCATTACCTCGGGATACTTCACCGTTACCCGGCGTTTGAACATGTGGCCGAACGTGACCGCAAAGCCTTTCATGGAGGCAAACATCGGCTATTCCCTCCTTTGTAGCTGTGCAGCACCAGCTAGCGGGCCAGCCAGCGCCTCGGCCCGTGGCGGATCGGGCACCCGCAGGTCCAGTGGTGGTACTGGATAGTCGGCATCGGGGTGTGAGACTAGCGCCTGGGTCCTCGACACAGCTGTGCGGCGAGTCCGGATCGCAAGACCGAGCAGCATAGCGGCAACGATCGTCGCACCGAGCGCCACTTGCGGCCAACGTGAGCCGATGTCGTACTGTGCACTGAACACTCTCGTCGCTGACAGCGCCAGAATCCAACCCAGACTCACCGGCACCAGCAACTTCCAGCCAAATCGCATGAACTGGTCATAGCGCAGCCGAGGTAGCGTGGCCCGCAGCCAGATGAACACGAACAAACACGTGAAAACTTTCCCGACAAACCACAGCACCGGCCACCAGCCCGTATTGGCGCCGGCCCACGCGGCAACGATACCGAACGGTGCTTGCCAGCCGCCAAAGAACAGTGTGACCGCGAGCGCGGAAACGGTGACCATGTTGACGTATTCGGCCAGGAAGAACAGCGCGAACTTCAGTGATGAGTATTCAGTGTGGAAACCTCCCACAAGCTCAGACTCGGCTTCCGGTAAGTCGAAGGGCGCCCGGTTGGTCTCACCCACCGCCGAGATCGCGTAGATCAAAAAACTGGGTGCCAGCAGCACGAAGTACCACATGTCGTGCTGCGCGGCCACAATCTCGCTTGTGGAGAACGTGCCGGCAGCCAAAAATACGCCGACGACTGACAGCCCCATTGAGATTTCATACGAGATCATCTGCGCGGCCGAGCGCAGCCCGCCTAACAGCGGGTATGTCGAGCCCGAAGCCCAACCACCCAGCACAATCCCGTACACGCCTAACGACGAGCTGGCCAACATAAACAACACCGCGATGGGAGTGTCAGTAAGCTGCAGCGGCGTCAAGTGGCCGAACACACTCACTTGCGGCCCGAGTGGGATCACCGCGAAGGCCACTAGTGCCGGAATACAGGAGAGCGCCGGAGCGATGAAGTACACGCCCTTGTCGGCGAGAGTGGGCATGATGTCTTCTTTGAATGCCAGCTTCAGCCCGTCAGCCAGACTCTGCAGCACGCCCCACGGACCGACGCGGTTAGGGCCGGGACGCACCTGCATCCAGGCAACTATTTTGCGCTCGGCCACAATGGTGACCAACGTCATCAGCACTAAGAACCCAAAGATCGCGAGCACTTTCGCCAGTAGCAGCCAGACCGGCTCATTGCCGAATTCTGCCACCGGGCGCATAACCGCGGAGGGGACCGTTGAGCTATAGCTCGCGCCGCTCAGGCTGGGGGAGAACATCAACGCTCACCACCATGGGATTGGGGGCCTTCCCCCGCGCCTTCCGCGTCTCCTCCGGCAACTTGTGCCAAGTTGTCGTCTGGTAGCGGCGAGGTTGTGCCGGCTGAGACCTTGACGATGTCACCAGAGTCGGCGGCAAGCTGACGCCGCACAGCGCTGCCCGGCGAGTTCGTTGGCAGCCATACCACTCGCTGCGGCATCCGAGTGATCTCCAACGGCAGTGTAATCGAACCAGCGTCCGTGGTTACTGTCAGTGCGTCGCCATCGGTCAGCCCGATTTCGCTCGCTGTGGCTTCGCACAGCCGAGCGAGCGCTCTGGGAGCGGTTCCGGCCAGATGCGGCTCGCCGAGCTGCAGAGTCCCGGCATCCAGCAGGTGATGCCAAGTCGCCAACACTGCCTCGCCCCGTTCAGGCTTGGCGCTCGCACGATGTTGGAAGCCGCTAAATTCTGTGCCGCTAAATTCTGTACCACCAAGCTCTGTGCCGCCCAAACCTGTACCCCTGAGTCCTGTACTCGACGCCGGGCCAGTTACACCCGAGACGGCCGCCGCATAGCCAGCACGCACCTGCTCCACGCTCCCCAGACTCAAAAAGACGTCCAGCTCGGCGGCAAGCGCGTCCAGCACTCGCGAGTCGGGAAGCGCGTCGGATTCCGGCAACGCCCTCCCGAACGGACGTGCACGTCCCTCCCAGGTGTAATACGTGCCAGCTTTTTCTACCGAGGCAGCAACCGGGAGGACGACATCGGCGTACTCCGTCACGCTGGATTCCCGCAGTTCCAAGCTGACTACGAACCCCACATTACGCAGCGCGTTGCGCGCGGCGGCCGGATCGGCCAAGTCGTCGAGATCGACCCCCGCTATGAGCAATGCATTCAGCTCGGCGTTGGCCGCAGCGGCCAGTATTCGGGTAGTGCTGCGACCTGGAGTAGCTGGAATACTGCCTGGCGCCACGCCCCACAGCTGCTCCAACTCCGCCCGCGCTGCCCGGTCAACCACCCAGCGAGCGCCCGGCAGCAGATCGGGCAGCGCCCCGGCTTCCACCGCACCGCGATCCCCGGCTCGTCGCGGAATCCAAGCCAGCCGCGCCCCGGTTGCGCGGGCTAGCCGCGCCGCGGCCGATAACGCTCCTGGCGCGCTCGCGGCACGCTCGCCGAGCAGCACCACCGAACCTGGCTTACGCAACGCGGCGGCAAGCGCCGAGATCTGGCCACCCTCGGGGCTTGTCCCCGAGATCTGACCCGCGCCATCAGTACCATCATCATCGGTAAGCGCATCGAGCACGCATGCCTCTGTGCCGGGAACCGCTTCCACCAGCGTTCCCGAGAGCTTTTCTAAACCTCGAGTTGCCCACGGCGCCACCGAGTACACGGTTGTACTCGGCGCGTCTAAGCGGCGGCTGGCCTTGCGCAGCCGCAGGAACACGATCGGGGACTCTTCTTCGGGTTCAAGGCCCACTAGCAACACAGTCGGCGCGGTATCCAGATCGCGATATCGCAGGCCACCAGTAGCGGGAGTGAGCCCAGCGACGTGCATGATCAGGAAATCGGCTTCCTCTACCGAGTGCGGCCGTGCCCGAAAGTCGATGTCATTGGTGTTCAGCGCGAGACGGGCAAAGACGCTGTAGGCGTAAGAATCCTCCACGGTGAGCCGACCACCGGTGAGTACACCAACTCCTGCGGCGTCGCGCGCCTCACGTAGACCCTCGGCAGCGATAGTGAGCGCCTGACTCCAGGACGCGGTGACCAGCTGGCCAGATTCGTCCCGAATCAGCGGAGTCGTGATCCGGCCTTGGCTTGTGGGATAGGTGAACGCGAACCGACCTTTGTCGCAGTTCCACTCCTCGTTCACTTCCGGGTCATCGCCAGCAAGCCGACGCAACACGCGGTTGCGGCGCCAGTCCGTGCGCTGCGCACAGCCCGACGAGCAATGTTCGCACACGCTTGGTGTGGAGACCAAATCAAATGGTCGAGAACGAAACCGGTAGGTTGCGCTGGTCAGCGCCCCCACCGGGCAGATCTGGATTGTATTCCCTGAAAAGTACGAGTTAAAGGGTTCAGAGCCGGAAATTATGTCGGGCGAATCCAGCTGCTCCCCCCGGTACACCGACACCTGCTCGCCCGCGCTGCGCTCGAACAGCTCGATGAACGGATCACCGGCAATCTGAGCCGAAAATCGGGTGCATCGGGCGCACAACACACAGCGCTCCCGATCCAGTAACACCTCCGAAGAGATCGGCACCGGTTTGGGGTACGTCCGCTTAACATCGTGAAATCGGGAGGCGGCCCGGCCTGAACTCATCGCCTGGTTTTGCAGTGGGCATTCACCACCCTTGTCGCACATCGGGCAGTCCAACGGGTGGTTGATGAGCAGCAGCTCCATGGTGCCGCTTTGGGCCTTGGCCGCCACCTGGCTGCTGTGCTGCGTTTGCACCACCATGCCTTCGGTGACCACAGTGGTGCAAGCAGTCAGCGGCTTACGCTGACCCTCGACCGCGACGATGCACTGTCGGCACGCACCGACTGGGTCTAACAGTGGATGGTCGCAGAAACGCGGAATTGGAATGCCCAACTGCTCGGCGGCTCGGATCACCAATGTGCCTCGCGGCACCGTAATGCTCACACCATCGATAGTGAGCGTGACAGGTGGAGGAGCGCTCCCCCCCACCGAGGTTGCGGTGTGCTCGGTTTGCGGCGCGATAGTCATCAATGAACCCCCTGCGCGGCTAAGGGAGCGCTTGCATGGCTGGCGAGCGGGCAGCGTCGCTGCCTAACATGGGCAATGTATTCGTCCCGGAAGTACTTGATCGAGCTCACCACGCAGCTGGTGGCGCCATCACCCAGAGCGCAAAACGAGCGGCCGAAAATGTTGTCGCACGTGTCCAGCAGCGTGGAGAGGTCTTCTTCGGTGCCTTCTCCGGCCTCCAGACGGCGCAGCACTTGCTCCATCCAGTAGGTGCCCTCCCGGCATGGCGTGCATTTACCGCACGATTCATGGGCGTAAAACTCGATGAACCGCAGCGTGGCCCCAACAATGCACGTGGTTTCGTCAAACACCATGATCGCGGTGGTACCCAGCATGGAGCCCGCCGCAGCGGCACCTTCAAAATCCAGCGGAACGTCGGAGTGCTCCGCGGTGAAATACGGCGTGGACGAGCCACCGGGAGTCCAGAACTTCAAGGACCTACCGGCGCGCACTCCTCCGGCCAGCTCCAGTAGCTGCCGCAGCGTGATTCCCAGCTCGCACTCGTACTGGCCAGGGTGTTTCACGTGTCCAGAAATGGAGTAAATCTTGGGTCCCGGAGATTTTTCGGTCCCCATCGACTTGAACCAATCAGCACCATGCCGAACTATGAACGGCACGCTGGCGATGGTCTCCACGTTGTTCACCACGGTCGGAGAGGCGTATAAGCCATGTGTCGCCGGAAAAGGCGGCTTGAGCCGCGGCTGACCCCGGAAGCCCTCCAGCGACTCCAATAACGCCGTCTCTTCACCGCAGATGTAGGCCCCAGCACCCGCATGCACAACCACATCTAAACCGAAGCCTGAGCCCAGAATGTTGCGACCAAGGTAGTTCTTAGCCCGCGCTTCACGCACCGCCTGGCGCAGCCGACGCGCGGCGTGCACCGCTTCGCCCCGTACGTAGATAAACGCCTGGTGGGCTCCGATCGCGTAAGCGGTGATGATCGCGCCTTCCAGTAACGAATGCGGGTCCACCATCATAAGCGGCAGGTCCTTACAGGTACCTGGCTCGCCCTCATCGGCGTTGATCACCAGGTAATGCGGTGCACCGACGTCTTTGGGCAGAAACGACCACTTCAGGCCGGTGGGGAAACCCGCACCACCTCGACCGCGCAGCCCAGATTGTTTCACCAGCTCGATGAGCGCGTCCGGCGTCTGGCGCAGGGCTTGTCGAAGCCCGGCATAGCCGTCGAGTCGCTCATAGTTGGCCAGCTTCCACGGCTGGTGTGGCCAGCGCTGCGTCAGCACTGGAGTCACTGAAGCGGCCTGGATTGCCGCGGCGCCCGTCATGTGTTATCCCGATCAGCCGTGGCTACGGAGCACCGATTGCCGGCCAGCGTAGGTTCACCAGCGACGTCACCGGCTTCCCTCCCGACAACTTGGCACAAGTTGTCGTTGTCGGCTGCATGACCGCCGACAACTGCGTCGTCGAACCCTGCCAACTGACGGGAGATCTGCTTGAAGCCGCACAGCGGGCCGCCGCGGTCGGGATGTGGCCGCTTCCCAGCTCGCAGCTGTGCCACAATCTCTTTGGCCTTGTCTGCATCCACCTGATCGAAAAACTCGTAGTTCACGGTCAGCACCGGGGCGTAGTCACACGCTGCCAGGCATTCGGCGTGCTCCAGCGTGATCACGCCGTCGGCGGTGGTCTGGTTGTGACCTACGCCCAGTTGCTCGCTCAGCTCGTCGTAGCTGCGCTGTCCGCCCAGTACCCCACACATGGTATTCGTGCAGACACTGATCAAATATTCACCAGTCGGGCGGCGCTTGTACATGGTGTAAAACGTGGACACGGCCGCCACTTCGGCCCGGGTGAGGTGAAGCAGCTTCGCGCAGAAAGCAATGCCGTCGGAGGTGACATAACCCTGCGCCGACTGCACCAAATGCAACATCGGCAGCAGCGCTGAACGGGAACGGCCTGCCGGATACCGCGCGATGATGGCGTTCGCGTCATCGATCAACGCGCCTTCATCCAGCGGCTGTCGTGGTGTCGGATAAACCCGCCGCGGCATAGTTGAAGATCCGACTGAGGGCTTGGCTGCAATTCTAGGTTCGTTAACTCCAGGTTCATTCGTACTCACCGATCCACTCCGCCCATCACAGGATCCAATGAAGCACCGGCGGCAATCACATCCGCGATCGGCGCGCCCTCCACCATCGCCGGAAACGCCTGCAAATTCACAAAAGAAGGCTCCCGCACGTGCAGCCGGTACGGCCGAGTACCCCCCGAAGAGACCAGATGCATGCCCAGCTCCCCACGTGGTGATTCAATCGGCACATACACTTGGCCCTCTGGCACCCTAAACCCTTCTGTCACCAGCTTGAAGTGGTGAATCAGCGACTCCATCGACTGGCCCATTATGGTACGAATGTGCTCGAGTGAGTTCCCCAAACCGTCGGCACCGAGGGCCAGCTGCGCGGGCCAAGCGATCTTTTTGTCGGTCACCATCACCGGACCGGGTCGCAAGTTGTCCAACGCCTGCTCGACTATTGTGAGCGACTCACGCATCTCGGCCAGCCGAACCAGGTAGCGACCCCACACGTCGCCGGTGGTCTGCGTTGGCACGTCGAAGGTGTAGTTCTCATACCCGCAGTACGGCTCGGTTTTGCGTAGGTCCCAACCCAGACCAGCCGAGCGGAGCACTGGACCGGTGATTCCCAGCGCCATGCAGCCGGTCAAATCCAGAAAACCAATGCCCTGCGTGCGGGCTCGCCACACCGGATTACCAGAGAGCAGATCTTCATAGGACTTGATGTGCCCCGGCATGACGCGGAGGAACTCAGAGATCTTGGCGTGCGCCTGCGGCGGAAGATCGGCTACCACGCCGCCAGGTCGCACGTAGGCCATGTTCATCCGAAGACCGGTGATCAACTCGAAAATATCGAGAATCAGCTCGCGTTCCCGAAAGCCGTAGATCATCATCGATAGCGCACCCAGCTCCATGCCAGCGGTGGCAAGCCACACCAGATGCGAGGAGATCCGATTCAGCTCCATGAGTAACACCCGGATCGTCTGTGCGCGCTCGGGCGCGGAAATTCCGAGCAGTTTCTCTACCGCGAGACAGTAACCAGTCTCATTGAAAACTGGTGAGAGGTAGTCCATGCGGGTGACAAACGTGACGCCTTGAGTCCACGTTCGGTACTCAGCGTTTTTTTCAATCCCGGTATGCAGGTAACCAATCACAGACCGGGCTTGCGTCACGGTCTCGCCTTGCAGTTCCAGCACCAGTCGCAGCACGCCGTGGGTGGAGGGGTGCTGCGGCCCCATGTTGACCACAAGGCGCTCAGCCGAGAGCGGATCGGTCTCGGCCAACAAACTATCCCAGTCACCCCCAGTCAGGGTGTAGATCCGCCCCTGAGTAGTTTCGCGGGCGGTGGCGTAAGCATCGGGATTGGGCGGTTGAGTCACCGGTAGGCCCTCCGGTTATCCGGCGGCGGGATCTGCGCACCTTTGTATTCCACCGGAACCCCGCCAAGCGGGTAGTCCTTGCGCTGCGGGTGACCATCCCAATCGTCAGGCATCAAGATGCGGGTAAGCGCGGGGTGACCGTCGAAGACGATGCCGAACATGTCATAGGCCTCTCGCTCCTGCCAGTCCGCGGTCGGATACACCGATGTGACAGAGGGAACGCGAGGGTGTTGCGCGTCCACGGCAACCTCGAGCCGAAGCCGCCGACGATACGTCATCGACATGAGATGATATACCGCATGTAGCCGCTGGGGGGCAATCTCCTGTGGGGCATCAGGATCAAAGTAGTCCACTCCAGAGACCGACGAACACAACTCGAAACGCAGCGCGGGTGAGTCTCGCAGCTGCCCGGCAACGGTGAGCAGCACATCGGGACGGATATGCAGCGTCAACTCGCAGCGATCAACGACCACCCGCATAATCGCGTCAGCAACAGCGCCTACCTCAGCCAGCGCGGTGGTCAGCGCATCTACCAGTTCGTCAAAGTACCCCCCGAACGGTCGTGGCGAGGACTTCACAGGCACAAATCGGCGAACTAGGCCGCCAAAACCCGAAGTGTCTCCGGTGCCGGAGACACCGAACATGCCAGTACTGACGCGTTCGGCGTGCTGAGCTTTCGACGCTGGCGCCACCTCAGATCCGGCTGCGATGTCCGGCGTGGGAGGCGCGTTCACGGTCGCTCTTCCTTCTGATCAGTGTCGCGCTGCTGTGCGTTAAGAGACAGCAGATGTTCCATGTGCTCACGCACCCGTAGCTGTTCCGCCTCTCCGCGCTCCGCGGCCTGCTCCCAGCTCTTGCGTCTGGCTTTATTGAAGCGGAAGGAGGACGGCATGACACCCGGACGCAGCCGCGGAGCTGGAAGGTCCTGTGTCGCGCCACTGTGCTCCTCTACCTTCTGTACCGCCAACTTCTGTACCTCTAACTTCTGTAACTCCAACTTCTTCTGGCTGGCACGTTTGGCGCCTAGCGGCTCATCCTTGATCTTTTCGTGTAGCCGCAGAATCGCGTCGAGCAGCATTTCAGGCCGTGGTGGGCAGCCCGGAAGGTAGATGTCCACCGGCACAATGTGGTCCACCCCCTGCACGATGGCGTAGTTGTTGAACATTCCGCCGGAAGAAGCGCAGACGCCCATGGAGAGCACCCACTTGGGCTCAGGCATTTGGTCGTATATCTGGCGCAGCACTGGAGCCATTTTTTGACTAACCCGACCGGCCACTATCATCAAGTCGGCCTGTCGAGGACTTGCTCGGAACACCTCCATACCGAAGCGACCCATGTCGTATCGAGCGGCGCCGGTGGTCATCATCTCGATAGCGCAGCACGCCAGTCCAAATGTTGCGGGCCACAGCGACGACGTTCGGCTCCAGTTGACCAGCTTCTCCACCGAGGCCAGCAAAATTCCGGTGGGAACTTTCTCTTCCAGCCCCATGGATCAGCGCCAATCCAGCGCGCCGCGGCGCCACACGTAGGCGTAAGCGATGAACACTGTAACGACGAATAGCAGCATTTCTACCAAGCCGAAGACACCCAGCGCTTTGTTTGCCACAGCCCACGGGTACAGAAAGACAATTTCGATGTCAAACAAAATAAACAGCATCGCAGTGAGGAAATACTTGACCGGAAACCGCCCACCGCCGGGCGGCCGTGGAGCGGGTTCGATACCGCATTCGTAAGGGTCCAGCTTGGCGCGGTTGAACCGGCGAGGACCAATCAGTGGGGCGATCGCAACCGAAAAAATAGTAAAACCAGTCGCTAGCCCAAACAACAACACGATCGGCAGATACTGGTTAAACGGCATGATCTATACCGCTTCCTTTTCAGGCGTCACAGGGTGCCGCCGTGTGGATACACCCCAGCTTCACGCAGCTACACCTGAGATAGTGAGCTACTCCGCGAGCTGCTGCCGGGAGTGTATTCCCCACATACCCTGGCTGCAAACCAAGGTGGCCCTTACCAAAGCACGTAATCGGTCAGGGCTATCCAGCTAGCAACGACAACTTGGCACAAGTTGTCGTTGGGAAGTTGCGCCTAGCTACGGTCTGGTTCCGCTGTCTGCTCGTCTAGGTTTTGCTCGTCTAGCACCGCGCGCAGCGCCGCACGCTCTTGCTGCCTGCGTTGTTGATGTACGGCCGCCCGTTCGGCAAGCTGTTCACGCTGTCGGCGCAGCACAAACCACGACAGCGGCATCGAGATCACAATGGCCAGCAGAACTAGAGCCCAGCTACGAAAGCCCACCGCGAAGAGGGCCGCCGCTACGGCGGCCATCAATGCGGTGCGACCAGCGGTGTAGGTGAGGGCTGGATGAATCTTCACAGCTGCGCCTCCGACATGGTAAAGAGCCTCGCCCGTCAACTCACCGACCGAACGTGCGACTGGCTGTGTGAGCTGGCGATCCTGCGATGAAGTGTGACGTTTCGCCAAGCAAAAACGACACTACCTACGTCGGCGCTAACCAAACACACCGCGTTGCCTCTGCTGCCAAAAATCAAGTAAGTTGTTCAGTTTTGCTGACGCCGCACGGCAATAGTGCTGTAATGAAAAATCGAGTTTATAACGGGCAAAGAACGTAACCCGGTCATAAAGCATCCCACCAACGCAAGGAGTTGAAGTAAACGTGGAGGTAGGTGAGCGACTCCTGACCCCCAGCGAGGTCGCCGCCCTGTTCCGAGTCGACCCTAAAACGGTAACTCGATGGGCAGCGGCCGGTCGTATCAGCAGTATCCGCACTCCTGGCGGCCACCGCAGATTCCGCGAATCGGAGGTTCGCGCCTTACTGGCTTCCGGCGGGGCGCTTATGGATGACGAACCAATGTAGGCGCGCTTCTTAGGCGAATCGGGAGCGCCGCCGCCATGCCTCTGTCTGCGCTGAGGGCTTTGCTGATTCCTATGTCGTAATGGGTTAGTGACGTGCTACAGTCCCGCTAAGCACGTTCGGCACATGAACAGGAGCCTTCGGTGGGCAAGTGGCCTTCTACGCCAGCAGTCAGCCGTCCACGCTGGCGCTGCCTGATACTGGTCATCTCACTCGCCGTAGCCAGCCCCCTGTTGGTCTCTTGTGGCACGGAAAACGCGGGCGTCGTGATCAACATTTTCAACGGTCCGGAGGAAAACTTCTCCAGCATTGTTGACCGTTGCAACTCTCTAGCTCACGGCAACTACCGGATCAAGCTCAACCAGCTGCCGCGCGATGCCGAAGGCCAGCGGGAACAACTGGTTAGACGGCTGGCCGCCCGCGATTCTGGGCTCGACCTGATGGACATGGACATCACCTGGGTCGCCGAGCTCGCCGAAGCAGGTTGGATTAAGGAGTGGACCGGTGAGGACAAGAAAAGCGTGGAGCGGGGAACGCTAGAAAAGCCACTCAAGACCGCCCGCTGGAACAACAAGCTCTACGCCGCGCCATACAACACCAACGTGCAGCTATTGTGGTACCGATCAGACTTGGTCCCCACCCCTCCCGCGACCTGGGATGAGCTGATCACTGCTGCTGAAAAACTCGCCGACCAAGGAAAGCCGCACTACGTCGAAGTGACTGGCGCGCAATACGAAGGTCTAGTGGTGTGGTTCAACGCTCTGGTCACCTCGGCGGGAAGCAGTATCCTCTCCGCGGACGGCAAACGTGTTGTACTGGACTCCAAGGCCCGCAAAGCACTTGAAGTGATGAAGAAATTCGCTACCTCGCGTGCGGCAGACCCCTCGCTGTCCAACACTCATGAGCAGGAAGCCAATCTGGCGTTTCAGGCCGGCAAAGCTCCATTTCAAGTCATCTGGCCTTTCGTATATGCCGCTACTCGAGACTCGAATCCAGAGTTGTTGAAAAAACTTCGTTGGGCGCCGTACCCGGGAATCGACGGCCCAGGGTCGTCACCTTTAGGCGGCGCGGTCTTCGCGGTCGGTAAGTACTCCAAACATCCGCATGAAGCATTTGCTGCCGCTACCTGCTTACGTGATCCGGAAAGCCAGAAGATCGCGGCGGTCAAGGACGGTCTACCCCCCACAATCCGATCGGTATATGACGATCGAGAGTTCATAGCCAAGTACCCTATGCGGGACGCCATTCTGCAAGCGCTTGAAACCGCCGGCGAGCGACCTAGCACGCCGTTCTACCAAAACATCTCGACCATCGTCTCAACGGTACTGTCGCCACCGCAGGCCATTGCCCCCCAGGCAACGCTGAGCCGGCTTCGAGCGGAGATCGCTGATGCACTGCAGTCCAAGGGGGTACTGCCATGAGTCGGCATGTCCGCGAAGAACCAACTACAGACGGTATGCGTGCCGAACACAGGCTAGGTCTACTGCTCTGCGCTCCGGCCGCGGCAGTGATGCTGGTGGTCGCGGGGTGGCCGATCATCTATTCGTTCTTACTGTCTTTTCAGCGCTATGATCTGCGTTTTCCCCAAGCCCGTGGCTGGATCGGGTTGGATAATTACGCCACCGTGCTCACCAACCACTACTGGTGGGTTGCTTTCGGCGTCACCGTGCTCATCATGGTTGTCAGCGTCGCCATCGAACTGGTGCTTGGCATGGCGCTGGCCGTGGTCATGCACCGCACACTTGTCGCACGAGGCTTGTTACGAACCGCGGTGCTGATCCCATACGGCATCGTCAGCGTGGTAGCTGCATACGGTTGGAAGTACGCTTGGACTCCAGGCACCGGCTGGTTGGCTGGGTTCTTACCCGAGAACTCGGCGCCGCTGACTCAGCAGATCCCAGCGCTGGGCATCATCGTGCTAGCTGAAGTGTGGAAGACGACTCCCTTCATGGCCCTGTTGTTGCTCGCGGGGCTCGCACTGATCCCGGATGAGCTACACCGGGCCGCGGAGATGGATGGCGCGAGTAGGTGGCAACGGTTTATCCACATCACGCTCCCGCTGATGAAGCCGGCAATCCTCGTAGCGTTGCTGTTTCGTGCGCTGGATGCGTTCCGCATTTACGACAACATCTACGTTTTGACCAACGGCGCCCAATCCACCGCATCGGTCTCGATCACCACCTATCACAACCTCATAGGCGGCCTGAACCTTGGAATTGGCTCTACCTTGGCGGTGCTGATCTTTCTCACTGTGGCCCTCATCGCGTTCATCTTCATCAAAGTTTTCGGCGCCTCGTCACCTGGAACGGCGCCTGGCGCAGATCCGAAGGAGCGCCGCTGATGACCACCGGACAAGCAGTGACTGGGAGTAAAATACGTTGGAGTGCGATCAATCTGATCGTGGTGTTCTTCGCGATCACACCCGTGCTCTGGATCGTATCGCTCTCCCTCAAACAACCCAGCACCTTTACCGACGGAAGTTTCATTCCACGCAAGATCACCTTCGACAACTATCTCGGCATCTTCCGCACCGGCGGATTCGCTCGTCCGCTGCTCAACTCGATCGGCATCGGCCTGATCTCCACCGCTATCGCGATCGTGCTCGGCGTATTCGCCGCGTATGCGATCGCCCGGCTGAACTTTCCTGGCCGGCGCGTCATGCTCGGCGCGTCGCTGCTCATCGCGATGTTTCCACAGGTTTCACTGGTGACGCCGCTGTTCCAGATTGAACGTTCCCTACACCTATTCAACACCTGGCCTGGACTGATCCTGCCGTACGTGACATTCACGTTGCCGCTGACGATCTACACGCTCTCGGCGTTCTTCCGCGAGATCCCTTGGGAGCTGGAGAAAGCCGCCAAGATGGACGGCGCTACGCCCTTCCAAGCGTTCCGACACGTGATCGTCCCGCTGGCCGTTCCCGGCGTAGTCACCGCGACGATCTTGGCGTTCATCCAGTGCTGGAACGACTTCCTGTTCGCCATTGCGCTCACATCATCAGATTCGGCCCGCACCGCGCCAGCGGCGATCTCCTTCTTCACCGGAGCCTCGCAATTCGAGGACCCCACCGGATCCATCGCCGCCGCGGCCGTAGTGATCACGATCCCGATCGTGATCTTCGTGCTCGTCTTCCAAAGTCGGATTGTCAGTGGTCTTACCTCTGGCGCAGTGAAAGGTTAAGCGAAACCCATGGCCGACATTGTTCTAGATGGCGTCACCAAGCGGTATGACGATGGAAGCACGGCGGTACGCGACCTCGACATCTCCATCGCCGATCATGAGCTGCTCATCTTGGTAGGACCCTCGGGCTGCGGAAAATCCACCACGCTGAACATGATCGCTGGGCTGGAAAACATCACCGATGGCGAGCTACGCATCAGTGGTAAACGTATGAACGAACGTGCACCACGAGACCGTGACATAGCGATGGTGTTCCAGTCTTATGCGCTGTACCCCCACATGAGCGTGGCCGAAAATATGGCTTTTCCGCTCAAGCTCGCCGGAGTGGACAAAGCCACCATAAAAAACAAGGTAGAACACACTGCCGAGATTTTAGAGCTCACCGCATACCTGAATCGCAAGCCTGGGCATCTCTCCGGTGGCCAGCGGCAGCGAGTCGCGATGGGCCGCGCAATTGTCCGCAGCCCACAGGCATTCCTGATGGACGAACCACTGTCGAATCTCGACGCAAAGCTGCGGGTGCAGATGCGCACCGCGATAGCTCGGCTGCAAAAGAGCCTTGGTACCACAATGGTTTACGTCACGCATGACCAGATTGAGGCCATGACACTGGGGGACCGGATAGCGCTAATGCTTCGCGGTGTTGTGCAGCAGATCGGATCTCCACAAGAGCTCTACGAACAGCCGGCGAACCTTTTCGTCGCCGGCTTCATCGGCTCACCGGCAATGAACTTCTTCACCGGCGAGGTTGTTGATAACACGGTATCGACCGTGATAGGAAACATCCCACTTCCGGATAAGCATCGCCGCGCGCTGGAGGCACATCTGAGCGGAACCCGCGAGGTTGTGGTGGGGCTGCGGCCGGAAGCCTTTGAGGATGCCGCACTAGTAGGCGATAGGACTCATGGGGCGACGTTCACCCAATGCGTCGACATTATGGAATCGGTGGGTTCAGCCAAGTTCGCCTATCTCAACCTGGCTTCAACCGACAGGCCCAGTCGGATAACCGAGCTGGACGAAGAAACTGGAGCGGATGAGGTTTTCAGGGACTCTCAGCTGGTCGCGCAACTGGACTCCAGGTCACCTGCACAAGAAAGCGAAGATCTACAGCTATGGTTCAACCCCAGCGATATGATCCTTTTCGAACCCGAACACGGTCGCAATCTGCTGATCGAAGATTAGAGCGCTACCGGTTCCTGGCGATAGATTTCCGTGCTGTTCCCATCCATCGCTCTGTTACCCGGGACGAGCCGCGCCCTTGAATGGCAACCCGCTCACTCGAACCTTCCCGATTTTAACCTTATCGCCGGGCTCAGGGGCATGAATCATGTTTCCGTTGCCAATGTAAATTCCCATATGGGACACACCGCTGAAAAAGAATACTAGATCTCCCGGCTGCAAAGAGTCATATGACACTTTGTGGGCAAGCAGCAACCATTGCTGGAGCGCGGAGTGCGGGAGCTTGACCCCCGATTGCTGCCATGCCATCAGCGCGAGGCCCGAACAATCGAATGCACTTGGCCCCGCCGCGCCGAACACATACGGCTTACCCAGTTGCGCATAAGCGTACTTCACCACGGCCTCAGCTTTTCCAGATGCTGAGCCATCGTAGGTACCCGCGATGCCATCTTGACGGGCGTCACTGGGCGAAAGCCGGTCACGAAGCTTCTTCCACTTATCGAAGTCGGCCTGCAACTGCTTCTTTAGCTCTTGTGCGGAGTTAGCGGTTTCCTTACGGCGGACGACCTCTGCGTCAATTCCATCTTTGGTTTTACTCAGCTGCTTGCGGGCCGACGTGTACTCACGCAGCAATCTAGCGTTTTCCGCATTGAGCACATCGATGTAGGAGAGCTGGTCAAGCATCGTCTGCGGACTACCACTCTTGAGCATTCCGCTCGTAGAGACATTTCCACCGTTTTGATACGCCGCGGCGCCCAGCTTGCCAACTTTGGCACTGGTTTGATCATAACGGCGCTGTAACTCACCGAGTTTAGACTGGAGGTCATCCTGCCGTTTCTGGCTATCGTCTAGGTCGTCCCGCGCCCGGTTAAGGTTCTCATTGGCGTTACGCATCTTGGTGAGGAGCTGTTTGACCTGCGAGCGCGCCTCGTCTAGCGCCGGATCAGCGTTCGCGGCTACTGGATGCCATAGCACCGACACGCCAGTGACGACCGCGACAAGCGCGATCGTGACCGTGGCGCTCAGAGCGCCACGCAGCTGTCCCCACCGAAGCTTCATTCCACAAATGCTAGGACCCGAAAGTGTAGAAGTGGGCATGTTTGGGGCGTTTATGTCCAGATTTACCACTCGATACCGGCCGTTTGCGGCGGCGGGTGGGCTGCCTGCCTATCCCCCTAACCCACCGAACGGCCACCGCAATGACCCGAAGGTGCCATGGAAAGTGCTGCTGATGCAATTCAACTGCCTAGATGGGCAACTTCTACCCCCGCGTCAGCTTCTAATTCACCCCCGCGTAAGAGTGCAGCCCAGTTTGCACCAAGTTGATGACGAACAGATTCACCATCATGGTTGCCCAGCCCAACACCACAATGAATGTGGCTCGCTTGCCCCACCAACCTGCGGTGGCGCGAGCATGTAAGTACGCGGCGTACACCACCCAGGAGATGAAAGCCCACGTCTCCTTCGGATCCCATCCCCAGTACCGAGTCCAGGCGGCTTCAGCCCAAATCGCACCGGCGATCACCGCGAACGTCCACAACGGGAAAGCGAGCGCGTGAACGCGAAACGTCAGACGCTCCAAACTCTCCGCGACCGGAAGCCTGGGTGCAAGCGTAAACGGAAACTTCACCACACGGCCCTCAGCGATTCGCGCGTCGTAACCCTGCCGAAGCAGATACAGCACCGCGCAGACAAATCCAAATAGGAAAATACCGCTGGAGGTTGCGGCCGCGCTGACATGAATCTTCAGCCAGACGGAGTTCAGCGCTGGAACCAGGGGAGCCGCCTCGGCGTAGAGTACCGTGCCGGCCAGCCCGAGCAGCAGCACCACTGGCAACAGTACGAACAGCCCCAAGTGGCGCAGCTGAGGCCGGCGGATGATCACAATCAGCCAGCACAGCACGCCTACCAGGCACGCAAGGCAGACGAACTCGTACATGTTGCCCCATGGCACGCGGCCCACTGACACGCCACGGGTAACTAACGATGTCAGCGCAAGCGCGAAGCCTAAGAACGTAGCCGCCACCGCGATACCACCCAGAACTCGGTTGGCGTCCGACCGTAGCCCCGGTGCAGCCGTCTCCAGTTCGTCTGGTGGCTCCGGCGGCGTGGGGGTTGTGGCCGGTCCGCCGGGGGCCACACCGACGAGCTCGCGCTGCCGAACGGGCGCGGCCGAACTACGAGCGGCAGCCGCGACCGCACCACGCGTACCAAATGCGTACTCGATCGCATAGCAGCTCATAGCCACCGTGTAGGCCACGATGGTCCACAAGAAGAAAGTGTTGGACACATCCGCAAGACTCTGATCGATGGGCATGCCTACTCCTTATTATCCGTGGGTTCAGCCGAAACCGCATTGCGTATGGCTCCTTCGATCCGATCGAACTCGGCAGCGAATGCCTCGGAGTCTGCACGGGTCAGACCAGCAAGCTCCACCCGGGTACCACCGGTGGTGGGGCGTAGCCGGACGAAGAGCCGTCGACGACGGGTGAATAGGGACACCAGCAGCCCCAGCACCATCGCCACCGCTCCGGTCAACGCGGTAAGCCGGCCCGGATCATGGGAGACTTCCACACTCATCCACTGCTTAGAGCCGACGAATTCCACCTGTGAACCATCGTCAAGTTTCCAGCTCTGGCCCGGGCGCAGAAACTTCGAACCAAGGAGTTTCAAATCACCGGAACTTACTCGGCTTTGGTCCAGCGAATACACCGAGCGCGGCACACCCGAATCCAGTCCAGTGTTGCCCCGGTAGGCCAACAACGTGATTCCTTCGTTGCCTCGGGCCGGATATAGCGAACGAACAAACGGCGGTATCGAACCAGCCGTGGGCACGTACAAGCCCTCAAACGCAACCTCAGAGTTGCGAGTTCGCTTTCGTGTGGCCGGGTCCTGGTTAGCGTCGGGAAGTACCACCACGCCCTCGCTGCGCAGCGCCGAATCCCGGGGAAGGAACGGGGTGGGACTCTCAAACACGGTGCCGTAACGGTCGGTGTAACGCAGGACGGGGGCATAGCCGTGGTTGATCAGAAACATGCCGGCACCATCCATGCGCAACGGATGGTTCACTTCCAACGTGTAAGGGTGGCGCGGCTCGCGCTGCCCGGCCGCTGCCCCATCCGTATAGCGCAGCTGCGCTGAGTAATTCACCGGCTGACCGTTGGGCAAGTAGGAGGCGTGGAATTTCCGCAATGACACACAAAACGGGGTAATGCCCTCGTCTTTGACTAAACGTCCGGGACTGAACTGGTCGTAAGACTGCACGGCGTTGCAGAACTGGCCGCCTTCCACGATCAGCGCGCCGCCTTTCCATCCCCACAGCGAACCGACCGCGACACCGATCAGCACTACTACCAACGCGAAATGAAAGACCAGATTACCGAGTTCTCGCAGCTGGCCACGTTCGGCCGACAGCGTGATTTCGGCAGCGCCTTCAGCCTCGCCGTGGATGCGCTGCCGTATCCGCCGCCAATGCAGCCTCCGCAGCGCTGCCAGCACCGAACTCGCCGTGGCCTCCGGCGTCTGCGCCGACGTATCCAGCACAGCATACAGCGGGAGTTTGCTCAGCTGGGCTGGTACCTTCGGCGGCCCGAGGATCAGGGGCAGTAAATGCACACGTATCCGCGAGATCAAGCACCCGGTGAGTGAGATGAACAGCAGGAGGTAGATCGCGGCGAACCACGGCGAGGCGAAAACATCAAAGCCCCAGAGCCGATCCAGGATCGGGGCAAGCGTGGGATGGTCGTTGTAGTACCGGGTGACTTTTGCGGGGTTAAGGGCGCGTTGCGGAAAAGTGGCGCCGGGGATGGCGGCAATGGCCAGCAGAAACAGCAGCACCAGGGCGGTGCGCATGCTAACCAGCTGGCCCCAGAGCTGGCGGCCTTGCAACGCCAGTCTGCCCAGTATCTTTACGTGCATCACGCTTGAAACTCGCATCAAATTCCAATCTCACCCACGCCAACGTAGCCGCGGAGCCAGATCACGGCGTCATTCCATAAGCCACTAAGCAGCAGTGCGCCTACTATTACCAGCAGACCGCCACCGATCCAGCGTACCCAGCCCGCGTGCCTACGCAGCCAGCCAATAGAGATCGCAAACCAGCGGAAACCCAAAGCGCAGCATAGAAACGGGATGCCGAGCCCCAACGCATAGGCTGCTGAAAGCACCGCGCCGCGGGTGGCCGAGCCTTCCACGAAGGACAGCCCCTGCACCGCGGCGAGGGTTGGACCCAAGCAAGGAGTCCATCCGAGCGCGAACACGGCACCCAACACTGGAGCACCGGCGAGACCAGCTGTTGGCAGTGTGCGTAGGCGAAGCTCGCGGCTCAGCCCAGGAATCCAGCCGAGAAACGCCAGCCCCATCAGTAGCACTAGCGCACCTACCACTGCCTCGATGACCGGCTGATAGGCCAGCAACCAACGCCCGGCCTCACCGAAAGCGGCGCCGAGCAGCGTGAAGACTGTGGCGAAGCCGGCGATGAATAGCAACGTGCCGAGCACAGTTGGTGAGCTCAGCGAACGAAGAAACCCGCGGCGGCGCCGCGAATCTTCCGAGGCTCGGGTCTGCTCAACGTCGGCCCCGCTCAACCCAGCGACATAGGAGAGGTAGCCGGGCACCAGCGGCAGCACACACGGAGAGGCGAAACTGACCATCCCAGCAAGCACACTTACCGCCAGGGCGATCAGGAGAGGCCCGTGCGTCGCGGCGTCGGCGGCTCCGTTAGCGAGTGGCACGGAGCAGCGACAATACAAGGGTAAGAACCACTCCGGCATTCTGACACCGCGAGGGTCAACAGCTCTTCAGCGGGGCGGCGCCCCGGTATCGCGGTTAGTGCCGGGTCCACTGCTGGAGCGGCTCGAAGGTTGCCGGCGGTGTTTGAGCCGGCGATATCCAGCAATCACGGCCGCGCCAATCCCCGAGGCGATAGCTGCGGCCGGGGCGACATCCGCGAGGGTGGTGCCCGAGATCGTTGTGAGTCCCATAGCGGCGGAGGACAGTCCCGCCGAGGTTCCACCCACGGCTAGTTGACGTCGCCCGTGTTTCCACCATTGACGGTCGGAGAATAAGCTGGCAAAAGCGCCCGCGCCTAACAAACCGGCGCCGCCTGCGGCGAGGGCAAGCGGCAACGCCGCGGCGGCGGGGAGCACTCCGTTGGTAGCAGCGATGTAAGGAAGTACCGGCAGCAAAGATCCAGTACCGAAAGCCACGAAAGACGACCCTGCGGCGTTGAGTGGTTTTACTGGATTCCCCGCGAACTCGCCGTGCTCCCATGCAACGTGTGAACCTGCGGCAAATTTCGGATTTTTCCACAACGCTTCGGCCTGTGCTTGGGCCGCTTCTTCCGTGAGGGAGTTTTTCTCTATCAACAGACGGGCTGTCTCCGCAATAACTTTCCCAGGATTGCTCTTAAAGCGCTTCTCGAGCTTCTCCGCCTCTTGCACCTGCTGTACTAGGCGTTCGTTATCGGTCTTTACCGAAACGTACTCCCCTCCGCCCATCGAACCTGCCCCGGCAACGCCAGCCGCTACCGCGGTAAAAAGAACGGTTGACGGTGTGGCCCCGCCGACGTCCATGCCCGCAATCAAGCCCGCAGTGCTAGACATTCCATCCATGCCGCCGAAAACACCGGCCCGCAGCCATTCTCGGGGGTTGTCGCTCAGTTTTTTACCGAGCTTGGCGATGACGGCCAGCCGTTCGCGCAGTTGCGCACGCGGTCGCCAAGTGCAGGGTACCCACGGCTTCATGCGGCTACAGTATCTAACTTAGGCAAGCCTCACTAAGCATTACTAGTTCTCCGCTGCGATCTTTGTCACCACGGGTCGTAGTTCGTGAACTACGAGCGGTTTACGGAACACGGCGGCAACCCGCCCCTCGCGGTCGATCACGATTGTGGCGGGAATGGCATTGGGTGGGGTGTCTCGGAATGCCAGTGCCACCCGGCCGGCCGGGTCGAACAGGCTGGGATAGGGCACCTGGTGTGCCCGGTCAAACGCGGCCGCTTTATCTCGGGAATCCCGCACATTCACGCCCACAAACCGCACCCCGAGGTCTTTGGTGGTGTCGGCGACCTCTACCAGGTGGATGATTTCCGCGCGGCATGGCGCGCACCACGATCCCCAGAAGTTCAGGACTGCCATCGATCCGCGGTAGCTGGCCAGCGAAAACTTTCCCCCGCTCACCAAATCTCCAGTGACAGTCGGGGCAATCGGACGAGCTCCGCGCGGATACTGCGTGAGTGTGCCGTCGCCGGAGACAAACCGTTGCGCAGTACCTGCTGACTGGTCTACCGCGTCATGACCGTTAGCGCAGCCCGCCAGCAGCAAACCTAAGCAAGCCATGACCGCAATCCGTCGACGAACTCGACGGTTCTGTTGTTTTCCGGCTGAAAATTCGCTGTTTTGCCGAGTTCGTAGACGCAACAGCGATACGCGCCAGCCGCGGCTCATCGCGCGACCGGTTTAGCGCGTGCGGACATGACTCCCGCGGCCCGATCCTCGACGAGCGCGGCAGCCACCAGATCCGGAGCGGGAACGTGGTAGTCGATGGCGGTGAGAATACCGTCGCTGTCTTCATCGCTGCCGAACGTGAACGAGGTCACGCTGCCCAGTGCGCACTGCCGGCGCGATGGCGAGTGCCACAACCGCAGCCCGGACAGGTGACGCCGCACAATCCAGATTGGAAGCTGATGACTTACCAGCACCGCCGCGGCTCCGGCCGCGGCCTGGCGCGCGCTGCGCACAGCTTCGGCCATCCGGGCCGCGACACTGGCGTAGGCCTCATCCCATGACGGCCGGAACGGGTTGTAGAGCCGGTGAGCGTTAGCGAATAGATCCCGGCGACGCAATTTGCGACCGGCGAAAATGTTCTGCGACTCCAGCAAGCGTTCGTCGGTGGTGAACTGCAGGTCTAACCGCTGGCTAATCGCCGCGGCGGTTTGCGCCGCCCGCTCCAACGGACTAGACACCATGTGGGTGATGGGCCGCTCAGCGGAGAGTTTAGATAGGTACTCCCCAGCCGCTTCAGCCATCCGCGTGCCACGATCACTGAGCCGAAAACCCGGCGCCCGGCCGTACAGAATCTTCTCCGGGTTGTATACCTCGCCATGCCGAACCATATGCACCACGGTGAGCTCTGAATCTTGGTGTGCCACACTGTAGAGCTTAGTTCTGCCCGTAGTGATGAGTTAGTCGCGGGCTTATTTAACGGCGACGGTGTGCCGAGCTGGTAGTTTGGATAAGCTTCAGCTATGCGATGCAGACAGCTCCCAGCATGAAAGAGCTAGCGCCAAAGGACCGAATAATTGTTCCGCTCGACGTGGGCGATCTCGGCATAGCCAAAGAGCTAGTGCGAGAGCTTGCGCCGCATGTCGGAGCGTTTAAGATCGGCTATCAGCTCGGATACGGAGCGGGTTGGCAAGCGGCCGCGCATCTCGTCCGGTCCCACGGCGGTCAGCTTTTTGTGGACGGGAAGTTCGACGACATACCCAACACCGTCGCCGAAGGTGCGCGTCAGGTCGCCCGTTTTGATCCCCAGCTCATTACTGTTCACGCGTCCGCGGGTGTTGCGGCAATGCGTGCCGCCGTTGCCGCAAGCAACCCCACGACTGACGTGCTCGCCGTTACTGTGCTCACGAGCATTGGAGCCCAGGAGTGCGCAGCGATCTTTGGCGCATCACCAGAAGAAGTAGTTGTCCGTTTCGCGGTTCTTGCCGCCCAGGCGGAAGTTGCTGGGATCGTTTGTTCTCCCCAAGAACTCGATGTACTCGCCCAAGCCGGCAGCTCCCATCCGCAGCTGGCCGCACTTGCTCGGGTTACTCCCGGAGTTCGACCGAGCTGGGCCTGCGCGAATGATCAAAAGCGTGTGATGACGCCGGCCGAAGCAATCAGTAAAGGAGCTACTTACTTGGTTGTTGGGCGGCCGATAACGAGCCCCCCACCAGAAATCGGCACGCCCAGCGCCGCCGCAATCGCTATCGGAAAAGAAATCACCGCAGCCTTGGGAGCTCACTGATGGAAATCATGGCCGAACTTGAGCGCGCCGGGGCTGTATTCCTTGATCACCACTTCGTGTACAAGAGCGGAAAGCATGGGTCCGGTTACATCAACCTCGACATCATCTTTCCGAACGTTGGTTTAATGTCTGACATTTGTGTCGACCTGATCAAACCGTTTCTTGATGGCATTGACAGCATTGACACGGTTGCAGCACCCGCAGTCGGAGGTATTGTGCTGTCCGTACTGTCGGGTCGCGCATTCCGCGATGCTGGCCGCAATGTCAGCGCGGTATGGGCGGATAAGGACGGTGATGATTTTGCGTTCGAACGCGCGGGCTTCGTCGAGCAGCTGTACGGCAAACGTGTTCTCGTCGTTGAAGACTTACTGACAACCGGAGGCTCGGTGCGAAAGGTCTGTCGGCAGGCAGAGTTCCACGGAGCGGAGGTGATCGGCGCTAGTGTTGTGTGCAATCGTGGCGGGGTTACCGCCCAGCAACTCGGTATTCCTAGACTCGAAACTCTTACGTCAGTCAGCTTTGCCGCTATTGATGCCGACGCATGCCCGCTCTGCCAGGAGGGCACACCGATCGTCGACAACATTGGGCACGGCGGCACATACAGGGCCGAACACCCGGAGTGCAAGGGTGGCTACGTCAGCCTGAATACCGCTTCGTAGCTGCTTACCCAGCAGAAGCCTAGTGGTCACGAGATGAGCGCCCGCAACGATCCGCCCCGTTCGATGCTGCTGGTAGCCGGGTTCTCCAACTTTGATCGGTTCGCTGTTGGACCGATGCTCTTCGCGTTCGCCGCTACCTTTTCGGTGTCGGTTTCCACAGCCGCTGCCGCGGCGACCGCTTATTTCATCTCCTATGGCGTCTCGCAACCTGTTTGGGGCGTCTTGTCCGACCGCTATGGCAGAATAAGAGTCATTCGTATTGGCTTAACGGTTGGTGCTGTGGGTAGTGCGCTGTCAGCGATGGCACCTTCGATTTTGTTGCTCTCAACCGCGCGGGCGCTTACGGGTGCGGCCTTTGGAGCCCTAATTCCCGCAACTATAACGTTCATTGGAGACACGGTCGATACAAAGTGCAGGCAAGCAGCGCTCGCGGACATGCTTGCAGCCATGGCGGTTGGCAGCGCACTTGCGACCGCCATGGCGGGTGCGGTCGCTGAGTTCACTAGCTGGCGAGTGCTTTTCGCGGCGGTAACGGGTGTATCAGTTGCCGCCTTGCTGCAGCTTTCTGGCACTAAAGAGACCTTGCTCTCGACGACAAACCCTGCCCACCCTCTGGCACGTGTTGGAATGGTGTTGCGGTCACGTTGGGCGCTCCTTGTGATGGTGTTTGCTTTCCTAGAAGGCGGTCTCGTTCTTGGGTTGTTCGCGTTGTTGCCGAGCGTAATAGAACAACACGGCCCAAGCGCTGCCAGCGCGGGAGCTATTGCCGCCGCTTATGGCGTATCGATGTTGGCGGCAACTCGTGCGGTGAAACGGATCTCATCCAATCCGCTCATTCCCTTGGCCATTGGAGGCGCAGCTCTGATAATCGCCCATGCGGTTCCATCGGTCATTGATGGTGTCGCTCCGCTGGTAGTTACTGCCATTTTATTAGGCATTGTCTGGGCGGCATTTCATTCTTCGTTGCAAACCTGGATGACAACGACGGTACCCGAAGCAAGAGCAACCTGTGTCGCGCTCATGACCTCCGCCTTGTTTCTGGGCAGCGGAGCTGGAACGGCGATTGGTGGTCGCTTACTCGATGCCGGGCATACGAAAATATTGTTCGCGTGCGCAGCTCTACTATCAGCCGTAGTTGTCACCTCAGCACTGATCGCTCGTAAGCGCTACGTCTCGGTAATGAAACCCGCGTCATGACCGTGTTAACAGGCCGTCAAGTACGTTTTCATCGGATCCGAGGGGTCTGTGTATTTAAGGGT
>QHCE01000038.1 GCA_003243955.1 Acidimicrobiales bacterium | reverse complement strand
TCCAGCAGGGGGGAAGACATGGCTCGATTATCAGAAGAAGTTCAACGCCTAGTGGACGAAGCAGCGGAATACGTCCGACCCTGGGAAGACGAGGCCGCCGCTGAGGAGATAGCACGCGCCAAGCGCGGGCGACCGAGGATGTCCGACGAGGCCACCGAACAACTCGTGGTTCGCGTGCCCTCCTCTCTACGAGACAAGCTCAACAAGCGAGCAAAAGATCAGCATGTAACAGTCTCCGGTGTCACTCGCGAAGCTCTCGAACGCCATCTAGCAGCCTAAGAAACTCAGGTCATAATATTTTTTATGACCTGAGTTCCCTTATCTATTCAGGTGATAAAAGCGTCATACCGCCCCGGCAATCTGCCGGAAAACTCAGAGGATAAAAGGGCGGCGGTGCTGACATGGGGGCGCAAGTTCTAGCGCTACGCACCGGTGCCCACGGCGCGTTAGAGGCCGTGAAGCGGCACCTCGACCGGTGCGCACTGTCGCCTCACAACCGGGCCCGACGGCGCGATCCCACCTGCGCGAACCGGCCTGCGACCAACGCGAACATGTCCTCAAACCCCGCCCGCCACCGGTCGAACAGATCATCAGCTATCGTCAACGACGCGGCCACCGCGTTGTCCTTCAGGCCTATCACACCCGAAGTTGATCACGAGGCGGCCGTCTCCATGGCCACGACACGCCAACCGAGATCACACACTGCGGCTGCCGTATTAGGGGGTGCCGGTAGCGGTAGTGCCGGTAGTAGGAGTTCCGGTAGCGGCCGTAGGGGCATCCGAGGCGCTTGCGTAGTTCACCGCGAAAGCTGCTCCCACTAGTGCGAGCAGTAGCGCGGTAAGCACCAACCACAGGCGAACGCCTGACTTGTGCTCTCGATGCCGCCAGCTGCTGTTGCGGGTCCGATCCCGCCGCTCTTGCTTAGCCGCGCGGCGTTCCGCGGCGTTAGCGGCTATCCGCCGATGCCGTCCGCTGGTATTTCCGGAGTTGGTCTGCTCCGAAACGGAAGTGATTGAAGTTTGTTCAAACTGAGTGGGCTGCCGCCGGGTACCTCGCCGAACGCTGGCTGATCTGCGACTGCCGGCGTCGCTGACACCGCTGGAAGCTCGGTGCCTACGTGGGACGCCTGGTGAAACATCGCGGGCTACTATCCGTTGATTCACCCGCTCCTTGCTTACAGCCTCTCTGTAACTGGAGGATCCACGTAGCGCCACAGCTTTCCCGGGAGCAGTTTCACTGGCGGTGTTGTGTGCACCCGAGTTCTCACTAAGCAGCGCTGTGAGCTCTGCTTGCGTTCGCTGAAGATCCCAACGGTCTTCCGGAGCCTTGGCCAGCAAGCTGGCGAGGATAGGAGCCAGCGCTCCGGCGCGAAGCATGTCATCGGGGGGATCGCAGACCACCGCTGTCATGGTGTTCATCGGATCTCCCCGGTCGAAGGGTGGTCGACCCTCCACTGCCGCATACAGGCTGCTACCGAGTGAAAACAGATCACTGGCTGGACCAAAGGGGCGGCCACGGGCTCGCTCGGGCGCAATATACTGCGGTGAACCCAGCAGCAGTCCCGTGCTGGTAAGCGGTGTGTCGTTGGGAGATCGGGCGGCGCCGAAATCGGTAAGCACGACGCGACCGGGGGTGGTGATCAAAATGTTTCCGGGCTTCACGTCCCGATGCAGCACGCCGGCGTTGTGTGCAGTGTCAAGCGCTCCCAGCACAGCTAGACCGATCTCGACAACGTCGCGCACCGGCAAAGGACCGTCATCTTTGATGATGTCAGCGATGCTGCGTGCGTCCAATAGCTCCATCACGATCCACGGCCGGCCAAGGTCGGTGACAACATCGAAGATCGATACCACCGCGGGGTGGTTCAGTGCGGCGGCGGCACGGGCTTCTCGAAGCATGCGTTCGCAAAGCAGCTCTCGTTCTTTACTAGGAACACCCGGCGGGATGACAACTTCCTTGATCGCAACATCGCGCCGCAACAGTTCATCGTGGCTACGCCATACCGTTCCCATGCCCCCCGAGCCGACGGCTTCGCGCAGCGAGTACCGCTGCCCGACCATCTGGGAGGGACTGCTCGTGGGCGTGGGGTCGGGGGCGTGCCCCAGTGCGGTGGGAAGCATCGAAGTCGTCTCGTCCACGCTTTCTGTGTGACACCGCGCCCTACGATGACGCTAGAACTTCGAAGGGTGCGGTGAAGCTGTCATGAATGATGCATCACTCAGGATGTCGGAATCTGGCTTCCCGATCAAGCCGGTGTATGAACCTAATGATGTTCCACTTGACACGGCCGCTAGATCGGGTGCTCCAGGTGAGTTTCCTTTCGTGCGGGGGATTCATCCGGGTATGTACACAAATCGCCTTTGGACGATGCGGCAATATGCCGGGTTTGCTACGGCTTGTGAGTCTAACCGGCGCTATCACGAGCTGTTAAACGCCGGTACTACCGGGTTGTCGATCGCGTTTGATTTGCCCACTCAAATGGGATACGACTCCGATAACCCGCTTGCACACGGTGAAGTTGGACGCGTCGGAGTGGCGATCGACTCGCTGGAAGACATGCGAACGCTGTTTGACGGAATACCGCTGGACGCAGTTTCGGTCTCTATGACCATCAATGCGCCGGCCGCCGTGTTGTTGTTGCTGTATCAAATTGTGGCTGAGGAACAGGGCGTGTCGCCGGCAGTGCTGAACGGCACCATCCAGAACGACATCCTCAAGGAGTACATCGCCCGCGGTACCTACATCTTTCCGCCACAGCCCTCGCTGCGACTGATCATGGATACCTTTGCCTACTGCAACAGAGAGCTACCGCGCTGGAACATGATCTCCATCTCCGGTTACCACATGGCTGAGGCCGGCGCCACTCCCGCGCAAGAGCTCGCGTTCACTTTGGCCAACGGCGTGGCATACGTTCGTGCCGCGCTGCAAGCCGGGATGACACTGGATGAGTTCGCGCCGCGGTTGGCTTTCTTTTTCGTAGTTCGAACCGCTTTTCTGGAAGAGATCGCCAAATTTCGTGCCGCTCGCCGTATCTGGGCTCGAATTATGCGTGAGGAGTTTGGTGCGAAAAATCCCAAATCGGCCGCACTGCGATTTCACACTCAGACCGCGGGGGTGCAGCTGACCGCCGAGCTACCCGAGCTGAACCTAGTTCGAGTGAGCGTTCAAGCCCTCGCGGCGGTGTTCGGCGGCACACAGTCGTTGCACACTAACGCCTACGATGAAGCGCTCGGGCTACCTACCGCCGCCGCTGCCCAGCTCGCGCTGCGAACCCAGCAGGTGCTTGCCTATGAAACTGATGTCACCTCCACGGTGGACCCGTTCGCCGGTTCGTATGCGGTGGAGTCGATGACCGACGACATGGAACGGACAGTGAACGAGCTGATGGCTCGAATCGAGGCGATGGGCGGTGCGGCCGCGGCCATTGAGCGGAACTTCCAACGGGCCGAAATCGAGGAAGCCGCTTACGCCCAAACTCAGCGCATTGAGCGAGGTGAGCAAGTTGTGGTGGGAGTGAACCGCTTCACCTCGCCGGCTAGTGCGGGCGAGGAGTATGTGCCGCTGCGGGTCGATCCGGTGGTTGAGCAGGCTCAGTGTGAACGGCTGCGGGCGTTGCGGTTGCGGCGCGACCCCGCAATCGTCGCGAGCTCGCTCACTGCTCTACGTACGGCTGCCGCCGGCAGCTCCAACGTGCTGGAACCTATGAAGGCGGCGCTTACAGCACATGCCACCGTGGGCGAAGTTTGCGATGCGTTGCGCCAAGAGTGGGGAAGCTACCAGCCGTAAAGAAAGCCCCAGCGATATCTACGTCGACGTGGGAGGATGTATAGGTGAAGCGGCTGCTGTCGATGGGGAGGTGGGAAATGTTGATGCGTTCCCGAGCCACCGTAGCGCTACGGAGCTGGCTGGGAAGGGATAAGCCCGTGCGCTCTTCGCGCACGATTACCGGGGCTAGCGTGGCCCTTGCGGCTTTGGCGCTGGCCGGCTGCGCCAGCATTGGCAGTCCCACCTCAGACACTGGCTCGTTTCACCCTGGCCCGGCCGCCCCTGTGACGTCGGCACCAAACGCCCAGCTGTATTGCGATAGAGATCATGGCTCGTTTCAACGCGTGGACGTTGTTGAGACGGTTGTGCTGCGCGCCCCCGCAGACGATAGGTTGGGCGGAGAACCGTTAGCGGATGCGGCCGTTGTCGGGCAATTTTGCGGGACGGAGTTTCGGGGCTTTGTGGCCGTGGTCGCCAAGCAAGGAGTTCCGGCTGGAAGCAGCTTCCGACTGATTGCTACAGTGGCAAATCCACAAGGTTTCGTCCCACTGCATATTTTCGTCCCCGCAGACACTCCAGAGCCAGTGCAAGTGGTGATCAGCACTGAAGGTCATGCGGCAGCGGGTCAGCCGGAAAACGGAATTTCCAGCATCGAGGTAGCCGCCCTGCGGCCTGACCCCAAAGGCAGCAGTCTAGATAACGACACCCGCGTCTCCCTGCCGAATCCACGCGCTGACGGAAAGTTGGGACAAGAAGGCTTCTATAAACTCATGGGCCCATTACGTGACGAGCAGGTTCGGCAGTTGGCTGTATCGACCGCGCAACGCCGGGCCGCGGAGGTGGGCATTCGCCGGTAGCTGCCACTGCTCCCGTGGCTTCCAGGGTGGTACCTACGCTTCCCATGGGTTGAGTAGCTCCGCGCCAAGCGGCTCGAAGTCAGCGATGTTGCGAGTGACGACAATGAGGTCGCTGGTGAGGGCTGTGGCCGCGATCAGGACGTCTCGTTCAGGCCGCGGGTCCGGGACGTGCATCGTCGCCGCGCGTCGGACAACGGCTAGATCGACAGGCAAAGTGCGGGTGGCGAATACGGAAAGCAGATCACGCTCGAACCACCTCCGCAGGACGTTTCCCTGAAGGGTATCGCGGCGTTCCATACGCGCGACACCGATCTCGATCTCCATTACAGTGATCACGCTGATCGATAGGTCGCTCGTGAGTTGTTTCTGCGCCCATTCGCGCACGTTTTTTGCGGCTTGCCCCACAGGCTTACGAAGCTCGCTGATGACATTGGTATCTAGTAGGTAACTCACAGTTCGGGTGCTCTCAGCGATAGATTGGCGGGNNACGGGTTCGGTAACGAGCTCGATCCCGTCGTTGGCGGACAGCCAGTCCACGATGCTTCGCTGGTCGGCGGTTAAGCGGTGGTAATCCTCGATGGACAATAGCACGTGGGAGGGCTTGCCGCGGTCGGTGATGATCACCGGCTCCTTAACCGCTGAGCGCTTGGCCGCACTCGCGTCCTGGTTGAAATCGCGTGAGGTTATAACCGACATCGCCCAACCTCCAATCTAACTTAATAACGATCAGCCCTGTAGGTACATGCCTACAATACACCCACTCTAGTGGGTTAGCGTCGCGGCACCGTAGAGGAGCGACCGGCCGCTTCACACTCCGTGTCCCAAAAACGGATATTCTCGCTGCTTCCGCCGCGGCGTCTTCTGCCATTGACGGTTGAGAGCAGAATGGGACGTATGATCCGCATCGTCATCATTGGCGGAGGTCCGGCTGGATATGAAGCCGCGCTCACCGCTGCAGCGCTTGGCGCGCACACCACTGTGATAGAACGTGACGGCGCCGGCGGGGCGTGTGTGCTGTATGACTGCGTACCCAGCAAAACGCTCATTGTCTCCTCGGTCGCCGCCACAGCTTTTCGAGACGGAGACTCAATCGGAGTCATGACGGGCACGCCAGACCAGGTGTGGGTGAATCTTCCCACCGTCCATGGCCGCATTCGTGGGCTTGCGCTGGCGCAGTCAGCCGATATCCACGGCTCGCTGACCGCGGCTGGGGTTGATGTGATCGCTGGAACGGCTCAGCTGGGCGCTGACGCCGGAGATCATCTAAACCGCGTGTACGTGACCCCCAGTTCCGCCGCTCCCTACACCCTGGACGCGCACGTCGTGCTGTTAGCTACCGGCGGTAGTCCGCGGATATTGCCTACCGCTCCGCCCGACGGCGAGCGAATCCTGACCTGGCAGCAGCTCTATGAGCTCCCCGAACTCCCGAGCGAGCTGGTGATTGTTGGCTCGGGTGTGACCGGTGCGGAGTTCGCCAGCGCATATCAGGCCATGGGCACTCATGTCACGCTGATCTCCAGCCGCGACCGTTTGATGCCGCAAGAAGACGCCGACGCCGCAAACGTGATCGCCGAGGTTTTTGCTAAGCGGGGCATGACGATCATGCCAAACGCCCGCGCTATCGCCGCGCGTCGTACCGCGAGCGGCGTTGCCGTGGAGCTGGCGGACGGCCGCACAGTAACGGGCAGCCACGTGCTGATCGCCGTGGGATCGATGCCCAACGTGACCGATCTTGGGCTAGATGTGCTCGGAGTGGCGCGGGGGCCTGGCGGACATATCCTAGTCGATCGGGTCTCGCGCACAAACGTTCCCGGCGTTTACGCCGCGGGCGACTGCACCGGCGTGTTGGCGTTAGCGTCGGTAGCCGCCGCGGCGGGGCGTATCGCCATGTGGCACGCGCTGGGTCAAGCGGTAACACCGCTGGACTTAAGCACCGTGGCGGCAAACATCTTCACCGATCCCGAAATTGCCTCCGTCGGCGTAGGCCAAGCCGCGGTGGACGCCGGGACCGTCCAAGCCGCGTCGGTGACGCTTCCGTTGAGCCGGAACGCGCGGGCGAAAATGCAAGGGTTTAGCGAGGGTTTCGTGAAGATTTTCAGCCGTCCGGTCTCTGGCTTAGTGGCCGGAGGTGTTGTGGTGGCGCCGCGGGCAAGTGAGTTGATCCTGCCAATCTCGCTTGCGGTGCAGCACCGCCTCACGGTGCAGCAGCTCGCGGCGACCAGCACCATCTATCCGTCGTTGTCGGGCTCGATCATCGAGGCAGCGCGACGGCTGATTGAGTATCCAAGTTAGTAGGCACATCGGCGAAAAAGCAGTAATTCACGGCGGCCGGAATCGAACCGCTTTACAGCGGAATGTTTCCATGCTTCTTGGCCGGTGAGGTCTCGTGTTTGTTCGCTAGTAGCCGCAGCGCACGCGCTACCTCGTGTCTGGTCTGCGCCGGTTCGATCACCGCGTCTAGGTAGCCGCGCTCTGCCGCGATATAGGGGTTCGCCAGCGTTTGTGTGTACTGCTGCGTGAGCTGTTCGCGTAGCTTGTCGGGATCGTCTGACTGTGCTAGCTGGCTGCGATACAGCACGTTCACCGCGCCGGACGCTCCCATCACAGCTAGCTGCGCGGTAGGCCAGCCCAGATTGATATCAGCTCCCAAATGCTTGGAACCCATCACATCGTAGGCGCCTCCGTACGCTTTACGGGTGATGATGGTGATCTTTGGCACAGTAGCTTCGGCATATGCGTACAACAGCTTGGCACCGCGCCGAATGATCCCGTTCCATTCCTGACCTTTGCCGGGTAAGAAACCGGGGACGTCTACTAACGTCACGATAGGTATGCCGAACGCATCGCAGGTACGGACGAATCGCGCGGCTTTCTCCGCGGCATCGATGTTGAGACAACCGGCTAGACGCAGCGGCTGGTTTGCCACGATGCCAATGGGACTTCCGTCGATCCGACCAAAGCCGCAGATGATGTTGCGAGCGAACAGTTCCTGAACCTGGCACAGCTCGCTGTCGTCTACTATCCGCTCTATGATGCTGAGCATGTTGTACGGCTGCTGCGGTGAGTCGGGGATGACCGCGTTCAGCTCGATATCTGTAGCACTGAGCTCGACATTATGGCGCTCGGCAGCCCGCTCTGGTTCCCTCGCCACATGCATGGGATGCGTCGCCGACGAGTGTTCTGCTAAAGCCGCTCGATTGTTGCTTGGCAAGTAAGACAACAGCCGCTTGGCGTAGGCGATCGCGTCGGCTTCGTCACGCGCTAGGTAGTGCGCGTTACCCGACTTGCTGTTGTGCGTGCGAGCGCCTCCCAGCTCCTCAAAGCTCACGTCCTCGCCGGTAACAGCTTTGAGCACCTGAGGTCCCGTGATGAACATATGTGAGGTCTTGTCCACCATGACAGTGAAGTCGGTGAGAGCCGGTGAATACACCGCTCCGCCGGCGCATGGCCCCATGACGAGCGAAATCTGCGGCACTACGCCCGAAAGCGCTACGTTGCGCCGAAAAATCTCCCCGTAGGCTGCTAGCGCCACGATGCCTTCTTGAATTCGTGCTCCGCCGGAGTCGTTAATTCCGATGATTGGACACCCAATTTTTGCGGCAAGGTCCATCAGTTTCGCAATTTTCGCCCCGAATACCTCACCGAGCGAACCACCGAACACGGTGAAATCCTGTGCGAAGACACAGACATCCCGACCGTTGACACTGCCGTATCCAGTGATGACCCCATCGCCGTATGGTCGAGAATTCCCCGAGCCGAACACTGTGCTGCGATGGCGTGCGAGCTCATCGAGTTCAGTGAAGGATCCAGCATCAAGAAGTAAACCGAGACGTTCCCGAGCGGTCAGCTTGCCTCGTTCGTGCTGCTTCTCGACTGCGTTCGCTGAACCGGCGTGGCGCGCCTTCCGGTGATGTTCGTGTAGTTCGGCAAGTTTGTCAGCTGTGGTATCTCCCGCCGGCTCGTCGGAAATATCTGGCGGAACCGGGTGCGTGGGTAGGGCATTATCAGACATGTTGTGCAGGCTAGCCTGCTTGCGTGGTCAGCTCTGCATTTCGACTCGAACGTTGCCCGCTAGATGAAGCAGCCCTACGTGATGCGCTCGGCGTGCCGCGGATAGCTCGCCTCGACGTGGGTGCATCCTCAAACCACGCACCGCTGTGGCGGAAACTCGACGTCATTGCTTCCACGGCTTCCACCAACGCCGACGTTGCCGCCGCTGCCGCGGACGGGGCGCAGGAAGGTTTGGTGCTGATAGCTGAGCATCAGCAAGCGGGAAAAGGCCGCCACGATCGAAAATGGATCTCCCCCCCGCACGCGGGTCTGGAGTTCAGTGTGTTGTTGCGTCCGCGGGTTCCCATGCGCAGCTGGGGTTGGCTTCCACTGCTCGCCGGGATAGCGCTCGCTCAGGCACTGGACGTGCACTGCCCAACGCCGGTGCGGCTCAAGTGGCCTAACGATCTGCTGCTGGGTGTCGCGCCGCGCAAGACCGCGGGGATTTTGGCCACTATGGTGCCCAAACCTGACCCGGCGATCGTGGTCGGGATCGGTGTCAACGTCAACACTGAGCCCGCTGAGCTACCGAGCGTCCAGGCTACGTCCCTGGGCATCGAATCTGGCCGAGCTGTGGACCGGGCTGCCGTACTGCTTGATCTGTTGTCCCAGCTGGAAGCATGGTACGAGCGTTGGCAGTGCCACGACGCCGATGCCAACGCATGCGGAATGCGGGAAGTTTATCGGCAGCGCTGTCACACCTTGGGCAAGCGGGTAACACTGCGGCTTTTGAACGGCTCTAGTCTGGTTGGGCAGGCCATTGACGTTGACGGTACGGGTCGACTCATGGTGGCTAATGACTCCGACTTGGTACCGGTAGCAGCTGGTGATGTGATCAAGGTCGGTTGACCTCTAAAGTCAGCCAAAGCTGGCTGGTTTGCTTCGAGCTGACTGAGCACTCTCCTTGCCGTCAATCACTGATGAGACCGTGAAGGTTGTCAGCTCGTTTCCGTCACCTCTGGTGAATATTGTCGATGTTGTGTTCGAGCTCACTATGGAGTAGCAACGCCCCATAGCGCTTCCTATAGAGGCTGGGCAGGCATATACGTTGTAGGTGTCCAGTTTTGATCCGGGTGGAACTTGTACCGCGTTCCATGTCACTTGAATATTGCGGCCGCCATTGATGATGTGTGCCGCCACGCCGGTAGGTACCGGGCTGCTCTGCACTGGGGGGACAGCCGGCGGCCCCGCTGGCTGTGTAAACTGCGGAGCGCCGGGCTGGGCTGCTGAATTCCCTGGCCGTGCGGGTGGTGCTAGGAGGCCGGGTTTGGTCGTTTGGCCGGCACCCTGACCTAGCAAGGACGTGGCAGGTTTTAAGGCATTATCCTGAGGCTCATTGGCCACGATGGTATTAGAGTGACGGCCCCCACCAGCCTGTTTGTTGAATTTCTTGACCTCGTGGTGGTTGTTGACTACGTAGCCAGAATCTCCGCGAGGTTCATTGATGAGCAGCGAGCCTTCCTGCTGCGCGATGCTGACGGGACCGTTGCTGTCGGCGGTGCTGATTCGGTTGCTCACCGGGCCGGAGCCGGTGAGCTCTAGCACCTGCTTTGCGGTGTCGTCGGCTACATAGAGCCGTCCAGCGAACATCGCGGCCTGTCCGAGCTCTCCGCTCCCTGGAACGGTGACGGTTCGAACTTTCCCCCCTTCGATGAGCACAACCTGCCGTGACTTCGGTACGGCGATCGCGATCACCGAGCCGGCCGTTCGAGCTGGTACTTGGCCGTCTCTCACATCGGGCGCGGCCACTTTCCGCGTATTGCCATCCTCGCCGACCACTACGACTTCACCACTTGTCCTATCAATGATGGCGGCGCCATGATTGAGCACGCTGAGTTGCAGGTTGTGGTTCACGTCGGCCACAGTTGCCTCGCGGTTTTTGCGCAGTTTCATCGAACCAGAGGCGGCAGTCACCGCTTGCGCCACGCCCTGTTTGGGCGAGGCCACCCAGTAGTGCCCGTCGGTGTCGAAATCGCCAGTGACCAGTCCCGGGCTAAGGCGTAGCGGCTCACCCTTAGAGGACAAGTTGTTGGGATCGAGCCGCCGCAGCTCACCAGCGGGTCCGTCGGCGAGTATCACCACGTCATGCCAGATAGACACCGATGTGGACGCGCCCACCGGAACAGTCACGCTCTTGGTGGTATCCAGCGAAGTCAGGTCGATGGAGGTGACTGTGCCTGATGTGCGGTCGTGTAACAGTAGGCGGTTATCGGTTTGGATCACTGCTACGTCGTGGCCCTGGGCGTCTTTGAGTGCGTAGCGCATATCTACGCGGCCAGATGAAGTGTTGACTCGGGCGGCCGAGCCGTTAGTCGAAGACCACAACCACACGTTGCCGTCATAGACATCGAGGGCGCGCGATACCACTCCGGCTCCGAAAAGGGTGAGCGCCATGGTGCCCACGACCACAAGGACCACGACCACGGTAGCAAAGCCGGCTGCGCCGCGGCGTAACTTCTTCTGCCCGCGCGGCTGACCCTGAGGTGAGCGCGGCGGGTTTCTCACGATCGGGCCACCTGCTTAACTGGGTAATGGTCGGATACATGCGAAAGCTCTCAGCTGCATACATCGTCCTAGAGTCCATACGGTTTTTACATCCGCTTTATGGTGGGAATGCGACCGAATTCGGATACTTTAGGTCGCCACCATAGGCTTAGCGATGAGCCATAGCGTGGAAGGATACGACCATTCTTGACGCCCTCGCTCGTTACCAAGCAACCCTCGACGGGCTGGGTGACGTTATTGCCGGGGCCAGACTGAGTTTGCTGGGCTTTTCGGTGGCGCTGGATGCCGTGCACCGACTGCGTCCCGAGCACGTTGCCGCTATCGGTGATAGGGCTGTGAGTGGCAGCGGTAAGTCGGCTGAGCTATGCGCGAAAGTGTGGCCCTTGCTCTGCTCTGGCGTCGACGGTGAAGTATGGATGGACTGGCCCGATGCCTCATCGTGGCTCATGACCTGGCTTCCGACCAGCTTTCACCTTGGGGGCAACGCCGGCCAGGCGGCCAACACGCTTTCAGCTGTGGGGGCGCCGTCCCTTTTGGCAATCACCGACCGTCGACCCGCCCAGCTGGCCACGGTGGGCGAGCACGTCCGGATAGCTGAATCAGACGGCGCTATCGTGCCTGCTGCACGTGTGGTTCCTACTTCCGAACCGGGGCGTGCTGCGAACCATATTTTGGAGTTTTTCGCGGGTACGCCGCTGCCGGTCGAACTCCGAAAGCCGCCTTTGGTGATTCCACGTTCCGGTCGCGTAATCTTACGCTTTGTTTTAGACGGCCCCTCCTATGACGAATACTTCGTAGCCGCGGCCAAGCAGGTAGCGCCTCACGCGGGGGCGGCCTTGGTGAGCGGCCTGAACAAGGTGCCCCCAAGCGACGTTGAGCGTGCTTATGCATGGTGTCGGCAGCGAGCCGTCGAATGGCGTGCCGCGGGAGTGGGCGTCGTGCACCATGAGCTCTCTAGCTACGCCCGTCAAGAGCGAACTGTTAGGGAGCTTGTGCCACATGTGAACTCCGTTGGCTTGAGTGAGAGCGAGCTTTACTCGGTTCTTAGTTTCAGCGATCCGGCTGCGCTCGCGGCCGACATGGTCGAGCAATACGGGTTGGATCGTGTGGTGGTGCACAGTGATCGTTGGGCATTAGTGGTAAGCCGGGCTGATCCGGAGCTGGAGCTGCATGCACTTGCTGTGGCCTGCTTGTTGGCGGCTGCCCGCGCTGAACATGGGGTGTCAGTGCTGCCCATACGGCTTCCCGTGGCGGCTGCGCTATTAACGAGCGGGTTGCCGCCGCCGGTGCGGCGTGCTGGGATGCACAGCGTCTGCTTGCCGACGTTGTGGCAGCCGGCGCCGCGCGGCACGGTCGGGCTGGGAGACACATTCATGGCCGGGAATTTACTAGCGCTGGGCAGCAACTGCCCACCATTGAGAGTTTAGAAATTCCTGGAGACACTTGGAGAACTCTCTCATGGTCCGAGGGCGGCAACGGAGGTGACGATGACGCCGTCTGGTCGAACGTAGGTCGGGCTGTCGGCTACTACTACTACGAGCGCACCACAGTGGGCATTAACCTGATCAGAAAGTTTTGACCGCATCGACAGGAGGTTGTGGGCACCAAGGTCGACCCTGTTGTGCCCAAGTTTGACCTCGACTGCGATCCAGCGCCCGTCGATAGCCTCCACAATTGCGTCGACCTCGAGGCCTTTGTTGTCGCGATAAAAGCGAACGGACGCGCGGTTGGCTTCAGCGTAGACCCGAAGGTCGTGGATTACCAGTGACTCAAAGAGAAAGCCCGCGAGCTCTATCTCGTGCCCGAGCAACCGCCCCGCGTTGGCACCAAGCGCGGCTGCCGCTAGCGATGGGTCGGCGAGGTGGCGTTTAGGGGTCGCCGTAAGGCGCACCCTCGAGCGCAAGCTTGGCTTCCAGCTCTCCTGATCTTCGATCAGGAAGAGGCGCTTGAGCACATGCAGGTAGCCATGCAGAGTGGATTCAGACAGACCAGCTTCTCCGATGCGGCCGATCGTTCGAAGTGCCGCGTCACTTGCTGTATTGCGGGCATATGAAGCCAGTAGACGCTGCATCCCATCAGGATTTCTCCTCACGTTATCTACCCGCTGAACATCAGCGTTCACAGTTATGCTCAAGTAGGCGACGTTGGCATCGAAGGCATCTTCTGGCGTCAGGCCAATGTTGTCGGGCCATCCACCCATAACCACGGCCGCGATGGCATCGGCCACGGTGAACTCGCGTGAACCACTAGACGGGGACGCGCCACCCAGTAGATCACCAATCGACACATGGCCGGTCGAAAGGTCCCGTTCAAGCAGCGTCATTGTCCGCATCGTGACCGGTGCGATCCGGCGAACTCCGGTGTGTTTTGTCGAGCCTTCTTCGGGGGTGGCGGAGCCAGTGAGGATGAACAAACCCTTCTCTCCGCGGTCATCGACACGGCCGCGAATCGCATCCCATATGCCATCGGCGAGCTGGTACTCGTCAATGAGCCGGGGCGAGGCGCCATCAAGCACAAGCCGCGGGTCGATTCGCGCAGCCGCTAGCGCTGCCCGGTCCTGGTCGAGGCGAACCTCAGACGCGGCGAGCTTACGTGCTGTGGTGCTTTTGCCTATAGCCTTGGCGCCAGTCAACACGACGGCTCCGTGGGTACGTAACCGAGCTTGGATGCCAGGCTCAACAATCCGGCGATGGTAGGTGCGTGACATTTGACTTCTCCCCTGGTACTGATCCCAGCTCATCAGTGGGATTGTACCCAATCTGTCATAGGGATTGTACCCATTTCATCAGCGGGATTGTCCTAGCCTGCTGATCATTGTGTTGAGCTACGCTATGAACAATTCCTAGGGTTATGTCCGGGATATAAGACGCCTCTGGTGCCGCTATAAACGTGGCAGTATCCGTTACACGACACTAGATTGATGGCATGAACTCCTACTTAGGTCAGTACGCCAGCATCGGTTTGCTGCTCTGTGTGGGGATCGGTTTCATCACCGGATCGCTGCTACTGAATCGACTGCTCCGACCACACGTGCCTACGTCGGCCAAGCTCGTCAGCTATGAGTGTGGCGTGGATCCGGTCGGAGGCGACTGGGCGCAGACGCAGCTGCGCTACTACATTTTCGCCTACCTGTATCTGATCTTCGCGGTAGAAGCGGCGTTCTTGTTCCCGTGGGCAGTGGCTTTCGGCTCGGCGAACCGAGCTGTCGCAGTGCAGCTCGGCAGCGAGATGGGGATCTTCGTGTGGCTGCTTGCGCTAGGCCTGCTGTACGCCTGGCGTAAAGGAGTGCTGCGCTGGGTGTGAGACGGTGTCGGTGCAATAAGGCGGTTTAGGGCTCGGCGTCGATATGGGCAGACTAGATCTAGTGTGGATGCACTGCTAAGACGGCGAAAAGCGTGGCGAAGCGTGATACTTGTGGGATCGTAGGAGCAGGTAGCCGAGTTTTGTCGGATGGTTGTGTGATACTCGAATTACAGAGAGGAGCAGATTATGTCGGCGACTATTGTCACGGTCACACCGGATCAGCTAGAGGCCGAGCGCGCAAGGATACTCAGCCGGTTGGAGATAACGGCTGAGGAGATAGCTAGGCGTGCTCAGGAGTACACGCTCACGGCCGAACAAGCCGAGAAGTGGGGGCGACTACGCCAGATCGCCTTCCTGCTCGGCGATCGGTAGTGGATCTCAGGGAATCCGCAGGCAGTTTCGCGGCTGAGATCCAGGCCCTTCTTGATGGAGTTCTCCCTGGCGAGCGCAGTGTAAATATTGAAAAACAAGGCCAAAGGTTCATGGTTAATACGCGGCCCGCTTGGTTGCCTCTCATGGTGAAGAACCAGTGTCTTGCTGAACTTGAGCCGTGGATAGCTTGTTGCCCGGACTCTAGCGGCGGCTACCTTGCGGTGCAAGAATCGGCGTTTAGTCTGCGTTCCACTCTGGACAGAGAGCCGCTCGTTCGTTTGGAATACGATCGCTCGGCACGAACTGCTCCAGCAGCTCATTGGCAGCTACATGCAGAACGAGGGGCGTTTTCTCACCTACTGGCTCATGCCGAAGCGAAGTCTCCGCACTCTCTTAGTTCGCTACATCTGCCCGTGGGTGGCGCACGGTATCGGCCATGCTTGGAGGACTTCCTCCAGTTCTTGATATGTGAGTGCGGGGTGGACCGCAAAGACGACTGGAAGGGCGTGATCGAGAATGGGCGACAGCGTTGGCGGTTGCGCCAAATTGGCACGTTAGTGCGTGATGCACCAGCGGAGGCTGCCCGTGTTCTTACGGAGCTGGGCTATCAGATTGAGCCGCCTCAGCAAGGCCAGAGAGCACTCAGCCCCGATTCGCTTCGCCGATGGTAAGAGATTGATCTCATCGCCAACCTGCGTCTCATACCAACCATAGCCACTAGGACTCATCCAACTAGACTCCACGTGTGCTGCCCAATCCGATAAAGTTCGTGCTCAACTGGGGGCGGCGTTACTCGCTGTGGGTCTTCAACTTTGGCCTGGCGTGCTGTGCGATCGAGTTCATCGCGACCTCCATGGCCAGGCATGATTTCATCCGACTTGGTGTGATCCCGTTCGCCCACGGTCCTCGGCAGGCCGATCTTATGGTGGTCTCAGGCACGGTCACCGACAAGATGGCCCCTGCCGTGCAGCGGCTGTATGAGCAGATGCCGGAGCCGAAGTACGTCATTTCCTTTGGTGCCTGCTCTAACTGCGGCGGCCCGTACTGGGATTCCTACTCGGTGACCAAAGGTGTGGATCAACTAATCCCGGTAGATGTCTACGTGCCTGGTTGCCCGCCTCGTCCTGAAGCGCTGCTGCACGCAATTGTGAAGTTGCAGAACCAAATCGCGGCAGAACGAGTCGGGCTTCACGGGGTACGTGACGGCGCCAATCAGCGCGGTGTCCGTGACGCGGCTTCCCTCACCGCGCCACTCGTGCATCGTCTGGCCGGATCGTGACAGGGCCAGTCGACTCAGCTGGCACCGTCGACTCAGCTGGCACCGTCGAACCGACTAACGCAACCGAATCAGCTGGTGCAGTCGCGCAGCCGGCGAATCCGGCCTCCTACCTGCTGGGCACCGAACTCGCCGCCGGGATAGGACCTGACGCCCAGCTGGAGATGTCAGCTGGCGGCCGCTGGGCATCTGCCTGTGTCGATGTACCGGTGAACCGCTGGCATGACGCGGTGCGGCTGGCGCGGCAGTGCGGAGCGGAGTTCTTCAGCTGGCTGGGAGGAGTGGCCGCCGAGGCTGCCCCCGGGCCGACAGAGGATGTAAACCTGCAGGTAGTAGCGCACGTGTGGTCGCTACCGCGTCGTTGTGGGCTGCTGCTGCGTACGACTCTGCCGCATGACGCGCTGGAGCTGAGCAGTGTGGTGGACCTGTTCGCCGGTGCTGCCTGGTACGAACGCGAAACGTTCGAGATGTTCGGCATCACGTTCCTTGGGCACCCGAATCTGCGCAAGCTGTTGCTCACCGACGAGTTTCAGGGCCACCCTTTGCGGAAGGATTTCGTGCTGGCGTCTCGCGTCGTGAAGGCATGGCCGGGGGAGAAAGACCCTGGAGACACCGAGACTGGCGCCACGGCTAGTGGCCGTCCAGCGCGGCCCCGCCGGCGCATGCTGCCACCAGGCGTTCCCGAGCCGGGCAGCTGGCCGGCCACCGACGCCTCATCCGCTGGGGCTTAATAATGCCAACGGCTGCGCAGTTAGCAGAACTAGTGCTACGAGTGGGAGCCACCTTCGTAGCTTTTCTGGTACTGCCGTTGCTGGTGGGGCAGACCGAACATAAGGTCATGGCGCACATGCAAGGTCGGTTGGGTCCGATGGCCGCCGGTGGCTTTCATGGCTGGGCGCAGCTGATCGCCGACGGGGTGAAGTTTCTACAAAAAGAGCACATCACTCCGGCCGCGGCGGACAAGACGGTCTTTCGGCTGGCGCCCGCGGTGGCTTTATTGCCCTACCTACTGATTTTCCTACTGCTACCACTGGGACCAAACGGTCTGGTGGCGCAACCGCTCGACATTGGGCTTTTTGCTGTGCTTGCGATTCTCGGTATCGGAGTTGTGGGCGTGTTGATGGCCGCGTGGTCGAGTGCCAATAAGTACAGCTTGCTCGGCGGGTTGCGCGCTGCGGCTCAGCTGTTGGGATATGAGCTGCCGTTTGTGCTGTCGGCCGCTAGCGTGGCGATCGCGGCCGGAACGTTATCGCTGTCGGGCATTGTGCAGGCATGGCAGCCGTGGTGGCTGATCTGGCAGCTGCCGGCTTTAGTGGTGTTTTTTATCGCTGGCCTTGCCGAGATTCGGCGTCCGCCGTTTGATATGCCCATCGCTGAATCGGAGTTGGTCTTCGGATATATGACCGAGTATTCCGGGCTGCGCTTTGCGTTCTTCTTGCTCGCGGAGTACGCCGGCATTGTGGTGATCTCGGCGCTCACCACGCTGCTATTCCTTGGCGGGTGGCGTGGGCCGTTCAGCGTGGAGCTCGGGGGAGCGGTGGGCGCTGGCTGGTTACTGCTGAAAGCGCTGGCGGTAGCGCTGCTGGTTATTTGGTTGCGGGTTGCCGCGCCGAGGTTGCGGGAAGACCAGCTACAGCGGCTGTGCTGGTTAGTACTGGTACCGGTAGCGCTGGCCCAGTTGGTGCTGACTGCCACGCTCAGCGTGTTACTGAGATGAACCTCAAGCAGTTCTGCTAGACGTTTTCAGGGAAAGTGCTGGTTTAAGAGGGCCCCGGTTTTTACCTAAGCGCTGTGGCCGCCCTGTAGCCGCGCCGTGCCGCGTGAGGTGTGCTGCTGGCAGGATAGGTTCTCGTGAGCCGCGTGGGTACCCCTGGTCTGATAGCCGGCCTGGCTGTTACGGCGCGCAACCTGTTTCGGCGCGCTCACACTCGGCAGTATCCCGAACAAGAACCGCAACTGCCGCCTCGGTCACGCGGTGTCATCGCGCTGCTAGAAGAGAACTGCACCTCATGCATGTTGTGTGCTCGGGAGTGTCCGGACTGGTGCATTTACATCGAGGCGCACAAAGAGACCGTTGAGGTTCCGGGAACGTCACGACCCCGGCAGCGCAACGTGCTTGATGAGTTCGTGATCGACTTCTCGCTCTGTATGTACTGTGGGATCTGCATTGAGGTCTGCCCGTTTGACGCGCTTTTTTGGACTCCCGAGTTTGCTTACGCCGAACACGACATCACGGACCTACTGCATGACAAGAGTCGGCTGCGGGACTGGATGGCGAGCGTCCCAGCACCTGTCACCACTGATGTGCTGGGCGAGCTCGCGCCAGAGTTAGCGACGGCACGCGACGTTGCGGCAGTACCAGCAAAGCCTTCCCGTGGGGACAACTCGTGACAGCAGCCGATGTACTCCTGGTCGCGCTCGGAGGGTTAGCTGTAGGAGCGGGTTTGCTGGTTGTCAGCTGCGCGAACGTGATACGGGCGGGGCTCTGGCTGGTAGTTGCGTTGGGTGCGTTGGCGGGCTGCTTCCTCGTACTTTCCGCGGAGTTCGTGGCATGGGTACAACTGCTGATCTACGTCGGGGCCGTCGTGGTGTTGTTGTTGTTTGTCACCATGCTCACCCGAGCGCCGATCGGCCGCGGCGAAGAACTGGATCGCTCCCGTTGGCCGGCCGTTGGAGTTGGTGGAGCTGCCGCAGCCACACTGGTCACGTTGCTGGTGCAAGCGTTCGGCGACGTGGTAGTCAGGTTAAACGGCACCGTCATCGGCGGCGCGAAGCGAATTGGGGTCGCGGTGTTTAGTGGCTGGGTGTTTGGGTTTGAGCTGCTCTCGGTGATCTTGCTGGCGGCGCTGATCTCCACCATCGTCGTGTCGCGTCGTACGGAATCGGAATAGCATGCACGCCGTCATCCCTTACATTGTCGCAGCGCTGCTGTGCTCGACTGGCGTGTACGGCATCGTGATTCGCCGCAATGTTGTGCTGCTGCTGATGGCGGTGGAGCTGATTCTGGCCGCCGCAACACTGATTTTGGTCACTGCGGACGCGGTACACGGCGCCTCCGCGTCCACTGGCCAGGTCTTCGCGTTGTTCGTGATTGTGCTCGCCGCGGTTGAAATCGGCATCGGGTTAGCGATTGCGCTGCGGTTGTATCGAACGTTTGGCTCGGTGGATATCACCGAGGTTGATGCGCAGGGCGACGAGTCTTCCGGGAGCGATACTGACTCTGGCCCGGCCGAGAACACCGATCCCGCCGCGAGTAACCCCGCCCAGGTGAAGCTGTGATCGGAAAGCTTTGCGCGGCGCTGTTGCCTGGGCTGCCGCTACTCGCCGGCGGCGTCGGCTTGCTGCTGCCGCGCAGTAGCAAGCGCGCGGCGATCTGGCTTGCGGTGAGCAGCACGGGTCTGGTGGCGCTGCTTGCACTATGGTGCGCGGCGGATGCGCTGGGCTCGTTCGGTGTAATCGGCGTGAAATTCACCCCGATTGACCTGAGCTTTACCCTCGGTAGCTTTGGTGAGCTCGACGTTACCGCCGTACTGCGACTGGACGGGCTATCCGCGCTGGTAGCTAGCCTGGTGGCGCTGGTGGCGCTAGCGGTGCAGGTGTATTCCATCGCCCACCTTGCCCGAGACGAACGATACGTCCCCTATGCGGCTCAGCTGACGCTGTTCACCGGAGCGATGCTGCTGGTGGTGAGTTCGGCGGATCTGATCACGCTGTTGATCGGCTGGGAGCTGATGGGGCTGTGCTCCTACCTGCTGATTGGGCATGACCGAACCAACCCAGCGGCGCCAGCCGCGGCACGTAAAGCGTTCGTGGTCACCCGGGTGGGCGATATCGGCTTTCTGCTTGGTGTGGTGCTGTTGGGAGCCGGTGCGGGTTCATTCAACTTCGATCAGCTGGGATCGGCATCGGCGGCCACGCAGACCGCGGCTGGCTTCGGACTGCTTGCCGGGGTGCTAGGCAAGAGCGCCCAGTTCCCGCTGCACACCTGGCTGCCTGATGCCATGGCTGGCCCGACGCCGGTGAGTGCGCTCATCCACTCGGCCACAATGGTGGCCGCCGGGGTGTATGTAATCGCGCGGCTGGACGCGATTGTGCTCAGCTCCGACGCGGTCCGCCTCACACTCGCTACCGTCGCCGGGGTGAGTATTCTGCTGGGTGCGTGTGCCGCCGCGACCAACGATGACCTCAAGCGTGTGCTGGCCTGGTCTACTGTTAGCCAGCTCGGCTACATGCTGGCCGGATTTACCGTGTCGTCGCCGATCGCGCCACCGTTGTTTCACATGTTCACCCACGCCGCGTTCAAGGCACTACTGTTTCTGGGCGCGGGCGCGGTGATAGTCGCGGTCGGCAGCAGCTCAATGGCGCGGATGGGTGGTCTGCGGCGCAGCATGCCAATTACGGCCGTGTGCGCGGCGGCTGGGCTCGGTGCGCTCGCCGGAGTGCCGCCGCTATCGGGTTTTTGGAGTAAAGGCAGTCTGCTCGCGCTCGCTGATGCGGCCGCGACGTCAGACGGCGGCGCCAGTGGGCTCGCCGGCGCGATCGTGCTCGGCTGCGGCACCTTAGCTGTGCCCATCACCGCTTTCTACTGCCTACGGATATGGTTGTTGGTTTTCGGCGGCAGCTATCGCGGGCCGGCCGCACCCCGCGATTCCGGATGGTTGACCCTAGGCCCGCTGATCGCGCTGACCATTCCTACCGTACTGCTGGGCGCGGTGCCGCTATACGGCCAGTTAGGGAATTGGTGGGCGGCGGCAGGTGCGAATTATGGCGCCGGTGCGCTATTGCCTGGTGAGGCGCTCACCCCGCTGCTGGATGGAAGTCTGGTTGTACTGGGCGCCGCGTTGGCATGGTCGCTGTGGCACCGAAATCAGCGAGATCCAGCTCGGGTGTTCGGTAGAGCACAACCGATACTGGCCGATGGTTGCTACGGCGATGCGATGCAACGCGCGTTGGTGGTCACACCTGTGCTGGCGGCTGCACGGATGGCGCGGGCCGTCAATGAGCATGGCGTCGATGGTGCCGTGCGGGGAGTGGGTCTCGCGGTGCGCAGCGCAGGTGGCGTAGTTTCGCGTGGACACTCCCCACTGGCGCGCTACGTTTCGTTTGCCGCCACTGGCGCCGTCGGCGTTGCGCTGCTGATGTTGTTGATCGCCGGGATCACCGCATGAGCGGGCGGACAGCTGCCATCGCTAATGTGCTGCTGGTATCGACACTCGTGGTACCCGCGCTCGCGGCGCTGGTGCTGCCGTTATGCCGGCTGGTCGTGGCGCGAGTGGTCGCGCTGCTGGCATGTTTGTGGACCCTGGCGGCATCGGGCGCGTTGCTGGTGGGTCACCATCCCGCCCGGTCGGCGGTAGATCCTTGGCACGAAGTGGACTGGGCGTGGGTGGCCGCGCTGCGGTTGCGGTTTCACATCGGGGTGGATGGAATCAGCTGGCCGCTTGTGCTGTTGACGTCGCTGCTGGTGGCGTGCTGTGTGTTCTACCTAATTTTTGGCGTTTCTGGCGATCAGGCCGAAGCTGAGTCGCAACGCCGAATTCCACTGCTACTGAGCTTGGTGTTTGCGTTGCAAACGGCAATGCTCGGTGTGTTCATGTCGCTTGATGTGGTGTTGTTCTTTGTCTTCTTTGAGCTGACACTAGCGCCGATGTATGCCGTGATTGCCGGCTGGGGCGGTCCACATCGACGCCCGGCGGCGATGAAATTTTTGCTCTACACCGGGCTGGGTTCGCTGTTGCTGGCGATAGGGGTGCTGCTGTTAGTCAGCGCCGCGGGCACAGCCGATTTGACGCAGCTAAGCGCACCCGGCGGCGCTGGGCTGAGCCACTACACCCAGCTTGCGGTGTTTGTGCTGCTGCTGCTGGCGTTTGCGATCAAAGCACCGCTGTGGCCGCTACATACGTGGTTACCGGACGCGCATACCCAAGCGCCCACGGTCGGCTCGGTGCTGTTGGCGGGGGTGCTGCTCAAGCTCGGCAGCTACGGCCTGATTCGACTCACGCTCCCGGTGCTTCCCGAGGCTGCTCGATCAGCGGCCTGGCTGCTTGGCGCGGCCGCTGTGGCCGCCATCGTCATTGGTGCGCTGGTGTGTCTGGCGCAGACCGAGCTGAAGCGGATGATCGCGTACTCCAGTGTTGGGCACATGGGCTTTGTCCTATTGGGTGTGGCAAGTGCCGCGGCAGGGAGCGAGATCGGACTGCAGGCAGCTTTGCTGGGCAACCTGGCGCATGGGGTAATCACTAGTTTGCTGTTTTTCCTAGTGGGCAGCGTCAAAGATCGATGGGGCAGTACGGAGCTCACTGCCTGCGTGGGGCTGGCTGCCCGACTACCGCTACTTGCCGCGTTGCTGTGTTTCGGCGCGGTGGCAAGCTTTGGTCTGCCGAGTCTGGCTGGTTTTTGGGGAGAGGCGTTCAGCATGCTTGCCGCCTGGCAGCAGGTAGACGTGTGGTGGCGGCTGTATGCCACTATCGCCGCCGTAGCTGCGGCGATAGTGGTGGCGTACTTCTTGCGCGCACTGTATTACTTGAGCAAAGCCTCCGATCACCCCACGGACGTTTTCCCCGAAAACGTCCCCCAGGCGCCCAGCTCCACGACGTTTTCCCTGAAAACGCCGGGAGGAAGACTAGCGGAGCCTCTCACCGCTGGCGAGCTATTGGCCGTTGTGCCGTTGGTCCTTGTCACGTTAGTGCTTGGGGTGTGGCCCGGCGGAATACTTTCGTTGAGCGCTGGCGCGGTCGCCGCGATAATTTCCGGAGCGAGCTGATGTGGTCAAGCCTCTCGCTTTCGGCGTCTGATCAGGTGTCGAGCCAAGCTATTGATCACGCCGCGCTGATGCCGTTGTACGTGCTAGCTGGTGCAGCTATCGCTGTGCTGCTTGCCGACCTGTTCGTCACCCGCGGCCGGGTGTGGCTGCTGCTGGGACTGAGCGCGGCAGGTAGCACCGGCGCGGCGGTGACAGCGCTGCTGATCACAGGTACGGGGAGCCGATCCAGTTTTTGCGCCGCAGCGGCTCGACTGCGCAGCGGCGTTGACGTAAGCGCGGCGTGTTCTTATGTCACCAACTACGCCACTACCGCTGTGACCGTGGTGTTGTGCGTGGTTGTGGTGGTCGTGCTGGCGCTATCGGTGCCGCTGTTATCAAAAGAAAGCGCACCGGCGGGGGAGTACTGTTTTCTACTGCTCTGCTCGTTGCTGGGCGCGGTGGCCTTGCTCGGCGCGCGCGACTTGCTCACGCTCATCGTAGCCACAGAGGGATTGACGCTTCCGGTGTATGTGCTGGTTGCATTAGGCCAAGCACGCCGCGGAATCGCCTCCGCCACCACCTTTTTTACGGTATCCGTGGTCTCTACAGCGATCAGCTTGGTGGGAGCGAGCTTGCTTTACGCCGTGCTCGGCGTGGTGCACTTCGAGCAAATATCGCAGGTACTCACGGCAAGGCCGGCTAGTGCTGAGATGGGCGTGTTGTACGCGGCGATGACGTTGGTGCTCGCTGGTTTCCTCTTCAAACTTGCCACTGTGCCGTTTCACAGTTGGGCTCCCGGCAGCTATGACGCCGCACCGCTTCCGGTCGCGGCGTATCTAACGACCGTATCCAAAGTGGGCGGGCTGTTCGCGGTGCTGCTAGTCGTCGTCGGGGCGATGGGCGACCGGTTGGCTCAGCTCGGTCCCGTGCTCGCGGTGCTCGCGGTCGCGAGCATGACGTTGGGTAACCTTGCCGCACTACGGCAGCATCGAGTGAGTCGGTTGCTGGGGTGGTCTTCGATTGCCCAACTCGGCTATGTGCTGGTGCCCATCGGCGTGCTGGGGGTGAGCGGACGCGGTGAGGTGTCGCAGCTACTGGCCAGCAGCATGAGTTACCTTGGGTTTTACTTGGTGATCACACTGGTGGTGTTTGGCGCGTTAGTGCTGTCGCGAGCACCACGCGATGATGGTGGCGCACTGGTCGATCTTGCGGGCATCGCTGTCCGTAGCCCATGGACCTGCGCCGCGTTGCTGTTCGGCCTGGCTGGTCTGGCCGGGCTACCGCCGGTATTTGCTGGGACCTTTGCCAAACTCATCGTGCTACGCAGCTTGATTGACGCTGGTGCGATATGGCTGGCGGTGGCGGTTGTGCTGAACGCCGTGGTGGGCCTGGCGGTATATGGACGGGTGGCTTTGGCGTGTTTTGCCTCGTCGGTCGCCGAGACTGCATCGTTGCCGCCATGCAGCAGTCAACGCCGCCGCGCGCCTTACGTACTCGCGGCCGCCGCTGTGCTCGCGGTAAGCGTCACCACGGCTGTCCTAGGTTTGGTTCCGGAGCCGTTGTTTGATATTTGCCATCGCGTAGCTTCGTCGCTGGCGACCCTGTTGATGTAATTGCGGCTTGTGCATAATCTCCGCTCGTCCTGATCGAGCACTCACACTGGCGTTGAAGTCCGGTTGCCAGTGAGAGGTCCTTTCCGTGAACATTCCAGCTGTTTTAGCTCGGCTAGAGGAGATAAGCGCCCGGATTAAAAAGCTGGGTGCTGAGTATGCACTGCGTACGGAGCGTGTCCAATGGCAGTGCGGAAGAGGTAAGCGTGCGCGAGAGCGCGCGAGGTGGCTTTCTAGGCTTGTGCAGTCAACAGCGGGTGAGACTTCTAAAGCTGTCGCGTTGCTGCGCATCGCGCTCCCAGGCTGAGTTTCGCCATGACACAGGTGCGCGTTGACGTTGACGGCCTAGTCGAACTTCGGTCGTGGTACCAAGCCACCCATTCCGAGCTTCTAGAAACCACCGTAGAGCTGGGTCGAATCCAGCGGCAACTTAGCTTGGAAGTTCAGCATCGTGCAATGGAAGGTGTCCAGAAAAAGCCGCACTTTCCCCCCACCAAGCAGGAAAACTTCGCCTACGACTCGATTCAACTGTTGCACCATGCGATCAAAGATCTGTTTTTTGAGGTTTCGCCGGTCTGCACTGCGCTTGTCGGCGACGTGGACAATCAGCTCCAGGCGCTGAAAAAAGCCGATGAACCCAGCTACAACAATCCACTGGACCTGCAGGTAGGTGCGCTCAAGACGCTGCTCGTAGCACCTGGATCAGGGTTGCTCGTCGATCTGATGGGAAAATGGATAGCCGGAAGGCTTGGTTACCAAGGTCCTGCCTATGCGCGGCCGATATCCGCGCCACCGGCTGGCTTATCAGCCCATCCCACTATTGCGGAGCTGCTGGTTCGTACGGGCACGCTTGGTAACGCCGAGGTCGAGGTGATCAAGGTGCCCAACCAGCAGGGCACCCCGCGCTATATAGTGCTGATCCGTGGCATCGCCGGGCTTTTCGGTGGGCCCAACAGCATGGTTGATGCGATCAGAGGCACTAAATTTGGTAGCAGTGCGCACAGTTGTGGAGTGCTTAGTGCTATGCGGGCAGCAAAAATTCCACCCGGTGCGGAGGTCATGCTGGTTGGGCACAGCCAAGGCGGGATCACCGCACGTAATCTCGCTGCCGACAAAAAAGTCAATAGCTTGAACGGCGAGGGCGGCTACGTACGCATCACGCATGTAGTTACGGCTGGATCTCCTACCGCCGGAAAACATATTCCTCCCGAAACTCGGGTACTTGCCTTGGAGAACGAGGGCGATGTGATTCCGGATCTAGATGGTGAGAATGCGCGATCCGGGCGAGGCCAGTATGTGTATCAATTCGGCCACCTGGGCACGCTCAATCTAGACGCCGCCCATGAGCTGAGCTCCAGCTACATTCCCGCGGCCCAGCGGGAGCGGTTCACCGATGATCCAGGCGTGCGGCGTTTCGTCTCTTCAGCTGACGGCTACCTTGACCATTCCTCGCAACCGCCTGAGCGGTTTTTACTTCAGCGAGGCGTCGGTCCAACACCATAGACTGGAGTTGAAGCCCCCCAGATGGAAGGAACGTGCAGTGCACCGTACCGCGAATGGTCTCAAAACGGCCTTGTTGCTGGGCTCGCTCTCAGCGATCATCATCACGCTGGGCGGAGTGTTGTTTGGTTCTACCGGTTTGATCATCGCCACGCTGATTGCGCTGGGCATGAACGGTTACAGCTACTTCTTCTCGGATAAACTCGCGCTGCGTTCCATGCGGGCCTATCCGGTCACCGCCGCCGATCAGCCACAGCTCTACGCCATGGTGGTCGAGCTTGCGCAGCGTGCTGGTCAACCTATGCCTGGGCTGTATCTGAGTCCGACAGCTCAACCCAACGCTTTCGCCACCGGTCGTAGCCCACGCCACGCCGCGGTGTGTTGCACCGAGGGCATCATGGCGTTGCTGGATCGCCGAGAGCTACGCGCTGTGATTAGCCATGAACTCTCCCACGTCTACAACCGGGATATCTTGATCTCCTCAGTTGCGGGCGCGTTAGCGTCTCTCATCACCGTGCTTGCCAACCTGGCGTTCTTCCTGCCAATTGGCGGCTCGGATGGTGAGGATCGCCCAAATCCGCTGGCAGGCCTGTTGCTAATGATTGTTGGGCCGGTCGCGGCCGGGTTGATTCAGCTGGCTATCAGCCGGGCTCGGGAGTATCAAGCTGACGCTTCCGGTGCGGAGCTCAGCGAAGACTCCATTGGGCTGGCCAATGCGTTGCGCAAGATTCACTCGGGCACGCAAGCTCTCCCATTACCTCAAGAGCAGCAGTTGGTGAACACTAGCCATCTGATGATCGATAATCCGTTTAGTAGGGGTGGCATCGCGGCGTTGTTCAGCACGCATCCTCCAATGGAGGATCGGGTAGCTCGTCTGGAGGCGATGGCGCTAACGGCGTCTGTGCGTTCCAGAGCCGACAACTAGGCACAACTTGTCGGGCTCTACCGCGTCGCGGTCGCTTCGTTGCCGCGACAAATCTGGGTAGATTAAGGGCAACGTGAGGAAGTTGTCGCTGAAACTAGGAGTGCGTGTGGTGGGCGCGGGGCACAGTTCCAGCTCGGTGCTGCTTAGTGGGCGTCTGCGGCTCGCGCTGAGCACACTGCTTACCCGACTGCCTACGTGCATGATGCCGCTCGGACTACTCCTGTTGTTACTCGAGCGCACCGATTCCTACGTGTGGGCTGGTCTTGCGGCGGGTGCCCATGTGGCCGGTCACGCAATAGCTGCTCCTGGTATCGCGCGACGCTATGCCGCTATCGGTTTCTTCCGCCCCTTGCTTGCGTGCAGCATTGCGTACCCGCTCCTGAGCGTGCTCGTAGTTGTACTCACGCTCACTAGTCCGGCTTGGTGGTTGGCGTTACCTTTGATCTTTGCCATGGGAGCGGTACTTCCGGTGACCCGACAGGTGCTGGCGGGGGCATGGCGCCGGCTCGATCGAGAAATGCTGGAACAGCATGCGGGCGCTATAGCGCCCGAGGCGGCGTCTGAAAAAGTTCCTCAGGCAATACCTGAGCTTTCCGGTGACCAGCAGCCGCAAGTCCCGCTGGGCATACGCTTAATGAACACGGTTGGTGCCGACTCGAGCGCGCTGCTGGGTCCACTGCTCGTCGCCGCAGTTGACGTCGGGAGCTCTCCAGGCTACGCGGTGGTGGCGGCGGCGCTGTGTGGGTTGGTTGGTAGCTGGCTACTGCTGAGTGATCCGTATGCGGCCGCGGTGAAAATCTTTGATGCCCGACAGCCTCGTTCCAGCATCACGCGGGTGCGGTCAGCCGCATCTCGATCTACTGAACTGACGGCGCTGCTGTTGGCTGGCGGCGTGACGCTGGGTGGTTTTGGTGTGCTCACAGTCACGGTGACCGGATTCGCTCGAGAGGAGATCGGCCGTCCTTGGCTTGCGGGTGTGCTGTTGGCCGTGTGGGCGGCTGGCGGTTTTGTGGGAGGGTTGTGGGCTGGTTTACCGCACAGTCATGTTGACGCGCGCAGCCGCTATAGGACGGCACTTTCGCTGGTTGTCTTGGCGCAGTTTCCGCTGATACTTGCTGAGCGTGGTGTGGTGCTATCTGTTCTGTTGCTGCTGGCTGGTGCCGCGGCCGCAGTGAGTACGGCTGCACATGCCGCTGTGGTGGCCAAAGTCGCGGCAAAGGTGGGCGCTGAAGACATCCGCGCCCGTATGGCAAAGCTCGGTTATCTAGGTTTCGCCGTAGGTCTAACAGTTGGGGGAGTTGCGGTAGGAGGGCTACCGCGGCTATCACTGGTGTTTGCCGTGTGCGCAGCGGTCTTATCGTTGGCCTGGATGATTGGCGCGGTGGGCCCAGCTTTGACCAAACGCTACTTCGCGCAGCAGGCACGCCCGGCAGCGATGCATACTGGCCCACACTAGAGTCGTGTAATCGATATCGCCCGCTGGACCCACGCTGGCTAGTTCTCTCATAAAATAGTGGCCAGTTTTCTTAAAAGCATTAGACGATTCTCTTAAAAAGCCTTTGAGCTGCTGCTATGCTTCTTTTGATTTTCTGGCAGGAGGACGCCATGCAGCTTAGAGATTGCGCGGATAGGTG